>JARROD010000125.1:0-9684 GCA_037384225.1 Exilibacterium sp.
CCGGATTGCCTGAAATGCACAGGATAATTTCGGATTTACATTAATAATAATATTCCCGGAGAGTTGCTATGAGAGCAAAACGACGCAGTGTTTTTCTGTCACTGATATCTACCCCCTTTCTTTTATGTATGACGCTGGGCGCATCACTTAATGCACAAGAAGATGGAATGCGCGATGTATTGATGGTTGGAAACGCTGTTGATGCGAGCGTGAGTTTTATCGATGCAAATACCTTTGAAAATCTCGGTTCTGTGGATGTCTATCCGGATCGTGCAGAAATGGGATTTCTCATCTTTGCCAACCCGGTCAGAGCTATTGCGTATCTTGTGGTGAGAGGCAAGCAGGTCCTGCATCATTTTGAGCCGGCTGACGGTGACCGCTTCGTCGATGACGTGTTTGTTTCGCCAGACGGCAAAACATTGTACGTATCGCGCGCGAACCTGGGAGATGTGGCGGCCTTTGATTTGACCAATCCGGACCATCCTCGGCTGTGGCGTAGATTTGTTTCTGGTTTCAAGGCCGACCACGCGGCGATGTCACCGGACGGTAAACGACTTGTGGTTTCTGCCACTTCTGCCAATGTTGCCGATGTTATTGATACGGCTACAGGTAAGAGAATTGGTTCATTCCCGACGGGGGATTATCCACACCAGAACGACTTCTCGGCTGATGGCAAATACATATACAACAGCAGCATTGGCGATGTCGGTACCAATAGTGTTCCCTATGAGGATAATGACAAAAAGGGTGATCGCTTGCTTATCAAGGTTGATGCTGAAACACTTGAAGTCGTCGATACCTGGGAGTTTGACTTGGGTATTCGGCCCAATGTGATTTCCGAGGATGGCACTATACTTTATACCCAACTTTCTTATTTGAATGGCGCGATTAAATACGATCTGGCCAATCGTGAGGAGTTGGCTAGAAGTGACCAGCCACTCAGTGGATTCGCATTAAGTACCTACGCTAGCTTCGATGAGTATCCTCACGATTCCGCCCACCACGGTCTGGCGCTTTCCGGTGACGGCAGTAAAGTGTGCGATTGCGGTACCATCGACAACACCGTGACAATTCTCGATGCGCAAGACATGAGTGTATTAAGTTTGACCGATGTGGGACTGATTCCCTACTGGGCCACCACAGGTCCCAATGGCCGCTATTGTTTTGTTTCCCTGAGCGGGGATAACAGCGTATCTGTCATCGATTATGAAAATGGCGAAGAAGTAAGAGTTGTCCCGGTGGGAACATTTCCGCAACGCAGTCGCCTCGGCCGTGTACCTGAGGAAGTCATTACCTTGCTGGATCAGAACGAGGGGTTAATCCCTTGAATTCTTGTATGGCATCGGCCATCACCTGCGCCTGCCACCTCGATGGGGGGCGCTCCCATGAGTCTCGGCTGCTGCGGCTCGACGCGTGGCCGAAAAAGACTTCACGGACGTACGTATTGTCGCTGGTGGTATTTGAGAAACCCTTCGCATCCTTTCTGTAAGGATTTCGGTAAGTTCGCACTATGTCCCGACGGTCACTGCCTCCTCGGGCCCAGAGCTCTGCCGTCACTAATCCATTGGTGTTGAGAACGCAATCAGTGTGCGATGAATCAGGCTTTCCTTTGGACAGCTAAAATACTGCTTGGGGGGCTGCTCCTGGGTACGAGTGTTGCCTGGGCTCAACCCAACCAAGCGCTCAAACTCGTCACCGGACACGTTGAGCCCTGGGGTTATGTCGATGCCGAGGGCAAACCCCAGGGGTTGTTGATCACCTTCGCTCAGCACCTGGCCGATCACTTATCTATATCCGTTGATAATCAATTGCAACCTTACGCCCGGATCATTCACAGTATCCGCCTGGGTAAGGCTGATATTGCGGTGATGTTCACCTGCGAAGAATCTGAACGCATTGCCGAAAACCTGGGGGTGGTGGTGGTGAATATGCCTTTGCTGTTGGTCGGGCCGCCCGGAAGCACGCCTTTAGAGAAGCTTAGGGCGCTGGCGGGAAAGCGGGTGGGCTACATCCGTGGCGCACGTTTCGGCGAAGCCTTCGATGACGCGGACTATCTGGAGAAGTTCCCCCTGTCCCATATGAACCAGGGGATGGCCATGATGCTCAGTGGCCGTCTGGAGGCACTCGTTGGCACCGCCCAGTCTCTGGGGTTTGGTTTGCGGGCGCTCGGGTTGAAACCAGACAATATTGTGCTGCTGAATTATCTGGGCGAGTTGACGGGGAGCTTGTATTTTTCCCGCGAGGCACCACATCCCCAGTACAAACAGGCCGTGTTGGAGGCCCTTGGGAAGATGCGACGCAGTGGCGCACTCGAGGAGATTTTTGCGCCCCCGGTGTTGACGCGCTGGGCGCAGGAGCAGAAGCACAAAAAAACGAGCGCTAAGGAGCGCAAATAACCCCATCGTTGCGTGAATTTTCGAGCTCAGAAGCTTTTACAGCGGTATTTTCAGCACCGTGCTCATTTTCTAAACGGGGATAATAGAGCATGGGCCGCGGCTTTTAGCCGCGGCCTGATGACCGGGAGTTATTGAGATTTTCCCTCCAGCAGGGCATCCAGTGTTTGCTGGTCAAAGATGGTGTTGTTTGATCTATCAAAAATTCCCGAAGAGAAATTGCCGAGCCCACCCATATCCCAATAAAACGGCAAGAGACCGTTTGCAAGCGCCTGCCGCGCGAGGGCGTCGATGGTATGACGTTGTTGAAATGGCTCACTTGTTTTTTTATTATATTATAAATACTATATAAAATAGTCCCGTCACGCCTCAGATGCGTCAGGGAAAAACATGCATCGGAAATGGATGTGGCTCCACGTTGTTGCGAATACGCCTTCCGCCGACAGACCTGCACCGGACAGCCATAACATTAAACCGTCCGTCGGAGGAGATATAGCAGTGAGACAATTTTTTACAGCGGTAACGCTGGTGCCTGCTACAGTGGCCGGCAGACCTACCTGCTCTGGGGCAATACCAATCACCAGTCCACCCGCCATACCCGTGAAGGTGAACTCATCGGCGACGGCGACGAGCCACGATCTTTTGCCCGGACAACAGTCACCAGTCACCACATTGTACCACTCAACGCCAAGGCTAATGGCGGCTTCGTGAATGTGTTCGGAGGACAATAATGCGTTATAGCAAAGCGGCGGCCCTGGCCGCCATCACCCTTGTCACTGCTTCATGCGCGACGGGACCCGCGCATAAGTCACCCGTTTCCGGTCTCGATGAAAACGGTCACCTTGTATCGCTGTTGCGGGAGGGTGACGGCAAATTCGCCTATCGTCGCCTGCCGGACGGTGTACAGGTCAGGCTGGGCGATACGATCAAGAACATCCTCTTTTACGGACCGACAACAGTCAGGGTAAACAGCAATCTGGGGGAGAATTACTGGCGGCATCCGAGTCTGGTCATTATTGATCAGCCCGACGCCGTCGCTTTTGAGCTGGAGGACCGGGGCACTGTACTCGAGCTTGTGTCTGACCAGTTAAGCATTGATATCGATAAGGCCAGCGGCGCATTAAGTTTCCGCGACAGGAGTGGCAACCTCTACACTCGCGAGTCGGCCAGTGCGCCCCAGCACATCGAAAAAGTTGCGATTGCCGATGCACCAAGCTACGAAGTCTCCAACACTTTTTCCCTGAAGCAGGATGAGGCCATCTATGGGTTCGGCTTTATCAACGAGACAGAAATTGACCACAGTCACTCGGATAGCCTGATCAATCGCCGCAACCAGGAGCTGCTGTTGGTTCAAACCAATGTGGGTAGCGTCATTCCGGTGATGATGTCCACGGAGAACTACGGCATCCTGTGGGATACCTACTCGGCAATGAAGTTCAAGGATAATGCTGAAGGCGCGACCCTGTGGGCCGAGAGTGCGCCCGGGGGCGTGGATTACTACTTCATGGCCGGCGACAATATGGACGACGTGGTCTCCGCCTACCGCGACCTGACCGGCGATGCCCCCATGTACCCCAAGCAGGCTTTCGGCCTGTTTATGAGTAAAGAGCGCTATCCAACGCAGACGCGTATTGTGGAGGTGGCCCGCACTTTTCGCGAACAGGGCTTTCCGCTCGATTACATCGTGCAGGACTGGCAGTACTGGGGCGGCGGCAAGTGGGGCGGTGAATGGGATGGTAACTGGAGCGGCATGGTCTGGGACCCGGAGCGCTTCCCCGACCCGAAGGCCATGACCTCGGCGATACACGACCTCAACATGAAGTTGATGATTTCCATCTGGCCGTCGGTGGGTAACGACACGCCGCTGGCCGCCGAACTCGATAGCCATGGGCTGCGCTTCGAGCCCCTGCACTGGATTTCAAAAAAGGCGCGAATCTACGACGCCTTCAGCGAGCAGGGCCGGGAAATTTACTTCAAGCATGTGAAGAGCGGATTGCTGGACAAGGGTGTTGATGCCCTATGGATGGACGGCACCGAAGTGGAAGTGGGCTCCGCCTGCTGGGACCCGAACAAAGTGGCGTCAGATATCAAAAGCCTGGGCCACAACGCCATGGGCGATTTCTCCCGCTACTTGAACCCCTACACGCTGATGACCACCAAAGGCACCTACAACGGCCAGCGCGCCACCGGCAACAAGCGGGTATTTACCCTGACTCGTTCGGCCTGGGCCGGTGCGCAGCGCACAGCGGCGGCCTCCTGGTCCGGTGATATTCACGCGAGCTGGGAAACGCTTCGCCAGCAAATCAGCGGTGGCGTCAATGTGACCGTGACGGGCAACCCCTATTGGAGCAACGACATTGGTGGCTTTTTCGTACCCGACTATCCCGGTGGCGAGAAGAACCCGGCCTACCGCGAACTGTTCACCCGCTGGTTCCAGTATGGCGCCTTCAATCCCATTATGCGCGTGCATGGCACCGACATTGAGCGTGAGCCCTATATTTTCAAGGAGCTGGATCCAACCGTGTACGACGCGCTTAAAAAGGCCGTCGATCTGCGCTACCGACTGCTGCCCTACATCTACAGCCTGAGTTGGCAGGTGACGGAAAATGACTACACCTTGATGCGCCCCCTGGCAATGGACTTTGCCGAAGACAGGCAGGTTCACAATGTCGGTGATGCCTTTATGTATGGCCCGTCGCTGTTGGTACATCCGGTCAGCCGGCCCATGTACCACCTCCAGAAACCACCCGCCAAAACCATTCCCGGCACCTACCTGCGCACGCCGGACAACAAGCCCGGCCTTGCCGCTCAGTACTTCAGCGGCCGCAACTTCGAGCAGGCGGCCGGCGAGGTGGTGGATACGGTGCTGGATCACACCTGGCCGGCGCCGCCGTTGGCCGATTTCCCGCCGGGCCTGTCGAGCCTGAACAACTTTTCCGCGCGCTGGAGCGGTAGCCTGGTCGCGCCGGAAAGCGGCGAGTATGAAATCGGCCTGGAAGGCGATGACGGCTTTGCTCTGTATCTCGACGGTGAAAAGGTCATTGAGGACTGGAAAACCGGCGGTCGCCGCTATCACGGGGTCAAACGCAAGTTAAAACAGGGTGAACATGTGAAGCTCGATATCGATTACTACCAGGGGAGTGGCGACCGAAATGTACGCCTCTCCTGGCGTACGCCAAATGAGCTTGCCCGGATGGAACGCAATCGCCCCGGGTTAGAGACCGGTGTTACGACTTATTTACCCGCCGGTGCAGACTGGTACGACTATTACAGTGGCGAGAAAATCCGCGGTGGCCAGGCGCATACGCGTGAGGCCCCGCTGGACATCATCCCGCTGTATGTGCGCGCCGGCTCCATCCTGCCCACCGGACCGTTGCAACAGTACGCCACGGAAAAGCCTGACGCACCCTACGATATTACCGTCTACGCCGGCGCGGATGCGGAGTTCACCCTCTATCAGGATGACAACGAAACCTACGATTACGAGCGGGGCGAGTATGCGACGGTTAGCCTGAAGTGGGACGACGAGAAGCAGGTCCTGAGTATCGGAAAGCGCCAGGGAAGCTTCGCAGGTATGACCGAAAAGCGCGAATTGAATGTCCGCTTGGTTTCGGCCGAACACCCGAACGCACCGGTGCAGAAGGTAACCTATGGCGGATCGTCGGTCACAGTGACGTTTTGAGGCATGCAGGCTGTTTGTTATTTCCTGGGGTTATCCGTTACACAGCAAAGTCATTCTTCCTCCTTTGCGAAAACCGGAAGTTATTTCGTGCACGTTCCTGGCATTGCATAAATTTTCGGACCAGAACCGCTTTGCTGCTTTTATAGCCGCATTTTCAGCGCCTCTCTTGTTTTATGGAAAGGTTGAAACTCCGCTAAAGTGGTTGTTTCTTTTTTCTAGCAACTGCCACATCTCCTCCACTCCCCGAAATCCCGGTCTGATACAGATGCAATTTCTTGCGCAGAAGCATTTAAACGCTATCGCAGCGAATGAGCAAAGCAGAAAAATATCCAGGAACCAAAAGGGAGAAAAAAACCACATATAGAATGCCGGATGTATTCGTCCTTGACCATTGTGTGGCCCAGCGAACATACGGTTGTTTAATACATTTTTCGAATAGATTTTTCTGTTTTTTAGGGTGCAGGAAGTTGCGTAAGGATGTTTCATTTTCTTAGAGATTCCATGGGTGACGATATGGCTGAAACGTTGTTGGTCAACGAGGCATTGTGGCGTGAAATTCAACCAATAATCCCCCAAAAAAAGCGCCGACATCGTTATCCCGGCCGTTTTCCCATTGGTGATCGGGAGGTTCTGACGGGGATACTGTTTGTTATGGAAACCGGCATTTCCTGGGAAAGCCTTCCTCTGGAAATGGGGTGTGGTTGCGGCATGACCTGTTGGCGGCGGTTGCGGGATTGGAAGCGGATCGGGATTTGGTCAGAGATATTGGAAGTCATATTTAAACATTTGGATGATCAGGGTCGCATTGATTGGTCTCGTGCTTATGAGGATAGTGTCACCGCGATCAATTGGAGAAAAAAAGATCTGGTGCGGGCGGGTGGGGCAATAAATAGAACACGTGTATATGGTCGCTTACATATGGGCAAAGCATCTTGGTATCAGGTGATACGTTAGTTTATGTGAAGTTATTTCGTGCACGCCCCTAAACAACAAAAGCTGCTCATTTTGTTAGGATTACCAAGTGGCTGACTGTCTTGATTATCTGGTGCATTGAATCGCTTGGTTTTGAAATTTTTCAATCACGGAATTCGAAAAGACGGCCTTGTTCATCGTTTTGCCCGGTTTGGGTGCTAATCGTCCCGGCTCGAGTGGACGCATTCGCGGCGCTTTGTTTAGGCGGCATTAAACCGCCTTCAAGGTGGTTTTGGGTAAGTCATAGCCTCATTTAAATCACGACTTTACCACATGAATAACGCGGAAAAACCAGACTATTAATAAACTAAAACCAATTGCGCCTGCGGCCATCGCCATCCATTCGCTACCTGCCCAGCCAGTGCCGATGCCATCCGGCTTTTTATTTTGTATAAACGCGACGGCAGCAATACCAACACCTAATAAGCCTT
Source organism: Exilibacterium sp. (assembly GCA_037384225.1). Taxonomy (GTDB): domain Bacteria; phylum Pseudomonadota; class Gammaproteobacteria; order Pseudomonadales; family Cellvibrionaceae; genus JARROD01. Next base: position 7,479 of record JARROD010000125.1, read on the forward strand.
CGCCGCCGACAAATCCACTGCCGAGAAGAACACCTCGTTCTCGGCGCTCTTCCAATTGCGAGGTGTTTTTAGTTTTCTTTTCAAAATAGTGGCGGATTAAGCCGCCAATAAAAATAGGTGTCATTGTCGCCACAGGTAAGTAAACACCGACAGCAAAGGGTAGCGAAGGAATTCGAATTAACTCACAGGAAATTGCGATTCCAGCGCCAATAGCAACTAAAACCCAAGGTAAATTCTGATCGAGTACGCCATCAATAACCAGTTTCATCAGTGTTGCTTGCGGCGCAGGTAATTCTTTTGAGCCAAAGCCAAATGTTTCCGCGAGTAAGAGTACCGCTAAACAAACGAATGTCGCCGAAGTTAATACACCGATTAGTTCAGCAATTTGTTGCTTTTTAGGTGTGGCACCTAATAAAAAACCACTCTTTAAATCTTGCGATGTATCGCCGGAAATAGACGCTGCGATAGCGACCACGCAACCGACAATCAACGTTGCAGCTTTACCCGTATTGTCAGTCCATCCCATCGCCAAAAATATTGTCGCGGTCCCGAGTAATGCAGCGATTGTCATACCGCTGGTTGGGTTTGACGTTACCCCCACCAGACCAACAATGCGAGAAGCCACAGTAACAAAGAAAAACGCGAAAAGCGTAACACAAAGTGCCGCAACCAACCGTGTTTCGACGCCTCCTACAGCACCGAATGCATTGGGAAATAGAGTAAGGACTAAAACAATACCTAAGATACCGATTCCGACAAGCTTCAACGGTACATCTTGATGTGTTCTTTTGACCGCCGCGTTTTGCGAGTTGGCGCCAATATGTTTGGCACCAACTTTAAAGCTTTCGATCATCACAGGGATGCTACGGACTAACGTGATAATCCCTGCTGTCGCTACCGCCCCGGCACCGATATAACGAACGTATCGGGTCCATATTTGACTAGCGGACATGTCCCTTATTAAATTCACCGTTTCAGGGAACAATGGCATCGTACGCGCCTCTCCCCAATAAGCGATTGCAGGAATAATGACCAGTGCGGACAATAATCCTCCACCAACCATAATCGCACCGATCCGCGGTCCTAAGATATAGCCGACGCCAAATAATGCGGCTGACAAGTCGATTCCGACACTGGCTTTTTTAATAAAAGGTATCTTTACCGCGGCATGGTCTGGAATTATTTTGAGCCATGAAGTTAACGCTTTAAATAGTGCAGCGACCCCCATTCCCCAAAAAATAAATTTTGCTTTATCACCACCGACTTCATTGGCGACCAGTACCTCGGCGCAAGCCGTTCCCTCTGGGTAAGGTAGTTTGCCGTGTTCTTGTTCAATCAAAAATTTTCGTAGCGGGATCATAAATAATATCCCCAGCAAACCGCCACTCATAGCCAGCACGGTCATCTGCAATAAATCTGGTGCCATACCCCACATAAACAGCGCAGGTAAAGTAAAAATCACGCCGCTGGCGACAGAACTTGAAGCCGAACCGGTCGTTTGTGCTATATTGGTTTCTAAAATTGTACTTTGAATGCCGCTTTTAGCGAGTATCTTAAATACCGCCACCGCCATGACGGCAACAGGGATCGACGTACTAATAGTTAACCCTGCGCGTAACCCTAAATAAGCATTAGCGGCACCAAAGACAATACCGAATAAAACGCCCAAACCCACGGCCTTAAATGTAAACTCAGCGATTGCTGCTTCTGCGGGAATATACGGGGGGTAACTTTCGCCTTCTTTCATCGGGGTGTAGGCTTTTGGGGTTAGGCCTTTTGGCTCACTCACAGCGACTCCTGCTAATGTTGGCTGTTATTAGTTTGCGACTATTAAAACCGCGATGACAGCTTACTGTCAAACCTATTCCCCTTAAATTATACCCAAAAGGACACCCACACCGGGCACTCTGTCTGGGAATGGCAACCCTGCGGCATCTGCGCATTAGAGAAGCTGATGTGGCAACATTGACTATCTACTGCATTTGGTTCTGCCAGACATCGCCGCATACGATCAGGTCTATAAACCCTATCGTTGCATAAATTTTCGGCCCAGGACCGCTTCGCTCCTTCTATAGCCGCATTTTCAGGGTCGTGCTCAATTTTTCTAATCCTCACATAGGGTGAGCTATGCTCCGGTTAGAAAAATCTGCGCGCGTCCCTGAAAATACCGCTCTAAAAGGTCCTGAACTCGAAAATTTATGCAACG
>JARROD010000126.1:0-9673 GCA_037384225.1 Exilibacterium sp.
CACACCATAAAGCAACATAAAACTGGCACTGTGTATTCCAATAATGTCTTCAACCAGGCCAAAAAGGATTGGAAGCGTACAACCACCTAAGGCGCCAATTGCAGCCACAAAACCGCCAACCCGCCCCATGTCGTTTGGATAGTAGTCGTGTATTATCTTGTAAACACTCGCCCGACCGAACCCCTGAGCAATGCCGATAATAAAGATTAAGAAACTAAACAACCACACATTAATATTTATTTGCAGCTGCACATCATGCTCAATGCCGTGGATAGTCATTGTCGTTGGCGGGTAACTCAGGAAAAATAGACATACCAAACACACCCAAAAGACACTCCAGTTAACCGAACGACCGCCGTAACGGTCGGCAAACCAGCCCCCCAGTGCACGAACCATACTCGAACTCGCCGCAAAAACAAGGGTAAATGCCATTGCTTCCTTATTGTCCATACGGTAAGCGTTCACATAATACTGGGGCAACCAGAGCAGCAGGGCAAGAAAACTACCAAAAACAAAATAGTAATAAAGCCCAAATCGCCACACTTGCAAAGGATGCACTACACTCCAAATATTGCCTTTTAAAACGCTATCACTGGCTTTGTCTAGTCTACAGATAGCAACATTGGTTGTCGGCGCAAAAAGTGCAAAAATCAATGCAGTTGCTGCCAGCCCAATAGCATAGTATGGCCCTACGGCGCTGTATCCCGCGTATTCAAGAATGAAGGGGGCAGCCAATAATGTCACGGCGGCACCGGCATTACCTGCACCGAAAATCCCCATCGCCGTGCCCTGCTGGCTTCGCTCAAACCAGTCATTGACGTACCTAAGGCCTATTGTGAAAGAGGTACCACTGATTCCAATCCAAAGCCCAAGATATAAGTACGACGAAAAGGAGTCAACAAAAGGCAATAAAAGCAAGGCAGGTACAACAAGTAGCATTTGCAGCACAAAACACTTTTTGGGGTTGTAACGGTCAACCAAAACGCCCGTGGGTATTCGAAGTAAAGCCCCTGAAAGTATAGGCGCTGCGAATAAGACCCCCAACTGGGTTGAAGAGATTTCGCGCGATTGCTGTAACTCCAACCCGACCACCGCATAAAGAATCCACACTGCAAAGTTCGCGGCAAAGGCGAGTGTTGCAAGCGTCAATGCTACATTAGCTTGTGCTCGTTTCATAAACCTAAAATCTTGCTTTACATGTTCTCATCATTAAATCAAAGCTTCGAAGCAATTGCGCCAATATAACCACTAATTCCTATAGGTATAACAACAACTACCCACAAAGGAGTAGCAAGGTTTTCTAAATACATAGTTTTACAGGGGTTTTACTTTTTGTAAGGAGAAAATAAGGGGTATAGGCAAGCAACCCGATACTTATGCCCATTCAGGCCAATTGATTCAAATCAAATTTAAACACACGGGATGAAAGCAAACTTAGACTAACCTGATTTTTACCGGTTTGCTATTGAACCATACCTAAACCTCAATCGCTTTGGGTATATCTTAGACGGTTTGGAGGCCTTATGTTCAGTGACCACAAAATTAACTTATTTGCTTTGCGTGACCCAAAAATTAAAACGCTACACATCACATGGTTCGCATTTTTCCTTACATTTGTTGTGTGGTTTAATCATGCGCCATTGCTTGTCTTTATGAAAGAGGCCTTGAATTTATCGTCGCAACAAATAAAGGCTCTTATGATACTTAACGTTGCTTTGACAATACCGTCGCGCATTGTTATTGGCATCCTGGTTGACCGACTGGGTCCTCGCAAAGTCTACAGCAGCCTGTTGTTGATTTCGTCCGTGCTGTGTATCGGTTTTGCCCTTTCAGACCGCTATGAACAACTGGCCTTAATGCGATTTCTCCTGGGGTTTGTGGGTTCCGGGTTTGTTATTGGCATACGCATGGTAGGCGAGTGGTTTCCACATAAAACGGTAGGTATAGCTGAAGGAATTTATGGTGGCTGGGGCAATTTTGGGTCAGCGGCAGCAGCAATGGCACTGCCGACACTGGCATTATTTTACGGCGGTGAAAATGGATGGAGATACGCTATTTCCACGACCGGAGTCATAGCCGGAATCTATGGTATTGTTTATTATCGCATGGCCCGCAACACGCCTAAAGGATCAACGTATTTCAAACCAAAGAAATCAGGTGGACTGGAAGTTACCAGTATAAAGGATTTTTACCTCTATTTAGCAATGAATATACCCATGTATTTGGCGCTTGGCGTTTTAACCTGGAAACTATCATCGGCGGGAGTTGGACTCTTATCGAAAGATGCAATGCACATCATTTGGATTATTTTGATCCTGCTCTTTATTTTTCAAGTCACACAAATATGGAGGGTCAACAAAGAGCATCTGAGTACCGGGGTACCGGAACTTGATAAATATAAATTCAAACAAGTGGCAATTTTAGACTGGGCCTATTTTGTTACCTTTGGATCAGAACTTGCTGTAGTTTCTATGCTGCCACTCTTTTTTCTGGAAACCTTCGAAACACTGAATCCAGTTCAGGCTGGCTTACTGGCGTCAGGGTTTGCTTTTATGAATTTAGTGGCCCGGCCCACCGGAGGTTGGTTTTCAGATAAGTTTGGCCGCCGTCGCTCATTAATGTTTTTAATCGGTGGCTTGGCTGTTGGCTATTTTATTCTTGGCCACACCGATTCAGGCTGGTGGATTCCCCTGGCCGTATTGGCAACAATGATGTGCTCCTTCTTTGTTCAGGCCGGCGAGGGAGCCGTGTTTGCAATAGTGCCATTAATAAAGCGCCGAATGACAGGGCAGATCGCCGGGATGGCTGGAGCCTATGGAAATGTCGGTGCGGTAACCTATTTAACCGTATTAAGCTTTGTTGACTATAGTACATTTTTCCTGGCTATCAGCGGGTCTGCGGTAGTCGCATTTTTTATCGTGATGTTATTGGACGAACCTAAAGGCGCTATTAGTGAGACTTTACCTGATGGCACTGTGCAAATGATAGAAGTAGGATAGAGCGGCCTTGCTTATCGTTTCATCCTTCTTTATAGGGCCTTAGCATCCGGTGAAACGATGACCGAAGCCAAGCATTCCTTTTTTACTTATATGACCAAATTATTCCTGGACGCAGGTTTTGTCACCGACAAGGGTTTGAAATCAAGCGGCATCAACGAGGACTACGCCGGTATTAACATTCCAACAGATGCCTACTTGCTTCTCAGCAAGGGGGCTGTGTTGGCGATAGCCGATGGTGTTTCTTCGGCCGAAGCCGGAAAAGAAGCCAGTAAAACAGCTGTTACCCGTTTCATAGACGAGTACTTTGCCACACCAGACACCTGGTCCGTCAGCCACAGTGGTAAAAAAGTCCTGTCGACGATAAATTTGCGTTTGCACCGAAAAAGCCATAAATATACCCATGAAGGAAAGGGTTTTTTAAGCACTTTTAGCGCGGTTGTAATCAAAGGCCGATTCGTGCATTTTTTTCACGTGGGTGACAGTCGTGTATACCTACTACGAAAAAACAGGCCAACCGAACTCGAATGTTTAACAACCGATCACAAAGTTGCGATTTCCAGCCAACATTCAGTTCTGTCACGCGCGATTGGAATGGATAACCATCTAACACTGGATTACGGCAAACATGAACTGCAGGTTGGTGACCGATTGGTACTCTGTACCGATGGTGTTTATGATTTTATCGATGCAGAGCAGTTTATCGAGCTGTTAAACATCGAAAGTTCGGCTGCAGAGCTAAGTCAATCTCTTATCGACGCCGCGATACAAAACAACAGCGACGATAATGTAAGCGCTATTGTCGCTATTATTAAACAACTACCGGAACAAAATCTTGACGACTATAGTGCGAAATTAACTCGCCTGCCATTTCCGCCTGTTTTCGAACCAGGAATGGTAATTGACGGCTATAAAATAGTGCGCGAGCTGTTCGCTTCCAGTAGAAGTCAACTCTACCTTGTATGCGATCAGGAAACCGACGCCCAGTTGGTAATGAAGACACCTTCCAAAAATTTTGAAGACGATATAAATTATATCGATCGGTTTATTCAGGAAGAATGGATCGGCAGCCGCATCCATTCGCCCAATGTGGTGGAAATAGTACGGCAAACCAGGCCGAGAACCGCATTGTACTATTTAATGCGCTATGTGGATGGAATAGGGCTCGACAAGTGGATGCTGAACAACAACCCTGTGAGCCCTCGTCGAGCCATTGAAATCGTTAAGCAAATTGGCGCAGGCCTCAGCGTTTTTCACGATAACGAAGCGCTTCACCAGGATCTCAAACCGGCAAATGTACTCATTACTGCAGATGAACGTGCTGTCATTGTAGATTTTGGATCCGTGTATGTAGCGGGGTTGGCAGAGTTGTACCGGCCACTTGACCACACCTGCGCGTTAGGGACAGCGAGTTATTCCGACCCCCTGTATTTGCTCGGAAAGAATCCTGGTATCGCCGGTGATGTGTATGCGCTGGCGACCATCACATATGAAATATTTACCGGTTTTTTACCTTATAGTGATCAAATAGAAGAGTGTCACACAAGTTCGGATTATGACAGGCTTCGCTATGTCTCTGCCTCATTACACAACCCTAAAATTCCAATCTGGTTTGACAGAGCACTGGAAAAAGGCGTCAGCTTTGATTTGCAACAGCGCTATAGGACTATTACAGAATTGTTAAAAGATTTAACCAAACCTAATCCGGTATTCCTGACGGACGATCCTGTTACCGAACGCAGTGCTAATACTGAGCTTTTTTGGAAATTGATGTCGGGATTTTGGTTCTTAACGCTGCTTGTTGTAATGTACCTTTTTAGTCAGGTCAATTAAGGCCAAAGCGCCACTGCAATTCAAAAGCCACAAAGGTGGCGGAAGCTGGCTCAAACGATACCTTGATGCCGTCCCGGCGCAGGGCGCTTATTTCGCGTCCACTCTCCCTTCCCAGGGCCAAATCGAGGCCCCAATCGCCACGGCGCCAACGCAGCCGCAAGCCACCGCGCCAGGACTGGTAGCGCCAGCGTGAACGCCGCCGCAGGTCTTCGTCGAACACCCGCCAATCGCCGCCGTAAGGACGGGCAAACAGTTCCAGATTCCATGCCTGGTTATATCGGTAGCGTATCAGGGGGTCGGGAAAAACCAGTCGCAGCAACCAGGCCCCTTCGGTCTCCCATTCATATCCCAGGGTAGGATAGGCGCGAAAATGACCAAAACGGTTGTCTGCGCACAAACCCAACCGCCAGCCGGCACGGGAATAAACCGCTGCAGTCCACAATTGCCAACTGTCCCTGTCGATTCGTCCGGGGTGGCGCAGCGCATTGGATGATACAGACAGGCCCGGCGCCGCGGCAAACCGCCAGTCACCACCCTGCCATTGCAATGGCAGCCCAAGCTGGTGCAGATCGCCATTGCTGTCGAGTGACGGGGCGTCCGCCTGCTCTACCTCAAAGCTTCGGTAATGGTGTTGCAGCCCCCAGGCAAAGCCGGATTCGCTTCCCGCGGCAAGGCCAATGGCGCTCTCCGGCACCGTAACGGTACCGGCCACTTCGTCTAAATCTGCCCGCAGCGAGCGCCCCCATCCCAGGGTAAGCCAGTCCCCGGCGGGTGGTGGAACACACACCGTCCCCCCTGCCGCCGTGAGAGACACACAGAACATCAACAGGGTTGTTACCAGTAGAAAGTGCCGCACAACATTAATCGTCAAATTTTCATGTAACTCGAGCAGGGCTTATCAAATCGATGATTCAGACCGCGAGGTTCTATCGATCACCTATAAAAATCTTGTCGTATAGCTTGGTTACCTTAAGCGATCTATCATTTTCGAGGAATTTAATCAGAGAGTTCGGTTTGTCTGCTTCGAAAATGCCGGTTATTTCCTGTCTCCCGGCAAATTTACTGTCAACGATAATCTCCTGCCGGTTGTAGCGATTAAACTCTTCGGCGACCTCGCTAAGCGTATGCGATTTAAACACCAGCCGCCGCTGGCGCCAAGCGGTGACCACGGCCAAATCATTCTTGGAGACTTCGCCGGCAATTATCTCACCGGCGGATTTGATCGTGACCTGCCCGCCTACCGCCATAGCGTATTCCTTCGCGGGCATAGTTTTGACTTGTTTCAGGTTTTCGTATTCTTCGCTGTTTTCTTGGTGCGGGTCTTGCTCTGGCAGCGACGCTGCAACGTTAACCGTACCTTCCACCACCGTCACAATTGTATCCCCATTCCTAGGGTGGTAAACATTGAAGGCCGTACCCACAGCCTTAATAAGCGCATTGTCGGTGGACACAATAAAGGGCCGGTCTTTATCGTGAGCCACAGCGAAATGCGCCTCTCCTGCCATCAGTTCGACCGACCTTTTCTGCTTGGAGAATATAACGCTGATACTCGACTGGGTATTTAAATGCAAAACACTTCCGTCCTCCAAAATAAAGGACCGCTGCTCACCCAACCGGGTGGAATAAATCGAAGCGTCGGCTGCGCGCGGATATTGAAGCAGCAAAACAGAGATAACTGAAATAACGAAAAGGCAAGCCGCCATGGAAGCCACTTTGAAATATTTCGGCCACCTAAAATACGATTTACCGCGGTTTATCGGAGCACTAGGCACACAGCCCAAATACAGAGGTACAACATTTTTACGATCGGTATCGGCTTTCAACAAATCGGCCAAGGTGTTTTTATCCAATTTTTGGATACTGTCCAGGGCTTTCCATGTTTCCCTTAACGCAAAGAACTCTCGAATATGTATAGGCGACGCCTTAACCCAATCAATAAACTTACGTTCATCGGATATCCTGTGGTTTTTTCCTTCCAGTTTTACCACCCACCCAAGCGCCGTCTTCCCGGTTTCGTGGTTTACATCCACTTCCGGGTAGATTTTTTTGTTCATCGCCAAACTTTCCTATTATTTCCAGCCAATTTTTCGGCAACGAACAACCGCCATATAAATGTGTTTGGTTACCGTATCTTCTGCCACACCCAGCTCTTTCGCGATTTCATCGTGCGATTTACCCTGGACTTTTGCCATTATCAATACCTTACGTTGGGTCGTTGTTAAACTGCGCAACAGCACTGTCAATGAAGACATATGTTCAATTTCATCAACTCCTGTGGTGGGAGATTCCACCTCTTTATCCAGGTCGAGATCGTACATTAGTTCGCTTTCCACACTTTTCTTTTTCGAAGCATGTTCCGCAACTACGTTTCTGGCCACAGTAAACAGATAGGATTTGGGGTTTTCTATAGTATGAAAATCTATACGATGTAGCCTAATATAAGTTTCCTGTATAACATCATTAACCTCCCACCAGTTTCTTCTCAAGTGGCGAGTCAAATAGCCGGAAAGCTTTAATCGATATTTCGAGACCAAGCTTTCGGCGCTAATGCTTTTTTCTGTCGGATCTGGTATATCGTTATTCAAAACGTGAGACTCCGAAATCCCAATGCCTTCTCACTGTAAAGGAAGAGTGGTTTATGAAGCAAAAAGTGGAATACCGGTTTAATGAAATCATGAGGGATATACAGAGCACTTCCATTTACAACAGCCACTGTTAGACTAAATTGCAATAATAGTTTACGCATATATACACTAATATGTAGTAATAAAAAATTACTCCCACCTATATTCCACTTTTTGCGACAATGTATACTCCTATTCTTCATAGACACAAAAATAAAAATAAGTAATCAGTTAGATAAAAATAAGGGTTGTACCAATGAATATTACAAGAGCAATAGTACCAGCACCATTGAAAACTTTAAAATTAATCCTAGCGGTACAACTGGCCGTGGCTGCGCCGGCAGCGTTGGCGATTGAGGAGCTTGATGTTGAAGGGGGATGCCCGAAGGATAAAGCGGTGAAGGTGGATATCCCTGCGCAGACAATGGAAAACTCATTGAGTGCATTGGCACAACAGTCAGGATTTCAGGTTGTATTTTATTCCAAGGACGCAAGAAACGTTTCTGCTAAGTCAATTGCGGGAGAGTTTGAAAATTGTTTTGCGGCGATCAATGCATTGTTGGAAGGAACTGGGTTGGGGTATTACATTATTGATAAACAGACGATTTCAATTCGGCCGGTGGAGAGCTCCGATAGATTAGGTGGGAGAGATGGAATTTTGCTGGCGGCTAATGGAGACATGGCGATTGGGTCACAAAGAGACGGAGGAAACTTATCTGAACCTGAAGCATATTATATAAATTCCTTTGAAATTGAAGAAATTGTTGTGACAGCAAATAAACGGAAACAGAACTTGCAAGACACAGCAATGAGCATATCGGCCTTAAGTAATGAAGAGATTGAGCGCAGAAGTCTACTGAATATGGACGATTATCTTAATTCAATTCCTGGAGTAAGTGCTCAAGTGTATGCACCTGGAGCCAATAAAATTGTTATGCGTGGTGTAGGAGCCGGTCTATTTGAAGACGCTACGGTTGCGATGTATTTTGGAGAAGTTCCTGTTAATGTAACATCACCAATTAGCGCTGTAACCGGGTCCGTTACAGACTTGAAACTGGTAGACATTGAGCGAGTTGAAGTGCTTCGTGGACCCCAGGGGACTCTATATGGGTCTGGGTCTATGGGCGGTACGGTTCGCAACATACCTGCAGCACCTAAGCTTCAGGAGTTTGAGGGAAAATTGAGCCCCGGCTATTCCAACACAGCAGGTTACGGAGAAGGTAACACCAAATTATCAGGAATGATAAATATTCCAATTATTGATAATGAGTTGGCACTTCGTGTTGTTGCGTACAACTATAAAAATAGCGGTTATATTAAAAATGTTTCTTCGAGCAATACAATTTCATCATCCTTAGCAGAAGCAAGCGGAGCTAAAGTCAACCAAGACGATGAATTTGGAGACTTAGAATACAATGGTATTCGGGCTAGCCTGCTATGGAGCAAGGGCGATCTAGATATTTCATTGATGGCATTAAGTCAGGAACTTGAGCAAGAAGGGTTATTGAGAGGAAATTTAGCTCTAGACGCTTATGAAGCAAACCCTCTCAGCATAGATCTGCTGGAAAAGCGTGGAGAGTTTGCAGGCGATGATACAGAAATCTATAACTTGGTTATTGAGTATGATTTTGGTTTGGTCTCTTTACTATCATCATCAAGTTGGCAGGATGGACAAACCCAAAGAGGATTTGACTTAAGTCGGTCATTCCCCCTTGCTGGTGCCATCGCCGACAACTGGCGTCGCGAAGGGTTTACTCAAGAAATTCGACTAAACTCTCAATGGGATAGTCCATTTCAAATTATCGGTGGATTTTATTATGAAGACATAAAGTCTTCCCGAACAGCAAAGGCAGAATGGATTGGAGATGATGACCTTTGTTGCGGTTTTCTGGGTGCCGCTGACCCGAGAAATTTATTTACTCTCGATGATGAAGTAGTCCTGAATCAAAAAGCAATATTCAGCGAGCTTTCCTACAAGTTTACGGACCAACTCATGATGACATATGGTGCTCGATGGTTTGACTACGAGCGTGACGATTCTATGGCCAGAAATGGTGCTTTCAACGGGGGAATGTTTACTTATAGAGAGTTGAACAGCGATGAAGATAACTCAAGCCTCATGGCAAATTTAACCTACGCACCCGATGAAGATTCATTACTTTATCTACAATGGTCACAAGGATTCCGCTTAGGAAAGCCAGTGCCCCCGCCCCCACCTGC
>JARROD010000127.1:0-17536 GCA_037384225.1 Exilibacterium sp.
GCCCCTGAGTCCGTTCGCGGTAAAACTGAGTCACATCGCGCATCAGCACATTCACCGACCAGCCGTCGGCAATGATATGGTGCATATTGATAAATAAAACATGCTGGTTGTCACCCAGTATAAACAGACAACAACGCAACAGTGGACCGTTTTCCAGGTTGAACGGTTGCCGTGTCAGGCTGTGGATTTGTTTGAGTGCTTTCAGGTAATTTTCCGCTCCGGCGGATTGCTCAACACTGCTGTCCGATCCTTGCAGCGTCTCCTCAACGCTGTGTTTCCATTCTGAAAAATCGCAAATTTCCAATTCAAATGGCATCACGGCGCGGACTATCTGTGCCGTCTTTCCCGTTTTTCCGGTCCTGAATACAGTGCGCAGCGGCTCGTGGCGGCGGATGACTTCGGCCAGCGCATATTCCAAAGCATTGCAGTTGAGTTGACCTTTGATTCTGAAAGCCATCGGCATACTGTAGAGAGTATTGCCGGGGTAAAGCTTGTCCAGAAACCAGAGCCGCTCCTGAGCAAACGACAGCGGCACCGAGTCGTTCGCCGCCGCCTTTGACATTGGCATATTCTGCTCGACATGCTGAGTTTCAAGCTGGGAAATCACCACCGGTTGTGCGGTTTGCGGCAAGCGATTCAAAATCACAAACCTGCCCGGTACCATATAGGTCGGTAATTGCGTTTCACAGTGGGTGCGGATCTCGCCCACCAGATGTTCTTTAACCAGATTCGATAACGGATTGTTGGTGTAGGCAATGGCGCTATTGCTCCGCACCGGAGAGAGACTATGGTGGGTGCGAAAAAAGCGGCTGGCGGGAAGTTTCGCCGCCGATGTATTGCAGCGGCGAAACAAAACGGCGTAACAGCCCCTGTCACAGGAGTAAAAATTACTGATATCCACCCGGTAACCGATCGCCCGGCCTATATCCCAAAAATCCTGCGGCGACAACTGCTCGTCCGGCGCTCCAAATTGGTCGTTTGATTGATAACGGGCCAACACGCTTTCGATATCGCCTTTTTCCTGCGCACATTCCTGTAATGCAGCGGCGAGCCATAAATCCCTGTCAATGCGGTAATTTGGCACCGCCGGCACCAACAGGCAATCCGGGATGGTTCGCAACAAGTGGCTTGTCAACGCCTCCAGATCCAACCCGCGCTCCCACTTTTCCAGCGCGTACTTTTGTCCGGGCATCTTGTCCAGATGCAGGATGACATCGTAACGGTACTGGTTCATTTCATTGGCTGCACGCCCCTCTTTCAGCAGAATATCGACGTCACTGATCCTGCTGTGAGTGTGGGCCAGTTGCACAAAAAATTCCGGGTCTATCAACAACTCCTGTTCGGACGCCGCAGACTGCTCTATTCGTTCCCAGAATTCCGGCGCATACAAAGCGGGGCCGGCCCCCCGACTGGCGGCGGTCGCTGCAACCGCACTGTGGAACTCTTTCAGATAGCGAAGATCGCGTACATCACCGATGAAAATATGCCCTTCGACCGCTGCACAACCTGCAATATTGTCAATCACTTTTGCCAGATACCGGCCACTGGAAAAGTACTGGGTAACGGAGTTGATAACAAAGGTATCAAAAGCGGAGGCGATCATATACTGCGGATCGTCGGCATGACATTTGCGCAGTTTAACCTTATTTCTGTGAATATCGATACTAGATAGATTCTTCTCAATCGAGTGCAACGCTTGAAAGGAAAAGTCCGAGGCAAAATAATTGATACAGTATGGCGCCAAGGGAAATAGCAGCAATCCTGTACCGCATCCCACCTCGTAAATATTGCGCGGGCGCAAAGCCCGGATTCGTTCGCAGGTTGCATCTCGCCACGCCCGCATCTGTTCGGGGTCAATGGACTCGCCGGTATAGGAATTATTCCAGCCACTGATATTGAACCCCGGCTCCTCATCGTGCGCCGAACTGTCGCTGTAAACCTGATCGTAAACTTCTTTCCACTGTGTGATATTGACTGATTCCAGTTTTTCAAGCTGCTTCGCTCTATGGCTGATACAGTGTTCCGACAGGGTAATATAGGCGATTAATTCCCGCTGCGCCTCTTCCCCCCGGCATACCACCACTGACTGGCGAATGTCGGGCAGCGCGTTGAGAGTGGTTGCAACTTCGTTCAACTCAACCCGGAAACCACGAATTTTCACCTGATCGTCGGCCCGGCCTAAAAACTCCAATGCCCCGCTTTCGAAATAGCGCACCAGATCGCCGCTGCAATAAAGGCGTGCGCCGGGAATTTCGGAGAACGGATCCGGGATAAAGTTGTCCGCGGTCAAGCCCGGTCTCCCGTGATACCCTGTAGCGAGCGACTGACCGCCGATATACAGCATTCCCGGCACACCGACGGGAACCGGCTCCAGGCGCCTGTCGAGCACGTAAATACGAACGTTGTTGATCGGCCGCCCGATGCAGGCTACGGCCGCGGAAGCATCAGAGGCTGTGGTCACCCGCCCGGACGTGGTCACCACGGTATTTTCCGTTGGCCCGTAGTTATCGATCACGGAAAAAGGCAAGGATGCCGGTATCTTTACGTTCAACCTGTCGCCGCCGGTCAATAGACAACGCAGCGCAGTATCGCCAGACCAGTCAAACTCCAATAGTTCTGACATCAACACAGTAGGCACAAAAGCGATATTGATTTGGTTATGGTTTAAAAACTCATATAAATGCGCTGCCGAAACCCGACTTTCCTGCGTGCCAATATACAGTGTTGCAGCGGCGGACAGGCCGGCCCAGATCTCCCAGGCACAAGCATCGAAGCTCGGTCTCGCCAATTGGGAAACGCGGGCTCCTGGCTGCGGTAAAAAAGTCTCCCGATGCCAGTCTATCAGATTGACCAGCCCACGCTGCTGAACGCGGACACCTTTCGGCATTCCCGTAGTGCCGGACGTATAAATCACGTATACCGTATTTAGCGGAGAAACCTCTACCGCGGGATCGTCCGTGGACATTGAGGAAAATGTACTTGCCTCATCGTCTATATTGATCTTCACCCCGGCCCCGGCATCCACCCGGTCCTGTGTCGCCGCCGACACCAGCACCAGTGCGGCGTTACAGTCGCGGCAAATATATTCCAGCCTCTGCTTCGGATACTGCGGGTCCAGAGGCACATAGGTGGCTGCCGCTTTCATAACCGCCAGCAGCGCAACCACATAGTTAACCGAAGGCTCGATACACACCGCTACCGCAACCTCCGGCCCCACTCCACGCTGTATCAACCCGTGCGCCATCTGAGAGGCTCGCTGGTTAAGCGATCGATACGTCAGCGATAGGTTTTCATCATCGCTACCGATCACGGCAACCGCGTCGGGATGGCCGGCAATCACCCTTTGCAGGCGTTGCAAAACCGTATTGGGTTGTGCGGCGTTTTTCACGGATCCATTCCATTTATATAAAAGTTGCCTGCGCTCCGTGGCGTTAACTAACGCAACCTCCATCACCCGTTCCGGGTTTGAGACAAAATTTTCAAGCAGCGAATTGAAATGGCGAAACAAACGACCGCTTATCGATTCAGAAAACAGTGCCGCATTACAGTCCATTTTTAACGTCAATTCACCCCGACCTTCGAAATCGGTAATCTGCACTGTTAGCGGGTGTAAATCGTGACCGGGGTGCAACCACACAGGCTTGTAGGGCAAACCGGCAAAACCTTCCATCTCCTGGCCACGCTCATCAAATAAAGTCCCCATGACATTTTTATGATAATTGATCACTGCATGATAGTCGCAATTGGGTGCAACATTGGCAACAACACGTCCATGCCGAATACTGTGCCTGAACTCCTGAGCAACAGCTTTAAACAACCTGGAAAATCCCCCTTCCTCCTCCAGCCCCACTTTCTCCACATTTATTCTCAGAGGCAAAACGGTGGAAAATGGACCCAACGCTGACTTTTCAGCATGGGTGCGGCGGTTGTGAAAGGCTAACCCCAGAACGATATCCGCTCTGCCGGAGAAGCGATAAAGAAATACGGCCATTAGACTGGTCATCAATACGGCAAAAGCCGTTTCCTCGGTCTCACCTTCGCCCGACATATCCCGGGCCAGAGAAAACAGATTTGCAGACAGAACGTCTCCCAAATACCGTTCCATCTGTCGCACTTGCGTTTTTCTCACTTGCGAGGTTGCGCTGCGACAGCAACCCAGAAGTTGATTCGCCGCCAATACCAGTGGCTCCACTGGGCGCAAGAATTTTCGCAGCCAGTATTTCCGGTCTCTCTGGTAGCACTCGGTTTTTGTATATCCCAGGTTTGCCCGCAGACAGGTTTCAAACTGGGAAAAGCATAAATCGTTAAGTAGGCCACTGCGATCAAAGTCCTCGCCCACAGAATCCGCGACGGACAGGCGGCGATAGACAATCGCCACGCGTCTTATCAATTCTTGTGTCGAATAGCCGTCACAAATTAAATGGTGCAGTTCGCTATACCACACATACTGTTCAGCAGAAAGTCGAAAAAGCTTGGAGTGAAACATCTCTCCAGTAAATTCGAAAACCTTATTCTTCCTGTTGCTGATATAGTCCTGAAGTCGCCTGCCGGGATTGCTGGCGCCCGACAGATCCAGCAACTCAAGCTGATAATTCAACTGCGGCAGCACACGCTGGTAGGGAACACCGTCACACTCTGTAAATACAGCTCTTAGAACATCCGACTTTTCTACAACGAAATTAAAGGCTTTTTGAAACAACGTCAGGTCAACCTTTCCGGTAATCGTGAGGTAACCATTTACTTTATAAAGCGGGCTTTGAGGATACAGTTTTTGCGCCGCCCAGATAGCTGCCTGATTTTCTGTTAACGAGGTCCCCTTTTGAATTTTATTTGAACTTATTATCACTATTTTTTTCCCCTGATTTAATAAATAAAATTAAATCACCTAGTCCGTTCACTATAAATCAGTATTTACGGATACTGGAATATAGTTCACATCAAAAAAGGCGCGCTCAAGGCATTTTTGAAAAGACAGGTGCAACTTAGGAACCTGCACGAAATAAGGAACGGGCACGGAATAACTTCCCGCCACTTTATCAGTACTAAAAAGGGGTTTTGAAGCGCCCGCTTGGTTAGGCGCAAAAACGAAGGCATAGTGGGCCTACGTCGAGTTTTTTCAACGACGCCAGGCGGGATGCCCGATACAAGGCTGATGTTGGGTGCTCATTCTGAGCCCAGGTTTTGAACTACACTACCCTATATAATTTTTACATTTTCACGGTGTTAGACCCGTGCCTTGACATTGTTCACGGAAATAGATTTCTTTTTATATTTGATGAGTCTGTACGCTGGCATTTACAATAGACCCAGAGGATTTGAAACTTCATGCACGCCCCAAAGCCTCAAACGCTCTGGGTCCCAAACCCGCTACCGCGCCGAATTGGAGAGCTAAATGGTTGTAAAGCGCCGCATTTTGTCACTTTTGTTATCGCTTCCTGTTTCTATAGTGTCCGCAGCACCGGCTATGGAAACAACGGCCCCTGATTCGGCCGCCCCCTCACAAAACCAGTCGATCCCGGCAGATTCCAATAGCGATCCGCTGCCGAAAGCTGAAAATGTTGACTTGAATAAACCCATTACAGAGGAAGATATTGTTGCCCCCGTTGTCGAGAATCTGCCGCCCCCGGGTATTCAGTCAATAAGCGAACCCTCGGCTCCGCAAGGGCCGCCACCGGAACCTCTAAGTAACCCCGAAAATCGTGATCTCAGTACACCCGTAGCCGGACAACCAGCAGAGAATGATCCAAGTGTTACACCAATGGAAAGCGAGGCAGAAGGCTCTGCCGATACGGCGCAATTCGATGAGCCGGAACCGAAAAACGATCGAATTCAGGAGTCAAACAAAGCAACCAAAGATGAAAAGGTTTATCTTCACGCCAACATGGAAAGTGATATGCCGGAAAATCCGGAAAAACCGCAAAGGAAACCGTTCGTGCTACTGGGTACCGAGGTCCCGCCGGCGATGTCTACCCGACTGGCCTGGGCTCCCAGTCAATCATTTGAGGGCATATACAGCGCGACACCGGTATTGGTGGTCAATGGCGCCGAGGCCGGCCCCACACTCTGTCTTACCGCCGCCGTGCACGGCGATGAACTTAACGGTATCGAAACCGTGCGCAGGGTTTTATACAACCTGGATGCACATAAGCTGAAAGGGACTGTGATCGGCGTTCCCATAGTAAACCTGCAGGGATTTCGGCGCGGGTCGCGCTACCTTATCGACCGCCGCGATCTCAACCGCTCATTTCCCGGCGACCCCAAGGGCAGTTCCGCGGCCCGTATTGCCTATTCATTTTTTAACGAGATCATTCAACACTGCAGCGCCCTTGTGGATCTCCACACGGGGTCTTTTTACCGTACCAACTTACCGCAATTGCGGGGTGATTTAACCGATCCCAAAGTGGTTAAGATGACGGAGAGCTTTGGCTCAACGGTGGTGTTGCACAGTGACGGCGCCGAGGGAACCCTGCGACGCTCAGCGGTGGAGATAGGGATTCCGGCGGTCACCCTGGAAGCCGGAGCGCCTATGGTGCTGAATGAGGAAGATGTCAGCCATAGCGTGAAGGGTATTCATACGCTGTTGAACCATTTGGATATGGTAAGCAAATTCAGTCTCTGGGGCGACCCGGAACCGGTGTACTACAATTCAACCTGGCAGCGGGCACCGGAAGGCGGCATTATTTTCAGCAATGTGGAACTGGGGGCTCAGGTCCAGGAGGGGGATCTGCTGGGAACAGTGACCAATCCTATTACGAATGTCCGTACAGAGATCCGATCGGCCTATAACGGGCGTATTTTGGGAATGGCGTTTAACCAGGTGGTACAACCGGGATTCGCCGCCTACCATATTGGCGTTCAGGCCCCGGAGGAACAGATCAGCGCCCCCGAAGAAGTGACCGCCGCACCGGTTAACAATGAACCGGTTGGGAATCAATTGAGCCAGCTGCAGACCGATAAAGAAGCCGAGGAGTCCAGCGGGCCAACGGACCAACATGTGGAGTCGGAATAAGAGCCCGGGCAGGCTATATCCATTTAAACGACGCCTAGCAGCTCTCTGAGATACACCCCCGTATGGGAGCGTTTGCGCTTGCAGACGGTTTCAGGCCTGCCCTGGGCAACGATCCTGCCGCCACCGCGACCGCCTTCCGGGCCCATATCAATAATCCAATCGGATTCGGCGATCACGTCCAGGTTGTGTTCGATGACAATCACGGAATTGCCGGCATCCACAAGCCGGTGCAGTACCCGCAGCAATTTTTCCACGTCGGCCATATGCAGGCCGACGGTGGGCTCGTCCAGAATGTAGAGACTATGGGTTTGCTGTTCCATACCCGGTCTGGCCTTGGCCAGTTCCGCCACCAGTTTGATGCGCTGGGCCTCGCCGCCGCTGAGGGTGGGACTCTGCTGCCCCAGCGTGAGATAACCGAGCCCTACATCCTGTAACAGCTGCAGCGCGTGGTGCACGGGTGCTATGGCAGAAAAATAGTCTGTCGCCTCCTCCACGTTCATGGCCAGAACTTCGCCGATGTGCTTTTCCTTGTAGCGCACGTTGAGGGTTTCGTCATTGAAGCGCCAGCCCTTACAGGTTTCGCACTCTACCCGCACGTCGGGGAGGAAATTCATTTCGATTTTTCGCATGCCGTGACCGCCGCAGGTGTCACAGCGGCCATTGCCCGTATTGAAGGAGAAACGCGCCGGGGTGTAGCCACGCAGGCGCGCGTCTACCGTATCGGCGAACAGTTTGCGGATGGTATCCCAGATGCCGATGTAGGTGGCCGGGCAGGAGCGCGGCGTTTTGCCGATCGGTGTTTGATCGACCTCGAGCACTCTCTTTATCGACTTCCATCCCTGGATTTCGCTGCAGTCACGCCAGGGTATTTTGCCGCGGCGTTTACTGACAGCGTTTTTTACATTGCTGTAGAGCACCGAGCGGATAAGTGTACTTTTACCACTGCCACTGACGCCGCTGACTGTCACCAACCGCCGCAGAGGGATACTGACATCAAGGTCTCGGAGGTTGTTTTTCTGTGCTCGGGTAATCCGCAGTGTTTCGCTCTGCCACAGTTGTCGGGCGTCGGTGTCACGCAGTTCGGGCATTGGGTGCCGCAACGGTTTGGCTATAAATTGACCGGTCAGGGAGCGTTTATTCCTGCTCACCTGGGAGAGAGACCCACAGGCGACAACTTCACCGCCGTTGACGCCGGCCTGGGGCCCCATATCGATCAGGTAATCGGCTTCGCGGATAGTGTCTTCATCGTGTTCGACCACCAGCACCGTATTGCCCTGTTGTTGCAGTTCGCGCAGGGTATCGATCAGGCGGCGATTGTCACGGGTGTGGAGGCCGATGGTGGGTTCGTCGAGAATATAGCAGACACCCTGAAGATTGGAACCCAATTGGGAGGCGAGCCGGATCCGTTGCGCCTCGCCGCCGCTGAGGGTGGGTGCGGCGCGATCCAGCGTTAGGTAGCTGAGACCGACTTTTTGCAAAAACTGCAAGCGCCCCTGTAACTCAGGCAACAGATTACTGGCTATCGCCCGCTCGTTAGGGTTGAGCTTAAGTTTTCTGAACCAGGTACCGGCGTCTTCCACTGACAGGGCGGCGAGATCGGCAATAGAATGATCTCGAAAGCTCACCGCTCGGGCGGTCGCATTGAGACGGCGGCCGTCGCAACCGGGGCAGACCCGCTCCCGTAGCGGCGTATCGCTCTCCTCCTGCTCTGCCAGCCAGGTGTCTTCCTCCCCGGTCTGCTCCGCGTCAAAGCCCTTGAGTACCACGCCGGTACCGAAGCAGTTCTGACACCAACCATGTTTAGAGTTGTAGGAAAACAGGCGCGGGTCAAGTTCATCAAAACCCTTGCCACAACCGGGACAGGAGCGTTCGGTGGAGAAGAGCGCGTCGGCCTTGGAGGCGCGGGAGGAACTTACAAGCACCACACCGTTACCGATCTCCAGAGCCTGTTGCAACAGCGCGGACAGCTCCCGCTCCGTTGCCAGGGTGACTTTTACCTGTCCCAGAGGCAACTCGATATTGTGCTCCCGATATCTGTCCAGCTTTGGCCAGGGTTCGGTGGGCAGGTATTCGCCATCCACCCGCAGTTGCTGATAGCCCTTTGCGGCCGCCCATTTGGCCAGTTCCTTGTAAATGCCCTTGCGCGCCACCACCATGGGCGCCAACAGGGTAATCTGGTGATTGCGGTAGCGCTTTTGAATCAGGGCGAGAATGGCTTCCTCGGTTTGCGGCTCGATGGGCACGTCGCAATCCGGGCAGAACTGAGTGCCAAGCTTGACGTAGAGCAGACGCAGAAAATGGTAGATTTCGGTGAGGGTCGCTACGGTACTTTTACGCCCTCCCCGGCTGGTGCGTTGCTCGATAGCCACCGCCGGCGGTATGCCGTGAATAGCGTCGACGTCCGGGCGCGAGGACGGTTGCACAAACTGGCGCGCATAGGCGTTGAGCGATTCCAGATAGCGGCGTTGTCCTTCACCAAAAACGATGTCGAAGGCGACGGTGCTTTTACCGCTGCCGCTGACACCGGAAATAACCGTAAACCGATCCCGTGGAATGCTGAGATCGATATTTTTCAGGTTGTGCTCCCGGGCATTGTGAATGGTTATGGCGCGTTGCCGTTTGAGTGCCGCCTTCTTACGTTTTGTCGCCACCCGCGGGGGCTTGCCGAAGCTTTTTTCATAGTCCCGCAACGCCTTCGCGGTATGGGTGTCAGTCGCCGCCATCACCTGCTGCGGACTACCCTCGGCCATCAGTTGGCCGCCGCCGTCGCCGCCTTCGGGACCAATATCGATCAACCAGTCAGCGGCGCGAATAACATCCAGGTTGTGCTCGATCACCAGCAGTGAATCGCCGGCGTCGATCAGTTGCCGCAGCGCCTGCATCAGCGTGGCGATATCGTCAAAGTGCAGACCAGTTGTGGGCTCATCGAACAGAAACAGGGTACCGCCTTTGGCCGCAGCGTTTTTGCCAGGTGCCGTGCCGTTTTTACGTGCCGAGTACCGGGCCAGGTGACCGGCGAGTTTCAGCCGTTGCGCCTCGCCGCCGCTGAGGGTCGGTACTGCCTGGCCCAATTGCAGATAATCGAGACCGACATCGGCCAGCGGCTGCAGGCTGCGCTGCACCTCGGCGGCGTCGGCAAAAAAGTGCAGCGCTTCAGCGACGGTCATCTCCAGCACCTCGGCAATCGTACAAGCCCGGGTGGAGGCTGAATCCATCACCTTGATTTCCAGAATTTCCTCCCGGTAGCGCTTGCCGTCACAGTCGGCGCAGCGTAGATAGACATCCGAGAGAAACTGCATTTCCACATGTTCGAAGCCATTGCCGGAACAGGTGGGGCAGCGACCTTTACCCGAATTAAAACTGAAAGTGCCGGCCGTATAACCACGCTGCTGTGCCAACGGCTGGGCCACGAACAACTGGCGGATGGCATCAAAGGCGCCGACATAGGTGGCCGGTATAGAGCGGGTCGTCTTGCCGATGGGACTCTGATCCACCAGCACCACATCGTTGACATGGGCATGGCCTTCGATCAGTTTGTGGGCGCCGGGAACTTCCACCGGCTTGCCCTTGTGTTTGCACAGGGCCGGAAACAAAACATCGCGCATCAATGTGGACTTGCCCGAACCGCTGACTCCGGTAATACACACCAGGCGGTTTAAAGGGATGCGTACCGAGAGATCTTTCAAGTTGTGTTCACTGGCGCCAACAATGCCCAGAAAGTACGCCGGCTCGCCGTGGGCGGCGCATGACTCAGGCTTCTCACCACCGCGGGAATCCGCCGTTGCGGGCGTGACGGTTTTCGCCCCCCGCAGGTACTGCCCTGTAAGGGAGTTTTTCTGTTTCAACAGTTTTCCCGGGGTGCCGAAAAAGCAGACCTGCCCGCCCCGCTTTCCCGGTCCGGGGCCGATATCGAGAATTCGATCGGCGGCCATCATTACCTGCGGGTCATGTTCCACTACAATCAGCGAATTGCCGGCATCGCGCAGGCGGTGCAAAACCCGCACCATGCGCTGCATATCCCGCGGATGCAGCCCGATACTGGGCTCATCCAGAACAAACAGTGTATTTACCAGGGAGGTTCCCAGCGCCGTGGTGAGATTGATACGCTGCACTTCTCCGCCACTGAGCGTGCGGGACTGCCGGTCCAGCGTCAGATAACCCAGCCCCACTTCGATCAAGTAACCCAGCCGCGAACGGATTTCGCCCAGCAACAGTTCAGTCGCTTCATCAAAAGGCGCCGGTAATTCCAACCGTTGAAAAAAGCCGTGACAATGTTCCAGCGGCAGGCGCATCAGATCATAAATAGTCAGCCCGGGCAGTTGCTGAAACACGTTTTCAGGCATGCTGACGCTATCCGGTACAAAGCGTGGGTGGCTTTCACGCAACGCCTCCAGAAAACGGTGCATGGCTGCCGATGGCTTTCCCCCGACCCGCCACCACAGCGCCTTAGGCTTTAAGCGCGCACCTCGGCAGTCCTGGCAGGGGCTGTAGGCACGATATTTGGAAAGCAACACGCGGATATGCATTTTATAGGCTTTGCTTTCCAGCCAGTCGAAAAAGCGTCGCACACCATACCAATGCCCTTCGTCCCAGTCACCCTCACCCTCCAGTACCCAAACACGATGTTTTTTGCCGAGTTTTTTCCAGGGAACATCGAGGGGCACACCGCGCTTTTTGGCGTAGCGAACCAGGTCCTTCTGACATTCGGCAAAACTGGGGGTCTGCCAGGGTTTTACCGCGCCTTCCCGCAGGGTTTTGCTTTCATCCGGTACAACCAACCCAAAATCCACACCAATAATACGGCCGAAGCCGCGGCAGCTTTCACAGGCGCCGATGGGAGAATTAAAGGAAAACAGACTTGGGCTGGGCTCCGAATAAATAATGTCGCAATCCGGGCAGTGATAGTGGCTGGAAAACAACCAGGGATCCCCCGCCTTTTTGTCCGCATCGAGAGGGTAAATCTTCACCCGGCCATTGCCATGGTGGAGCGCTATCTCCACCGCTTCCGTAAGCCGCGGACGGTTTTCTCGATTGAGTTTCAAGCGATCCTGCAATACTTCCACATAACTGCTCTCGCGTTTGTGTACGCGGGTGTAACCCTGTTGCGCCAGCAGTTTGAGTACCTCTTCGTCACTGAAATTGTGGGGCACATTTACCGGCAGACACACCGCCAGTCGCTGCCCATTTTCAGCGCTGTTATAAAGTGCCTCCACAATGCTCTGGGGTGAATCACAACGCACCTCGCGGCCGCAGGTATAACAGTAAAGACGAGCCAGGCGGGCAAATAGCAGTTTTAAATAATCATTGAGTTCGGTCATGGTACCGACCGTCGAGCGTGAGGTGCGTACCGGGTTGGTCTGGTCGATAGCGATCGCCGGCGGAATCCCCTGTACGCTGTCCACCGAGGGTTTATCCATGCGGTCTAAAAACTGCCGCGCATAAGCCGAAAAAGTCTCTACATAACGGCGTTGCCCTTCGGCGTAAATAGTATCGAAAGCGAGTGTGGATTTGCCTGAACCACTGACCCCGGTTACCACGATCAGCTCGTTGGTGGGGAGTTCGAGATCAATATTTCGCAGGTTGTTCTGTCGTGCGCCCTTTATGACAATGGATTCATTACTCATAACCGTTTATCCCTGATAGTGGGATCTTCCCCTATACCAACGTAAAACCAGCGGGATTTTATGCTATACATGCCTAATATCGCCAATGGCTCTAAGGGCCGCGCACAAAATGTAATCTTGAACGTTACACTGCCCCAAAATCAAAACTGGATCAATATACAGTATAAAATTATCACTGTAAAAGATTCTTCTTTTTACTATTTAGGTTTCCTTCAGCAACGACCCTAAACCATCAGTTTGCCCTTTGCATTCACAGTGTGAAGCATATTTATCGGATTAACTTTACATAATGATGCAGTATCCCTACTTTAAAAACGTGTTTAACATCGGTTGTGCCTCTCGCAACAAAGAGGTTTCCTACCCTAACTCGCTTTTTGCCTTCGGTGAAATATCTGAAGGCATTTTTTCAACCATCATTGAATTTTAACATTAGCGGTTGCAGCCCCTCTCCGCCTGGTGACTTTTTGGTAGTTAAAAGTAAGCTTGAATAATCGTATTTGTTATGTATACAATGGAGCCACAATTATTATAGAGAGGCATTTCACGGTATGGAAATCGCGCAGCAAAGAGCCCAGCTCACAGAAGCACTTGAACGTCTCACCAACGCCGCAGGCATTTTACGCCAATCTCTGATGGGCGATAAAGCCCGTGGCTGGGCAGCGCGGTGGTATGAAGTCTCTAATCCCTGCCTGATCGGCGCCAGTAATGGCATTGTTGAAGACGCCGAAGCCTACGATCTAACCGCAAGAATCTATACGCAATTTTTATATGCACCCATACAGGCCCCAACTCAAACTGTCATGGCAGTTGGCTACGTAATGGCGAGTGAGCAAACCATAGAGGCAGCACAGGCGTTGAATCGGGAAAAAAAGGCGTTCGAAACCCTGGTGGTAAGTTTTGGCGAGCGGCCGGGAATGAAAAACGTAGCCCGGAGGAATAAAAAAATTAAACAGCTACTGGCGCTCGGTGGCGACCAGGCACTGTGCCTGAAACAAGCTTACCGGCAAATTCAAGTGCTGCCTAAACCCGTCGCCAAACTCAAGTGGTCCTGGGAAAGCAAACCGGCAACCCGCAAAATCACCCGCGATAAATCTATTGCTCAATTACTGGAACTGAAAAACTTTTGGGTCGGGCACGAGGGGTTATACGAACCGCAATTGCGCGCACTGGCGTCGTTGCCCGCCGGAGCCGAGTTGGTTCAGGTACTACAGGAAAAATCCACCGGCCTGAAGGTCCGCACCGGGCAGCTTACCGCCAGCGGCAAGAGTTACGCAAAACTATCCGCCTCTATGCCGGTTATCCTGTGCCACCAAAGCCCTCCACCCTTTACCCCACCCTCCCCGACTCCAGAATTTAAAAACTGGACCGGAGGTACAGAAACACTGAGATCAAACCTGATAGCACCCTCTATTAATGTCTGGACTAAATCCACGTTGTAACCGGGATCAGCAGGCGGCTGCGAAGTACGCGCTCGCCGGAATACGCAAACCAAACCATGCGCCGCACACATGTATACAATGGAGCCATTTTATTTACACTTGTTTGAAAAAGTGTGCGTCTCTTCCAAATTATGGGATTAATTAAATGCCATAATGAGGCCGTAGAACGAATTAAGTGTCACCGTTATGGATAGCCTTTCCAACAATTTCAGAGAAGAAAACATGGGTAGTAAACGCTACACATTGCTTTTGCCCGATGAAATCCACCTTAAGCTTCATCAGGTTGCCGAAAACAGAGGGATGTCAGTCCGCGAAACCGTAATTAAATCTCTCAAAATTGGTGTGCTTGCTTTGGAGTTCGAAAAAACACCGGAAAAAGAAATTATCTTTCAGGAATAGTAACTTCTCGATAACCCGGGACAGGCATAGATACCCCGGGGTAGGCACAGTGTCAGGCGGACGTCCGGAGATAGGTTGCGAATACCATGAATACTATTATTTTGCGAGAATCCCATCACAAGTCACTAAGCGTTAGATTTATACCCACTCATACAATCCAGTAAAGTTAGCGGGCGGACAAGGCCCTTCGGGCTTTCCCCTACCCGTCTATTTCTCCAGTAGCAAAGCGTCTCGGTTGGAGTAAAAGGAAAAATGACTGAAAACACTATATCGAAAACCTGCGGTATTATAATGCCAATATCGCAAATCGAGAGTTGTTCCGAAAATCATTGGGATGAAGTGCGCAACATTTTCTTTGATGCTGTCAGTAGCGCAGGATTCACCGGAAACATTGTCAGCAATACCGACGATTCCAGTATTATCCAAAGAAGAACTATTCAGAGTCTTTACGATACCGCCATTGTTATCTGTGATGTCAGTGGAAAAAACCCCAATGTAATGTTTGAACTTGGCATGCGTCTGGCTTTCGACAAACCCACGATTATCGTAAAAGACGACTGTACCAACTACTCATTCGATTCTTCCATTGTTGACATCCTCGAATACCCCCGCAATCTAAGGTATTCCGATATCATCGAATTTAAAGAGAACCTGGCCGAAAAAATTAAACATTTCCACGAAAAAATTACATCTGCCAAGCCCTACAACAGTTTCCTCAAACATTTTGGCGGTTTAAAAGTAGCCAAGTTGGACCAAATGGAAGTCTCGGGACAGGAATTTATTCTAGAGGAGTTAAGGCAACTGAGGGCGGAGATCACAAAAATGGACAACAAGGCGTCTTTTAATTTCTCCACAAAGCCTGCCTTCAGTACTGGACTTACTGGACTTGCTGGTCATGCCAACGGGAAAAACCTGGATGATATTTCCGGTCCCGAAGCCATCGTCCGACTCGAAAACGCTGACTCCGATGCGGTGAATAACCTGCTCTCCGAAGCCTTGAACCACCCCGGAATAATGAAAGTCGATATATCCGACCTTGGTGATGGCTATTCGAAAATGATTGCCAATCTATCTCCGGACTTCTCGACCGTCGACATCAAAACCGACCTGCTACGGTTGACAGCCCCGTTCAGCCCCAGAATAAGAATAAAGCCGGCGCCGAGAGCAAATGGCTTGCAAAAATAGTCTACTTTGTTCATCTTCAAATACTGAAGCCAAGCACAATCAAAATGCCAAACGGTAATCAAAGTAGCCTATAGGCGTATTGTCGAACAATATAAATTGAGTATTATGATTTTTAGAAGTACAAATTTTTACAATAACAAAAATTTAAGGAAAATCATCCATGGAACAGTCAAGCATTACACTTATTACAAAAATGTTGGCGGAAGAAAGTGCAACCTCCGTAGACACTGTAAAAGGACGGATTTTACGCAGCGCTGCTACCCTGTTTAAAGATAAAGGCTTCCGACGTACTACCCTCGGTGATATAGCCCAGACAGTTGACATATCCGTTGGTGATATTTTCCAATACTTTCCCTGTAAAGAAGCCATCCTTTGCGGCGTGATACGCATCACGATTCTACTGACTACTGCTCAGATAAACCTGGCTCTGGAGTCGGAAATAAGGCCCAGCAACAAACTGATTAAAATGATTACCTGCGAACTTGAGGCCATTCACGGCCATAACGGTATAGGGTTTAACTTCCTCATGAGCGAGTGGGAACATCTGGGTAAAGAATACCAGGCGGAAATTCTCATACTCCGTGACATGTACGAGCAACTATGGCAGGACGTGCTGGAGGAAGCACGCGTGGCAGGCATCATTCGTATAGATTGCTTCATATTGCGACGGCTTATTTACGGCGCCACCACCTATACAGCGACCTGGTTCAACGTCGATGGTCTGCTAAGCTTAAAACAGCTGTCATTTCAGAAATTGAGATTGGTTATCGCAGGAGAAGGCCAGCCCGTGCACCCTAATAAAAGAAAGCTTACACTGGTTTAAATGTCTTTCACCTCCATGTTATACACCGCAACCCGGTGTATAACTCCCATCGTTGCATAAATTTTCGAGTTCAGAAGCTTGTAGAGCGGTATTTTGCTACAGAAGCAACGAAGCGGTTCTGGCCCGACAATTTATGCAACGATGGGGCAACATGAACGTGCCGAAGATTTTCGCGACAAAGTCATTCAATAAAATCTCACAACAACCGCCAACCAATACCAAAAATAAAGCCAACACTGTCACCAAAAATATAGGCAAATGTGCTGTTTCGTCTTTATTCACATTTTTAAAGACTTGCAATTATCATTTCTTGAATGTGCCGGTTGTGTTTTTGCATACTTTACCCCAGTATATTTTTCACGAATTGTATGAAATAGGCGCAGTTACTTTTGCGGTGCTTATCTAAAATATTCAACCCTTTTTGGGGCATCCGCAAAACACCTCCATTTTATTATCAGACTAATAGAAAGGGGAAAATCTTAATTCCCAAAAATGTGGGAGGGGACGAAAAAACCTCGAAGATCATTACTCTCAAAACTTTCGCAGTTTTTTAAATAAAACCATTTTATGGATCGGATTAACTAAAGCACGATAATAAAGACTTGGCAGTCTAGATACTACAAAAAAATAGCGTAACAAATATAAACATGGATTTAAAAATGAGTATAAAAAGAATATACTTTACGGGGAAGCTTGCAAACATTCTTTTATCCCATTACCGGCATTTATGCGCGATTGTTGCCCTGATATTTTTGCCTGTGCACCCCCTGCTTGCAGGCGAAAAAACCATTGACAGTGACTCTCCAGCAATATGCCAGCCATGCAATTCAGATGAAACATCCTGGGATAAAAAAGACTCTGACTGCGATGGCATCCCCGATAACAATGAAAGCGAAAACGATACAGATAATGACGGTCTGCCGGATTATCTGGATATCGACTCAGACAACGACTACATCAGTGACTCCGAAGAATTCTTCGCCCCTCAGGGTAGTGATTTCGACGGTGATGGAATACCCAACCATCTGGACAGCGACAGCGATAATGACACCATAGC
>JARROD010000128.1:0-9584 GCA_037384225.1 Exilibacterium sp.
AAAAAATGTTGTGCTTTTTCATGGCTCAGTCCGCAAAGGCGTTCATCGTTTGGATGCTGCCGTCGTCGTTGTGCGCGAGCGGCATCATTTTTACGTTGCGCAGATGGGTCTGGCCGCCGGAGAGCTGGGTGTCGTGGTAGAAGAGATACCACTGGTCGTTGAACTCCGCGATGGAGTGATGGTTGGTCCAACCGAGCACCGGCTCCAGGAGAATGCCGCGGTAGGTAAACGGGCCGTAGGGGTTGTCGCCGGTGGCGTAGGCGATATTGTGGGTGTCACCGGTGGAGTAGGAGAAGTAATAGGTATTGCCGTACTTGTGCAACCAGGTGGCTTCGAAGAAACGCTTGTCGTTGTCGCCGGCGGGGATGGGGCTGCCGTCCTCGTATTGCAGCAGTACGTTCTTCGGCTGTTCGGCAAAGCTCAGCATATCATCGGAGAGTTTCGCCACCATCGGTGCCAGGGCCGGTTCGTCGTCGGCGGGGTAGCTGTCTTCCGTCACGTATTCCCCCGTCTGCCAGCGCTGTAGTTGGCCACCCCAGATGCCGCCGAAGTAGAGGTAGTGGTCGCCGTTGTCCTCGAACACGGTCGGGTCGATGCTGTAGCTGCCGGGGATGGGTTTTTCCATCGGCGCGAAGGGCCCGGTGGGAGAATCGCTCACCGCCACGCCGATACGGAAAATATCCTGCTTGTCCTTGGCGGGGAAATACAGGTAGTACTTGTCGCCTTTTCTGGCGGCGTCCGGGGCCCACATCTGGCGGCCGGCCCAGGGCACGTCATCGATTGAGAGCGCCACGCCGTTGTCGGTCGCTTCGCCGCCCGCTTTATCCATCGACAGAATATGGTAGTCGCGCATCGCAAAGTGCGCGCCGGTGTCGTCCATGGGGATATCGGTTTCGATATCGTGGGAGGGATAGATGTAGAGCTTGCCGTCCCACACGTGGGCGGAGGGGTCGGCGGTGTAGATATGGGTGACCAGTGGCTCGGAGGTGAACATGCGCTCCCGGGCCATGCGGCGGTTTTCGGCTTCTTTCTGGATTACGTCGGGGACCTCGCCCTGGGTCCCCGCGGTGGCTTCCGGTGCCGAGCCGTTGCAGGCCGATAGGACGGCGGTCAGTGCCAGGAGGGCGGGCAGGGTCCGTTTTTTCATCATCATTATTGGTTTCTCCATTTAGTTGTTTCAGCGGCCGCTCCTACAGGGAGGTTATCCTTCCACCACCAGCGTAGTGCTCTTCAGCTCCTCGGAATTGCTCCCCACCATAATCTCAAATTCCCCGGGTTCGACAACCAGCTGCATGGCACTGTCCCACAGGGACAGCGCTTCCGGTCCCAGGGTGAATTGAAATTCGCGCTTCTCGCCCGGCTGCAGGGAAACGCGCTGGAAGCCGCGCAATTCTTTCACCGGCCGGGTGACCGAGGATACTTTATCGCGGATGTAAAGTTGCACCACTTCGTCGCCGGCGCGCTCGCCGGTATTTTCCACCGACACCGAAACCTGTACAGAGCCGTCGGTGTTGATCACCGATGTGGAAAGCTGCGGCTCGCCTATTGCGAAAGTCGTGTAGCTGAGGCCGTAGCCGAAGGGAAACAGTGGAGACTTGTCGTCGAACAGGTAGCCGCGCCGGGAGCTGGGCTTGTGGTTGTAATAGAGGGGCAGTTGGCCCACGTTGCGCGGGAAGGTCACCGGCAGCTTGCCGCCGGGACTGACGTCGCCGAACAGCACCTCGGCCACCGCGGTGCCGCCGGCCTGGCCCAGGTACCAGCCCTCGACCAGGCCGTTCGTGCGCGCAGCGATATTTTCCAGCGCCGGCGGGCGGCCGTTGATCAGCACTACCACCACC
Source organism: Exilibacterium sp. (assembly GCA_037384225.1). Classification (GTDB taxonomy): domain Bacteria; phylum Pseudomonadota; class Gammaproteobacteria; order Pseudomonadales; family Cellvibrionaceae; genus JARROD01. The sequence continues at coordinate 1,839 of JARROD010000128.1, forward strand.
GGCTTGCCCAACTCGAACATGGCCTGTGCCAGTTCCTCCTGCTCACCCACTAAGCGCAGGCTGGATCGGTCTCCCAGGTGGTTGTCCGCCCAGGCCTCGCGGCTGGTCTGCTCGGTGTCGCCGAGCACCAGTACTATGGCGTCGGCATCCCGCGCCACCTGTACCGCCTCCCGGATGCGTTCGCGGTTCTCCCGCGGGTCCGCCGGGGTCACTTCGTTCATCCACCAGTCAGCGCTTTCGGTAATGCGCGCACCCTCGGCGTGCACGACGTTTACCGCCTTCCCCAGGCGGGTGCGAATGCCGTCGAGAATGCTCACGGCGTGGCGCGGCATGCCGGCGTAGCCCCCCAGGTGCACCGCCGCGGCGTTGGGGCCGATCACCGCCAGGGTCTGCAGCGCTTTTTCATCCAAAGGCAGGGTGCCGTCGTTTTTCAGCAGCACCAGGGATTTGCGTGCGGCCTCCAGGGCCAGCGCCCGCGCTGCGGGATCGTCGGCGAGGGTTTCCGCTTCGTCCGGATCACCGTAGGGGTTTTCGAACAGGCCGGCGTTGAATTTCAGCGTCAGCATGCGCCGCACCGCTTCGTCCAGTTGCGCCTCGGGCACCCGGCCCTCGCGCACCGCCGCGGCCAGAGTGTGGTAGCCCTCGCCATCGGGCAGGTCCGCATCCACGCCGGCGGCGAGCGCCGCGGCCGCCGCGGATTCCATATCCGGCAGCAGATGGTGCAGGTCGACGAGCTGGGGTATCGCCTCGTAGTCGCTGACCACGGCACCTTTAAAACCCCATTCGCCGCGCAATACGTCTTCCAGCATCCACCGGTTGACGTGGCTGGGAACACCGTCGATCTCGTTGTAGGAGGCCATCAGCGCGCCGATATGGGTGCGTTTGACCACCTGCTCGAAGGGTGGGAAGAAATATTCCCGCAATGTGCGCTCGCCGAAGGGGGCCGCGCCCACGTTAATGCCGCTCTCCGGTTGGCCGTGGCCGGTCAGGTGTTTGAGGGTGGCGAAAATCCTGTCCTCCGCCAGCGGCAGGGTTTCTCCTTGCAGCCCTTTCACCGCGGCCACGCCCATTTCGCCCACCAGGTAGGGATCCTCGCCGAAGGTCTCCTCGATGCGGCCCCAGCGCGGGTCGCGGGCGATATCCACCACCGGTGACAGCACCAGCGGTACGCCGCGGGCGTGCACCTCGCGGGCGATGACCCTGTTCACCCGCTGCACCAGCTCCGGGTCCCAACTGCTGGCCAGGGCGATGGACTGGGGGAAACTGGTGGCGTCGTTGGCGGCCAGGCCGTGCAGCGCCTCCTCGTGAAACAGTACCGGGATGCCCAGACGGGTTTCCTCCAGGGCGTACTTCTGCACCGCGTTGACGAACGCCACGTGATCTCGTGGGCTGCGCCAGCGGGGGCTGCCGGGCTCGGCGCCCTGGCGCTCGGAGGGGCGGGCAATATGGCCGATGCCGTGGGGGTGGGCGTCACGGGCTTTGACCGGGTCGAAATTGAGTTCGGCGTCGATTATCCCGGCCTTGGTTTGCCATAGGGTGGTGACCTGGGCGACTTTCTCCTCCAGGGTCATCCTCGCCAGCAGATCCTCTACCCGCGCGGCCACCGCTGCCGCCGAATCGCGGTATAGGGGCACGGATGAATTGCTGTTGGGTTGCGGGTCGGCGTTCAACTTGAGCATTGCGATAACGGCGAAAAAAAGACCAGAGCAGAGCCCGATGGCAAGCCGGCGCTTTTGGGATGAATTTGCGAATTCCACGACACTGCTTCCTCCTTCGTTATTTTGTTAGGGTACTGAAAAATGTTAGCGCTACCATAATAAATCCCTGTGCCGCCATGTCAAAAGAATTCCAATAATTCCGATAGAAAGTCGAGGTGAGGAGAATGCGCGTTACTTTTCTGTGGTCCGGGTTGATTTTGTCCTTACCGATACTGTCTTCACCCTCCTCCCGGGCCAAGGACGGCTACGACCTGTGGCTACGCTACCAGGAGCTTCCGGCGCAATGTCGCTCGACTTACGGCAAATCCCTGCGTTCGCTGGTGACTCCGGAAAATCCGTCGCCCACCCTCGCCGCCGCGCGGACAAGCGCGGTATCGCCACCAGACCCTGTTTTAACAAAAACAAAATGACCGTTCAGGAAGTGCCGGTATTGCCATCTGCGTAAAGTGGGCCGCCGATTATGGCGTCGGCAATCATAGACGACAACCTGGGAGAGAGGAGATGAAATAACTTGACATCGCCAGTCGAACACCGTATCTCTAGCACGTGATAGCGTTACCATGAATTGATATCTGAATAATAATCAATCAAGAGCCCGCCATACTGGGCCCATGGATGTATGTGGTCGTGAAGGTCGTAGCAGCGGTGCGATGAGAGGAGCCCCATGTACAGATACAAAAGAAACAAACTGTCCGAAGTCATAATCACCGTGATGGCGTCCGCCACTGGTTCCTACCAGGTACTGGCTCAGGAGTCGGCCCCCCTCCTGGAAGAGGTAACGGTCACCGGTATCCGCGCCGCCCTGGAGCGCTCCATGGATATCAAGCGCGAATCCTCCGGCGTGGTGGATGCGATTTCTGCCGAGGACATCGGTAAATTCCCCGATACCAACCTGGCGGAGTCGTTACAGCGTATCACTGGTGTTTCAATCAGTCGTAGTAACGGTGAAGGTTCACAAGTAACCGTGCGTGGTTTCGGTGCGGAAGACAATATGGTGACCTTAAATGGCCGTACCATGCCAGTCGCATCAACCTTTAATGGTGACGGGGGCGGTTCGAGGGCCTTTGACTTTGCCAATTTGGCTTCGGAAGGTGTTAGCGGCGTAGAAGTGTATAAAACCGGTAAAGCATCTATCACGACGGGTGGTATTGGCGCGACCATCAACCTTAAAACCGCCAAGCCATTTGATCGAGAAGGCTTTGTTGCCACTTTTGGTGGTAAAGCGTTAATGGATAGAACTAACCGTACCGGCAATGATATCACCCCAGAGGTATCAACACTTATTAGTTTTGCTAATGACGATTCTACTTTTGGTGTTAGTTTGAGCGCTAGCCACCAACAGCGTGACTCAGGCACCACGGGCGCTACTGTCAATGATTGGAATCTTGACTATTGGGATGATATCGCCGACCCGGATAGATTGTGGAATAACACTGAAACCGAAGTGATTAATGCTCCGGACGATGGGCAGTTGTACGCGCGTTTTAATGATTTACGCTATGAGTTTACCAATACAGAGCGCACTCGTAATAACGCGCAACTCACCGTCCAGTTTGCCCCTACGGACGCCCTTACTGCTACCGTGGACTACACCCTTGCTGATAATGAAATCCAGGAACATTTAGGTCAAACCGGTAACTGGATGCAAACCGGTGCGAGGCTTGACGTTATTGAATTTGATAACTCAACTATCGCCACTCCCATTTATGCTCAAGAATCGTATCCAGCTGGCATTGATGAAGCTTTTGAGCAACAGTGGAGAGAGCAAACCAATACCCTGAAATCAGCTGGCATAAATCTGGATTATCAAGTCAGCGATGCACTCAGTTTAAGCTTGGATGCACATGATTCAGAAATGCACAGCCGTGGTACAGGCCCCCACGGTACCGGATCGGTACGCATGGCTCTAGGTGCGCCTACCGTTGTTTATCGGGAGTGGTGGTTTGGCGGAAAATTCCCAACGTATCTCAATGAATATGACGATACCATGGGTGGGGCAAACGGAAACGGCCAAGTTGACAATGGCGATGTGAGCTCAACGATGCTCAATTTGCGTCAGGCCGATCAGTTGGCAACTGTTACCCAAATTAAACTTGACGGTAGCTATAAACTCGACAATGCCCGGTTTGATTTCGGTCTCGAAGCACGGGACATGGAGTCTCACACGATTAATGAAGCTGCAGAGAATATCGCCTTAGGCAACTGGAATGCGGGTTATCCTGGTGAGTTCGGTGACTTGGTCCAACCGTTTGATATTCAAGGTGAGTTCGATGACTGGTCTCCCCGTTCAGGCGGTTATGGTTTTACCGCTGATGCAGAAGAATTGTACGAGGCAGCGCAGGATATTCCGCGTTATAGCGATTTCTTACCCGCGGAGATGAACCAAACGGCTGATAACCTTGTAGACGAGGAAACGACAGCTGCCTATTTCCAGGTGTCGCTAAATGGTGATTTTGGCGACATGCCTTTTAACATTCTGGCCGGCTTACGCTATGAAACCACCGATGTATTCTCAAGCTCTCTAGCCGCTCGCTATAAGACCGTTTGGGAAGATAATAACGATGTGGCTATTCGAGTGGACCCGAGTCAACCTACCTCTCTAGCTACAGCGAAAGAAAGCTATGACAACCTGTTGCCCAGTTTAGATCTTACGCTCTATATTACGGATGATTTAATCGGCCGTTTCTCAACCAGCAAAACCATTGCCAGAGCAGGTCTCAATAGCTTGGGCGTATCAGCAGATAATTTTGGTGCCGGTGGTGGTTCAACCTTATTGGGTGCAACACCTACAGCGAATGCGTCAAACCCTGGTCTATTGCCGCTGGAATCGACTAACTTCGATTTATCGTTAGAATGGTACTACGACGATGCCAGCTATGCATCTGTTGGTCTATTTGAGAAAAATGTTTATAACTTTATTGGCTCACAACAAGTAAATCGGTCGATACTTGGCATTCGTGATGTTACAGGTGGCCCTAGAGCACAAGCGGCGGCTGAGGCGCTGGCAGCAAACGGTATGGCCCTTAACGATGATAATTTGCATGGCATGATGGTCTACACCGAGTTTGCTGAAGGTCATCCCGATTGGATTGCTGAATTTGGCAATGTTGAATACACAGCCACTGACGCGCAAAACTTCTTCCTCGCCAATAGGCCTGGAGGTTTATGGGATCTTGAGTCTCGTCCAGAGGACCCAGAGACTGTCTTCAGAACTAATACGCCAAATAACGGCAAAGAAGCAAAAATACATGGCGCTGAATTTGCCATACAACACTTCTTTGGCGAAACCGGTTTTGGTATTCAAGCCAACTACACACTTGTTCGTGGTGATGTAGGCTTCAATGATGAAGGTGATCCGGATGAGTCTCAGTTTGCTTTGGTCGGTTTAAGCGATACTGCAAACTTGGTTGCCATGTATGAAAAATATGGTGTCCAGGCACGTATTGCTTATAACTGGCGTGATGAGTACTTAGCTGAGACGGACAGAGGTGGCTCTTCTAACCCTCGCTATGTTGAAGATTATTCTCAAATCGACCTTAATTTGAGTTACGATCTCACCAACGGGCTAACGGTTTTCTTCGAAGGTATCAATGTAACGGGAGAAAACAGTCGTTCCCATGGCCGTAATGACACGATGATGTGGGACATGTATGACTTGGATTCCCGTTATTCTGTTGGTGCCAATTATACATTTTAATTAAATATTTTTATATTTAGGGCCTTATCTTTGATAGGCAAAAAAGGCCGCTGCAAAGCGGCTTTTTTTGCTTCATCCTGTAGATACCGTTATAATATACCCAATAAAAGTCAGAAAACCTTTCGAAGGTCTAGTGATAAGGCAATGGCAAATAACGTATTATTAAATAATTTATCACATCAAGACTTGAAAGTGATTGCACGTTTTGGTGCTGAATTTGGGGACAATGTTAGTAGTGTTTTGGTTTTTCCAACGGAGTTTGTTGAGTTACAAAAAGAATACGCTATTTTATTCAGGAAAAATTCAGAAACCCAAAAATATCAAGCCACCGCGCTTTTAGGCCTAAGCCAAGGCGAAAATCTTTTTTTAAATCCAAACCTTCGATCGGGATGGGCTGCAAATTACATTCCTGCAGTTGTTGCTAAAGGTCCTTTTTTAATTGGTCTACAGTCACAGGATTCAGACAACAGTAAAACACCCGTAATCCATATAGATTTAGATCATGCTAAAGTGGATCATGAGGATGGCACCCCACTTTTTTTGGAGCATGGCGGCAATAGTCCTTATTTGAAGCATATTGCGAGTATTTTAAAAATAATTCATCAAGGCATGGCCATACAGGATGTGATGTTTAATACGTTTTCAGAGATAGGTTTAATTGAACCGGTCAATATTGATATCGATTTAAAGGGTGGTGAGATGCACCGATTAATTGGAAATTATACCATAAATGAGGACAAGCTCGCTGCACTTGGCGGTGATCAATTAGAAAGACTAAGTAAGCTTGGTTTTTTGCCGTTGGCTTATGCTGTGATTGCTTCTATGACAAACATCCGGCAGTTGACCGAAATCAAAAATCAAAAATAGAAGAAATGATAATATCAGAATGCTATACCCAAAGCGTTTGAGATTTAGGTGTGCAGAGTGCGTCAATTTTTGTTCCCCTTCTTTTAATAGCAGGGGGCGCGACGACGCTGCATGGCAGGCCCTATGTGAGGGCGCTAGCGCCGCGAATGCCTGGAGCGGCTGGACGGAGCAACGCGGCCAGGGGCAAAAAGGGGCGTGCTCTGTGCACCTAAATCTTAAACGCTTTGGGTATATAACAGATGTAATAGAAATATACTATGTTAACGGTCGCGACGAAAACTAAAGCTACTGCCGATTACGTAAACGGAATCCTGGATGAGAGCGTTTTAGCATCTAAAAGACCGATAATTATTAAAGGTCTGGTCAACCATTGGAAACTCGTAGAGCAAGGACGACAATCAGACAGCAGCGCAATCCATTATTTAAAGTCACGTTACAATGGCCGCCCGTCGGTAGTCTGTATTGGCCAGCCTGAGATACAGGGGCGCTTTTTCTACGATGGTCAGGGTACATCGCTCAATTACCAAACTCAACAAGCTAAAATTGATGAGGTTCTGGACCTTATACAAGAGGGCTTTGCTGAAAAAAACCCTACCTCTTACTACATTGCATCTAATGTTATTGATACACATTTCCCTGGCTTAAGGGACGAGAATGATATTGTTATTCCCAGGCCGATTGTAGATTACCCGATTGAAGATATTCGAGCGAGTATTTGGATTGGAAACCGCACGACCGCTTGTTGTCACTACGATACTTCAGATAATTTAGCTTGCTGTGTGGTAGGCAAACGTAGGTTTACACTTTTTCCACCTGACCAAATTGCTAACCTTTATCCAGGACCCTTATCTCCCACTCCCGGGGGGCAGGTATTAAGCATGGTTGATTTCGCTAACCCTGATCTCACAAAATACCCTAAGTTTGCTGAAGCAATAAAACATGGTCAAATCGCAGAGCTAGAAGCAGGCGATGCTTTGTACCTGCCAAGTATGTGGTGGCATCAAGTGGAGTCCCAAAGTCCATTTAATATACTGATCAATTATTGGTGGAGTAACTCTGCAAAATACATGGGGTCAGCAATGAATGTGTTATATCACGCAATGTTAAGCTTGCGCGATAAACCAGAACATGAAAAACAGGGATGGAAACATATTTTCGATTATTACATTTTCGGTGACTCCAATCAGGCAGGTGAGCACTTGACTGATCAGGCGCGAGGATATCTTGGAAAAATTGATGTTGCAAAAGGCAAAATGTTACGAGCCATGCTTCTGAATAAGCTTAATCGCTAGATAAACCCCCTCACATAGGGATAGCTATGCTCCGGTTAGAAAAATCTGCGCGCGCCCCTGAAAATACCGCTCTAAAAGGTCCTGAGCTCGAAAATTTATGCAACGATAGGGTAAAATTATCTATGTTGAACAACCTATTAATGAAATGTGAGTGATGGGCTGTGCAAAATAC
>JARROD010000129.1:0-10037 GCA_037384225.1 Exilibacterium sp.
GCAAAAACTCGACGTAGGCCCACCAAGCCTAAAGTTTTTGCGCCTAGCCAAGCGGGCGCCTCAAAACCCCTTTTTAGTACTGATAAAGGGGCGGGAAGTTATTCCGTGCCCGTTCCTTATTGCTTGCGGCAAACAGAATTTCGCAACAATATAGATCTATATAAATGTTGTAAGTATATATTGTAAAAATTCCCGAAGCGCTTTTATAAAAATCAGCGCGCTGAATTTTTTTATTGAATACTCTTAAGCGTATAGCGATGGTTTTCTGTTTCGATACCCGCGTGTGCTGGCGGTGTGTACATCATTGCCAATGTCGGTATAGACATGTCGGGGCGCGCGAGACTGTGGGGGTGTCCATAATTCAATTAAACAGCCAGTGTCCCAGGAAATAAACGTTGAAATACCCCAGCGTGAAGGCGAACAGGAGTACCGCGCTGTAGCGGGCGTAGCCGGCAAATGTCAGTTCGCTTATCTTGGACATGGCGACAATACCCGCCGCCGAACCGATCACCAGCAGGGACCCTCCCACGCCGACGGAGTAAGTCAGGGCGAGCCAGTCAGACTGAGACATATCGATATCCGATTTGAGGACGGCCGCGGTCAGGGGAACATTATCGATCAAGGCTGACAATAACCCCATCAGGTAATTGCCAATCATGGGAGAACTCAGACTGTATATATTTACCAGTGAGTTCAATACCTCGACCTCTTTCAATGCACCGACAATCAGTAGAATACCCAGAAAAAACAACAAGGCCTCAAATTCGATAACTCTGACATACTCCAGTATTGGATCCAGTTCGTTATCGTCGTGAAAGAAGCGGGCGATAAGAAACATAATGGACAGGCCAAAGAGGAACGTCAGAACCGGCGGCACTTGGAATACGGCGTTCAGGGATATGGTTGAAATAATGGTCAACAGAAAGAGTCCGGCAATAGCCAAATCCACCTTGCGCAGCTCGGTGGTATGCCCCTGTATTTTCACCTGCTCTTTCAAGCCGAAAGAAAGCACCGCCGCCACCAGCAGGACCGACAACAGCGATGGCAAACTCAACATCATAAGATCAACGATACCGACGCGCTGATCCAGAAAAATCATCAGGGTGGTGACATCACCGGTTATCAGCGCGACACCGCCACTGTTGACGGCGAATACGACCAGGGCCGAGAAACGCAGGGTTTTGGCGGTCGGCAGCTTGAGAGACAATATCATGGCCACAGACACCAGCGTTGCGGTAATATTATCTGCCAGGGATGAAAACAGAAAACTGAAAACAGCGGTGAGAAACAACAATGTTTTTTCTGAAATCTGCTTGGGTAAAAATAGGTAGATAACATTTTCGATCATGCCCTTTTTGTTGAGATAAGCAACAAATGTCATCGCCGCAACCAGAAACAGCCACAAGGTGGCAATTTCGCTGATATTTGTCTCCAGGCCATGCTGTACTCGCTCCTGGTGTCCCTCAAGCGTTTCATAAATAAACAATAGCAACCAGGCGAGAGTGCCAAAAAACAAAGTAACCTTGGCCTTATTGATGTGGGTGATCTCTTCAAACACCACACCCAAAAGGGCCAGTAACGCCAACCCTGGTAATACCCAATGTATAAGGATCATCCCATTTCTCCGGTTAATGTCGGGCGTATTTTCGGGATTGGGGGTTCATAATGCAATAGTCGTAGTTATGCGAAACTGTGCCAATCACTGGTATGTTGAACAGGCCGATTCGGATACAATCCCCCGCTGTTAAAAAGACCCCGATTCAGCCACATCTGTGGCGCGGGGGCGGAGTCGGAAGGCGGACGATTGGGCGAGATGTTGTTCACAGAGGGGCGCAAGCACTTTTTCAGGCCATTGATCGGCAAGTACCGGGGGCAGATGGCCGCCTGCCTGAGTGTTTTCTATACGCGTCTGTACAGCTCGCTGGCTGACTATTCACGCTCCTTCAACCGCGAACAGGTGGTGGATATCTTCACTGAGGCCATTGCCCGCAACCCCGCCTTCGAGGATGAGGAACAGGAAGAATTTACAGCCCCCGCCCGGGGCCAGCGCGAGCAGGCAAACTGGATCCTGAACCAACTCCTGGAGCACGGCTGGCTGGAGCGGCAGATGGATGAGGCGACCCTGCAGAGCGCCTACGCCTTTACCCGCTACGGGCGCCTGTTTACCCAGCCGATGGTGGAAGCCTCCGGCGGTCGCTTTCGCACCCGCCACCGCAATACCCGCAATACCCGCAACGCCCTGCAGTCGTTTCTGGACAAGGGGGAGGTATACGACCTGCTGGACGCCTTCGAATACTCAGAGCGCATTATCGCCGATTTTTCCGACGTGATCGCCGAGCTGGACGAGCGCAAACGGCAACTGGTCAAGGAAGTGGAGGCGCAGCAAGTCGTGCAGCGCGCCACTGACGAATTTTTCGACTTTATGGAAAAACGCTTTATGCCGGATCTGTCGATTCGGTTGTCGGCCGATTCGGTGGAGAAGTACCGCGATCAGATCGCCGAGTTGATCGGGCGGGCGCGGCGCAAACGCAAAGACTTCAAGGCGGCTATGGAGCGCGAACTGCGCCGCGCCGCGCCGGAGCTGATCGAGGAGAAAAGCCGCTCGGTCTACCTGGCGGTGCTGGAGACCATAGAAACCCGGATGCACAATGCCTCGGCGGTGATGCTGCCGGCTCTACGCCAGGCGCTGAACGGCTTTACCCGCCGCGCCGACCTGATTATCCGCCAGCTCAGCTACACCGGCGGCGGCCTGCAAAACCGCCTGCATTCACTCTGCGACAGGCTCCGGCAGGCGTCTGCGGAAACACGGGAAACGGCATTAAACGCGGCGGGGCAAGCACTTTCGTCGCTGGATCTTGCCTTTGTCGACCCGGACAGCCTGCGCCTGCAGGCGGCGCGCAGACCGCGTTTGATCAACTCCAGTGTAGAGGAGACGCTCAGCGATGAACGTGAATCCCGCAAACTGATGTTTATCCAAACCGCGGTGGATCTGGCGTTTACCTTTAACAGTAAGCACCAGCGGGACTATATCGTGCGTTCACTCGGCGACGGCCACCGCATTCACAGCCAGAATCTGCCGGTGAGCAATGCACGCGACCTGCTAATGAGCGCCCACGCCATAGAGGTGGGGGCGCTGGGTTCGAGCGAATTTCAGTTTCGCGTCACCCCCACCGATAACCGTGTGCGCACCGACTTTTTCGATGCCACCGACGAATTCACCCTCGAATTGATAGAAAGGGACAAGCATGCTGACCCCTAGTCTCGTGGCGGAACTGGAACGCGAGGGCCTGGCCCTGAACGACTTTCGCGAACTCTGCCTGCGCCTGCTCAACTACGGTGTGTTGAGCCGAACCGAAAGCCAGGTCGAACAGCAACTCTACGACCGCTACCTGCGGGTGGAAGGGCTGGTGGAGGAGTACCTGGACATTATCGGTGTGCGCATCTACCACGACCGCCGTTTCCACTATCTGCGATTGTACCCGCCCGGCGCCCAGGTGCCGGGTATGGACGACAAGGCGGAACAGGCCTTCGCCGGCGGGCTCAGGGCGCGTCTGCGTCAGGACGAGGTGGCGCTATTGTTGGTGCTGCGGCTGCAGTACGACAAGGCGTTGCGGGAAGGCAAACTCGACGACGCCGGTTTTGTTACCGAATCCATTGAGTCCCTGGGCATAGCCATGAAAAATCTGCTGGGGCGTTCGCTACCGGATAAAATTACCGACCGCAAACGCATCTTCAACCGCCTGCGGCAGTTGCGTTTGATCGAATTTCGTCAGGAGGAGGATATCGACACCGGCGAAGCCTGGCTGAAAATCCACCCGATGATAGTGACCTTTATCACCGACGACGCCTTGGCGGCCCTGGATGAGACACTGCCGGGGCGGCAGATAACAGAAGAAGATGAGGGAGAACTAGGTGTGGGAGAACTACAGGGCGAAGTCGAGGCGCAGGAAGAGGTCGAAGATGTTTCTTAAGCATTTTGTGTATGTCAACTGGGGCAATATCCCCAATATCGAATTCGAATTCGGCCCCATCAATCTGTTTTCCGGCGGCAACGGCTCCGGCAAGACCACCGCCGCCGATGCGATACAGACGGTGATGACGGCGGCCCACGAAAACCTGTTCCAGTTCAACCCGGGGCAGGACGAAACCACCCAACGCGGCCGCGGCGGCAAGCGTTTGCGCACCCTGGCTTCCTATATACTGGGCTGTGACGATGGCTCTTTTGCGCGCCTTGACCCCACCGACGGTTATGTGGCCGCCGTGTTCCACCCCACGCGGGGTGAGAGCGGCGAGCCTTTCACCGCCGTTATCGGTGTGCGCGCCTGGCTGGACCGGGCCGGCAGCAACACAGTGGCGCGCCAGGAGGATGCCCAGTTTTTTATCGCCAGCGGCTGTGAGCTGGGTCTGCATCACTTTGTCAGGGAGGCCGCCACGACCAAATACGTGGTGCCGCTACCGGAACTGCACACCCTGCTGATCGGCGAATTCGGCAAGCGCCGGGTGGAAAAATACGAAACCAAAAAAGCCTATCTGCGGCGTCTCTACGCCGCCCTGCGGGGCAAGTCCGACGCCGTTTCCGAAGCCGAGGCGATGGCGGCGGCGCGGGCCTTTTCGCGTTTTATGGCCTACAAGCCGGTCAAGGAGATCAACCGTTTCGTCGCCGATGAAATTCTCGAGCAAAAGGATCTCGGCGAGGCGATACGCTCGGTATCCAGTCAGCTGAAAACCATCCACAATATGGAGCGCGACGCCGCTCAATTGGTCGAATCCATCACTATTTTGACCGCCGCCAACAGTCATGTGCAGACCTATATCGATCAGTGGGTCGAATTGAATCTGCTCGACTACACCCTGGCACAGGCGGAATTCCAGGCGCGTCAGCGTGACTATTTGCGCGGCAAGCAACAGCAGCGCGAACAGCGCCAGGCGCAGGCGGATAAGCAGCGCAGCGTCGAGGAAATGCAAGTGCGGGTGGAGCAGATCCGCGAGCAGTTGATTGGCATAGAGGCGCGGCGCCAGGGGGTAGACGCACTGCGGCAAAAGGATGAACTGGAGCAAGAGCGCGCCACCCTGGACAAGCGTCTGGTGGAACAGGCGCGCGGACTTCTGCAGCAGGATCAACGGGTCAGCGGCAATCTGCAGGCTACCGCCGATATCGTCAGGGCGCTGTCGGACGGTGCTACCTCAGTACTGCCGGCGCAGGCGGGTTTGCATAACGAATCCCTGAGCCGGGCGGTGCTGGATAGCGGCAAGCACGTTATTCAGGATATTCACAGCCTGGTGCAGCAGGACATTGCCCAGCAATTGCCGCCGCTGGAGGCAGAGTTGGACACTATCCGCGCGCTCCAGAGTCACCACAATCAGTGGCGGGCCCACTGGTTCGATCAAATAACGCCAGGCAACGGTGGCGACGACGGCTGCCCCCGGGACCGGCTGGCCAGCGCGGTGCAAAGCGGCCGTAACCGCTATCAGTCGCTGGGCGAGCAACGCAAACAGAAACGCCAGGAGATCGACCGTCTCAGCGCCAATCAGGTGACCTATCCCGGTTACGTGGTACGCGCTCTGAAGGCCATTCGCCAGCAGTGCCCGGAGGCGGATCCGCGGGTGCTCTGCGACCATGTCGAAGTCAAGGACCCGCGCTGGCAGTCCGCCATTGAAGGCTATCTGGGCAACGCGCGCTTTTCGATTCTGGTAGAGCCCGATTGCGAAGCCCGGGCGATGCGCATCGTGCGCGCTCTGCCCGGGTCCGATAACCGCGCCCGGGTGATTCAGGGCGACAAGGCGCAGCGCGACGCGGCGCGCCTGGCGGGCGGTCTCGCGCCCGACTCCGTTGTCCATGTGCTGGAATTTACCCATGCCGTGGCCCAGGCCTATGTCAGCGCCAGCTACGGCACTGTAGTGCGGGTGGCGTCGGCCGAGCAACTGCGCTCGACCCGTCGTGGCGTCACTGAAGACGGTATGGGCTCCGGCAACTACAGCATGTTCCGCTGCGATATCACCGACGCCGAGCTGGTGTTCGGCGCCCGCGCCCGCAGCCGCGCCCTGGCGGCCAAGCGCGAAGAACTGCAGCGCATAGACATCGAGTGGAACCAGGCCAACGACAGGCTGCAGCAACTCGCCGCGCTGCTGCGAAATGTCGACAGCCTGCGCGAATGCCACTACGCCGATGCGTTGGCCGAGATTCTGGCGACCCACCGGGATATTTTTCGGGTTCACCAGTTGCTCGAACAACTGGATCTCTCCGAACACCGGGATCTGGAGATGCGGATGAAACAGCTCAAGGAGGAGCAGAAACAACTGTCGCAGCGCGAAACTGAACTCAACCGAGAGATTGGTGAAATCAGTGAAACGCTTAAAAGCACCGATAAAAAAATAGCGGCGCTGAGTCAGCAGCAGGAACGCAACCGCGAGAGCGTGGAGCAGCGGCAGGAGGCGCTCGCCGCTATCGCCGCCGTCTGGCCCGATTTCGCCATGGATGCGCGGCTGGACGCGGCGGACCGGGAGGCGCACGATCTCAATATCGAGCACTCCCAACAGTACCGCCAGGAACTCGACGGCAGTCTGCGGCTCACCGAGCGCAAAACCGCGGAGAAGATTTTACAACACAACCAGCACTGCCGCGCCGCCGACACCATTGCTTACGAGGCGTTTAACGGCGACTATGACGCGTTGTTGTTTCGGGCCATGTGCGAGCTGCAGCGCGAAGTGGACCGCGTTTACAATGTGTTGAAAAACAATATCCTGGTGCACAAACACCAGCAGCTCAATGAATTGAAAGAAACGTTCAACAGCGCATTTGTCACCCATTTGTGTCACGCCATCTACCAGGCGATCAACGATGCCAAGCGCCAGATCGAACAGTTAAACAAAGAACTGCAACACCACCGCTTTGGCGCCGACCGCGAAACCTTCCGCTTCGCCAGCGAATGGGTGCCGGAATACCGCGACTACGCGCGCTTTTTCGAAGAGGTGGTGAGAAACCCCGTACTGGGTGACGGTGTGGCCCTGTTCGAGGCGGAGCTGTCCGCCAAATCGAAAAAAGTGTTGAATGAATTGATGCAGAAACTGCTCGATGAAGACGAGCACAGCGCCATGCGGGATTTACAGCGCATCGGCGACTATCGCAACTACCGCCGTTATGAAATCTACAAGGAAGTGGAAGGCAAGGACCCGATTCCCCTGAGTGAATACGGCACCGGCTCCGGCGGCCAGCTGGAAACCCCGGCGTATATTATCCGCTCCGCGGCGGTCACATCCGCGTTTCGTTTTGCCGAGGGCAACAGCCACCTTCGCATGGTATTGGTGGATGAAGCCTTCTCCAAAATGGACGAAACGCGTTCCAGGGAAGTTATTGATTATCTGACCGGCAGCCTTGGATTGCAGTTGCTGTTCATCATGCCCACCAGCAAATGCGGGCCGTTTATGGAATTGATCAGCAACGAGTTTGTCTTCGCCAAAGTGCCCAGCGAAAAAACCAGAGGCCAGTTGAACACCCGCGTATTGGTCGATCGCAAGCAGTGCAACAGGGAAAAAATCACCGCCCTCTGGGCCAACCACCGCCGCAATGTTTATCATCAGGCGGAGTTGGATTTTATGGAGGAGTTTGTTGAGGGGTGAGTATTTAAGGGAAGCGCTTAATGAAGCGTCTCCTTACATTTCGGTGAATTTCTTTATAGGAGGGGATTTCGTTGGATATTGCTAAAGCTTTCTTCAAGACAGAGAAGAAAGTCGTGGCCTAAATTTTCACGGCATATTTGATAATATTCGAAGGCTTCTGAAATATCGGATTCTGCTTCTTTCCTTACCGATATTTTATAGTCCATATTATTTTTCCGTTATTCGTTTTTTCACATTTTCCCAGTTATCACCTAAATCGCCGTCGGATTCTAATGCTAATAGCCGATCGTCAAGCAGCGCAATTAGTTCTTTCGGGATATCAATTTCATTACTTTTAGTTTTAATGCTATCCCATAATTGCTCAGCCAGCAATATTCTTTCAGAAATGCTAAATGATTGAATATTCATGATTTTTTCCATTAAAGATGATGCAGAATGGATTGATTATATACCTTATAGCTTTCAAGTGGCGACAGACTGTATTGGCTCATGGCTTGCACAAGATATGTATTACCCGCCTAGGACTTCAAGTTACTGCCTATGGCCCCGCAACAGTTATTTCCCGTGTCAGGAGCTTTTGCATCACCCTTCGCGACGATGGGATGGTATAGGCCTATGCCAGCACCAGCTACGGCACTGTAGTGCGGGTGGCGTTGGCCGAGCAACTGCGCTCATCTCCTTATGATTGTAGTGGTATAATATGTATTTACATACAGCATTTCGACACGGATCAAGATGAATGGGCTGGAAAAACGATCACCGAGACCGTTATCCGGAGCAGAGTTGGAAGATGACTGAAAAATTCAGTTAAATCGGTAGAGGTGCTAGCCGAATATTTGGTTAACGATGGCGTTAGATTTATTGGTAGTATTCCAATTCAAGGTAGTAGCCAGGAACAATCCAGAAGATTGGCCATAAGATTTAAAGATAAATTCAAAGAGTTAACAAGTTTGTCAAAAGGATGCTCCTGACGTCGCGCCTTTTACAAAAGCGTTTTAAGCCAGGAGGCCGAAACACATGTTGGCGTAGCATGGTATCCGTGCTATCATGCTTTTATGATTATCAGCTTCAAAGACAAAGGCACGGAAGATATCTTCAATGGAGTAACTTCCAAGGCTGCTCGTAAAGCGTGTCCGCAGGCTTTGTGGCGAATTGCGTCAAGGAAGCTCGAATTACTGGATTCCGTTGAGCAACGTGACGAGTTGAACGTTCCTCCTGGCAATCGGCTGGAAGCCTTGTCCGGTGACCGGAAGGGGCAGTACAGTATCCGGCTGAACGAGCAATACCGAATCTGCTTTAGATGGACGAAAGTCGGACCTGAAGAAGTAGAGTTAACAGATTACCACTAGAGGTGAGATATGGTCCGCATTCCTACACATAGGCAACCCACTCATCCTGGCGAAATGCTGATGGAAGAGTTTCTGCAACCGATGCAAATCACACAGCGTGAACTGGCTGATGCTATTCATGTTCCTTACCAGCGGATTAATGAACTGGTAAATCAGAAGCGTGGAATTACGCCCAGCACAGCGCTTCGGTTGTCTCGATTTTTCGGTGTAACAGCTGATTTCTGGCTTAACCTGCAAATCAGGTGGGATCTCTATAAGGCACAGCAAGCCGAGCAGGAAGAGCTGGCTGATATTCAAGATTTTACCCATTGGCGGAAGATGGCATAACACCTATACGGCCGAAGCTTGTAAAGAAACAATAAGTTACTAACACGACGCTTTAACAGTGCCGTTGCTTTTTAAAAATGTCCTTTTCTCACCGCTGCCGATAATTTCATGGTGAGCTTGCCTTCGGAGAGGCTGTACCAAACACCTATCGAGAGTCTGTCCACTATTCAAAGCGAGGTGGTAGGCGATAGTGAACAGGGTGACCGGACGCTCCAGGCGTGGATCAATATGGCCATCCGAGGTTCTCTCGCACGACACCGACAGTTATACACTCGTAGCTCTGCGGGCGCTGCCAAAATTAACTGTTTCTGAAAAAGTATTTTTCATCGAAGGCATCATTCCTCTTCATGATAAAGTAAACGGCTCTTCCCAGCTTGTGCGCCAAAATGGCAATGGCTTTGCCTTTGCCGACACGAGTAGCCAGTTTTTCCACGTAAGCTTTGGCCTTGTCGCTGTCACGGATAAAGAGAATGGCGGCTTCGGAAAATGCCCACTTCAGGTGTGCATTACCGATTTTTGAGCCTGAAGTGCCCATTTTCTTTCCGGCCGATTCTTTCTGACATTTCACCAGGCGGCTGTAGGAGCAGAATTTCTGGACGGTGTCGAAACGGTTGATGTCGATAACTTCGTATAAGATAGTCAATGCCAAAACGTCACCGATGCCGGGTACCGTCTTAATACGGTGTAACATCCTAGCGTCGAAGGCTTTGGCTTTTCGCATAATGTAATTATTCAACTGTTTGA
>JARROD010000130.1:0-21652 GCA_037384225.1 Exilibacterium sp.
ACGAAAATAATAAATCCTAAACCTTTGGATACTGCCTTGAAAACCCCATTCATACTTGACTCCATTTCCACTTTTTTAATCTGGTCGACGATTAGAACACAGATTACCCAATTGGTTTAATGCAATGGTCTCCAATGACACAGGCACAGAGACAGGTCACAAATGGGGGCGGCACCTGGGTTTTACAAGGGCTTGAATAAATACCAGGATCCGCAGCCTCCAGGTCAACGGGTCGCCCCACCCTGAAAAGCTGTCTTTTAAGACTACACCAATATACCATTTGCTTCCTTTGAACCAAACGAACCCAAAGCTATACTTTATAACTTTTTTGCTTTAGCTGTGAACCGGAGAGAAACAAAAGGCCACTTTAATAATGCAGACACCCAGGACGCACTATAGGCGTGGTATTATTATTGGCTTATATGAGCTATTCATTCCCACTATTCAAGGCTTGGCACCTTGCTTAATAACTGACCCCTGGTCCAATAATTGATTGGAGCTATGAAAATACAGGATCTCCCGAACACTCGAAAAGCTCATTTTTCAACCAACGGATTGTTGATAAACAACGTGAGATGTAAACCCTTATGACGAACAACCGTTTTATTGCTGCAGGCCGACGTACCGTCAATATGGAGCGCGACGCTGTAGCCGCTATTTCCGATCGCATCGATGAAGCCTTTGCCCGCGCCTGCGAATTGATATTGGCATGCAAGGGTCGGATAATCGTCACCGGTATGGGAAAATCCGGCCACATAGGGAAAAAAATCGCCGCGACACTGGCTAGCACCGGGACGCCTGCTTTTTTCGTTCACCCGGGAGAAGCCAGCCACGGCGACTTTGGTATGATCACCAAGGGTGACGTGGTAATTGCCATCTCTAATTCGGGCTCTTCCTCGGAAGTAATCACCTTGCTACCACTATTGAAGCGAATGGGAATTCCCCTCATCAGCATGACCGGCAACAGTCACTCCCCCCTGGCCCAGACCGCCGATATCAATCTGGATATCAGTATTGAATGCGAAGCCTGTCCTCTCGATCTGGCCCCCACCTCCAGCACTACTGTCACCCTGGTAATGGGCGATGCGCTAGCTGTGGCACTACTGGAAGAAAAGGGATTCACAGCAGAGGACTTTGCCTTCTCCCATCCCGGCGGGACTCTCGGCAGAAAACTGTTGTTGAAAGTGGAAGATATTATGCACTCCGGAAATAGCCTTCCCCAGGTTACCCAGCAGACACCACTGACCCAGGCACTGGTTGAAATGACCCATAAAGGTCTGGGTATGACCAGCGTCGTAAATGAAAACAACGAATTGATCGGAGTATTTACCGATGGCGACCTGCGCCGCAGTGTCGACAATGGGATAGATTTGGGTCGGGCTTTAATCCTTGACGTAATGACACCGAACCCCAAAACCGTGCACAAGAATATACTGGCCGCCGAAGCCCTGCGTCTGATGGAAGACAAGCAAATAACGGCGCTAATCGTCGAAGACGATAACCACCACCCGGCAGGTGTTGTGCATATGCATGATATTTTGCGCGCGGGTGTGATGTAAGGGTAACTGACAATGAGATCATCTGACGCGGAAATACTGCCTAAAGAAATTGTTGAAAAAGCGAAGAATATCCGGTTATTACTACTCGATGTCGACGGTGTCATGACCGATGGCAAGCTCTATTTCGGCAACAACAACAGCGAACTGAAAGCATTCAACATTCTCGACGGTCTGGGTATAAAAATGCTGCAAAACAGCGGTGTCGACGTCGGTATCATAACCGGCCGAAGCAGCGATATCGTCGCCACCCGGGCAAAGAATCTCGGCATTGAGATTTTGGTTCAGGGCCGCGAAGACAAACTGACAGCCCTTTACGAAGTGATTGAGAAGCAGGAGATAACCCTGGAACAGATCGCTTTTATTGGAGACGACTTTCCCGATCTGCCTGTTATCCGCCGGGTCGGGCTCGGTGTGACCGTTGCCAATGCCCACCCTGTGGTAGCGCAGCACGCACTCTGGCAAAGCTGCAAAGCCGGTGGCGAGGGCGCCGTGCGCGAAGTCTGTGATATGATAATGCGTGCACAAAACACCTTTAATGCAGCTTTGGCCCCGTATTTATAAGTCTATCGGCTATCACAGGTTCAGGTTATGCCCCGCAACTGGTTTTCACTGCTGGCGTTGGTCGCGTTAATCTTCGTATTTTTGATACTCTGGGAATCGCCACCCACGCGGTTTTTAACCGAGTCGCCCGAGACTGAGGCAACCGACAAGTATCCCTCCGCGTTTATGTCAGGTGCCCAAATTATCCAGTACGATGTCAACGGCAAAGTAAATTATCGTTTTAATGCTGACAAGCTAAGCTACTATCAACAGAATCCTGCAAAACAAAGCGATGGGGACTACACGGATATAAACCTCCCCAACATAGTGCTGTACAGCAAAGAAGAGGCCCACCCCTGGCACATTAAAGCAAATTACGGCTATGCAAAAATGGCTGGAGACATGGTTACATTTAAAGAAAACGTACGCCTATGGAGAAAAGATAGTGACAATCGGACGTCAGAACTAACTACGGAAAAACTGGTCGTAAACCCGCAAGCTCAATTCGCGGAAACAAACAAACCTGTTATCATTATTGTTCCCGATGGCGAGACGAGAGCGGTGGGGATGAAGGCGGATTTAAAACAAGACCAGATTGAATTGTTATCGCAAGTTAGAGGCGTCCATGAACCGACTCAAGAAACTTCTCCTTAGGGATACAGGAATAGTTAAATGTGGGAGCGGTGTGTGCGGATTTTTCCAATGTGTATTCAGGCGCTGCCTAGCGATCGCAATCAAACGATTTACATACAGTCCGATCACTTCAAACGAAACGGTAAAAAAGGAATTACCGTCTACGAGGGGGCGGTACAGATGAGCCAGGGCACCATTCAGATAAACGCCGATAAAATTACGATTTACAGTGTTGACAACAAAATGAACCGTATTATAGCCAGCGGAAATCCCGCCCAATTTCAACAACAGCCAGCGGAGGACAAAGAACTGGTGATTGCCAAAGGCACAACCATAGAGTACCTGGTTGCCAAAGAGAAGGTCTTTCTGGTCAATAACGCCTCTATCGTGCAGGATGGCGCTACAATGAGCGGTGAGCGAATCAATTACGATATCAAAGACGCAGTTGTCACAGCGGTCGGCAACCCCACCAGCACTGATAACAAACGCATCCAAATCGTAATTCCACCCCAAGCCGACAATTAATTGCCACGACCTACTATATTGTGATTCCTTCATGCCGAAGTTAAATGCCCGACACCTTGCCAAAAGCTACAAAGGTCGCCGAGTTGTTGTCGATGTATCCCTTTCTGTAAGCAGTGGGCAGATTGTAGGGTTACTGGGGCCGAACGGCGCCGGTAAAACCACATGCTTTTATATGATCGCCGGCCTGGTAAAGGCCGATCGCGGCCAGGTGCTGATAGAAGACCGCGATATCACCCACCTGCCGATCCACGGACGGGCGCGCGCCGGCATTGGCTACCTGCCCCAGGAAGCCTCGGTTTTCCGCAAATTGACGGTTGCGGAAAACATTTTGGCCATTCTGGAAACTCGCAAGGACCTCAACCGTAAACAACGACGGGAAAGACTTGGGAACCTGTTGCGAGAGTTCCATATTACTCATATTGAAAACAGCCGCGGCATGGCTTTATCAGGAGGCGAACGGCGCCGGGTGGAAATCGCCCGAGCTCTGGCCACCGCCCCCGACTTTATTCTGCTCGACGAGCCCTTCGCAGGCGTAGACCCCATCTCCGTCAACGATATCAAGCAGATAATTCAACACCTCAAATACCGTGGTATCGGTGTGTTGATTACCGATCACAATGTGCGAGAAACACTGGATATCTGCGAGAAGGCGTATATTGTCAGCGAAGGCCGCATTATTGCGGAAGGGAATGCCGAGAAAATTCTCAACAACCGCAAAGTTCGCGAAGTATACCTGGGAAACCAGTTTACTCTTTGATCCCCCCCGTCCGCTACGCTACATCACGACACCAGATCAACACCACTGCACAAGGCAGAGTGTAGCGCCGGTCTCAAATTCGTGCCACAAACCACTCATCACACAAAACCCAGGTGTTTGTCAAATGGTTCGGGCATAAAGATTGCTTGTCAATATTGCCTAGACGCGTTAGCCTGACTAAACTTGGGTACTGACGATAACCGGCCATCGGCCCAGACGGGTGAATTCGGTTAGTCGAATTTAAAGGCAAACGACGTTGTAATCAATATGAAACAATCATTACAGCTTAAACTTGGGCAGCAACTTACTATGACCCCACAGTTACAGCAGGCTATACGGCTGCTGCAACTGTCGACGCTCGATCTTCAACAGGAAATTCAGGAAGCGCTAGATACCAATCCGATGCTGGAGATCAACGAGGACGAACACAGCACCAACTCCGGCGACGGTGCAGCCCAGGAGCCCCCCACCTCAACGATCAACGACGACATCACAGAAGGTTTCGATAAAAACCACTCGGAAAACCAGGAATCCCAAGCAGAGCGGGATACGAGCGGCACGGAAAATGACTGGAATGAGGAAATCCCCTCCGATTTGCCCGTCGATACAAGCTGGGACGATGTATACCAATCAAGCGTTTCGGGCCCGGCTTTAAATACCGACAGTGACGATAACGACTTTGAAACCCGACGTGGCAACACCGAATCACTGCACGACCACTTGATGTGGCAACTGAATCTCACCCCCATGTCCGAGCGGGACAACCTAATCGCCCTCGCCATTATTGATGCCGTTGAACCCAGCGGCATGCTGGGCCTTAGGGCGGAGGAAATCTGCCAGGGGCTGGTCGGGCAGGTCGAAGAACTGGAGCAGGAGGAAGTACTGGCCGTCCTCCACCGCATACAACAATTCGACCCTCCTGGCATCTGCGGTCAAGACCTGGGAGAATGCCTTTTGATTCAATTGAACCAGTTACCGGCAACCACGCCCTACCTGGACGCTGCTAAACTTATAGTGAAAGAATATTTATCCTTGTTGGGAAGCCGGGACTATAAACAGCTTATGCGCCGCACTAAACTCAAAGAACCGGAACTGCGCGATGTTGTACAGCTAATTCAAAGTCTGAATCCACGCCCGGGAGATCAGATAAACAACGGCGATACCGAATATGTAGTCCCCGACGTATTTGTCACAAAACAAGAAGACCGCTGGAGTGTACAACTCAACCCCGAAATCGCCCCCCGCCTGCGCATCAACTCGAATTACGCTTCTCTGGTCAAGCGCGCCGACACAAGCAACGAAAATACTTTCCTGCGCGACAACCTGCAGGAAGCGCGCTGGTTTCTGAAAAGTCTGCAAAGCCGCAACGAAACCTTGCTTAAGGTCGCCAGCTGTATTGTAGAAAAACAAAGGGGGTTTCTCGATCACGGCGCCGAGGCCATGAAACCACTGGTTCTTCACGATGTCGCCGAAGACGTAGGCATGCACGAATCGACCATATCACGTGTGACTACGCAGAAATACATGCATACGCCCCAGGGAATCTTCGAACTCAAATACTTCTTTTCCAGTCATGTCAGCACAGATTCAGGGGGCGAGTGTTCTTCCACAGCTATTCGCGCCATTATCAAAAAGCTGGTGGCGGCGGAAAACCCCAAAAAGCCCTTGAGTGACAGTAAAATTACTGCCCTGCTAGCCGAACAGGGGATTAAAGTCGCGCGGCGTACAATCGCCAAATACCGGGAATCACTCAACATTCCGGCTTCAAATGAACGTAAACGACTTGTCTGATCCAAGTCAAAGCGGTAATAAGAAGGGGTGGTAAACTGCCAAACGCTAACGATAGAGTCTATCGACGCCCTCCAGCAAATGTGGCGGGCAATATGTTAACGATGCTAAGGACAAGAGGAATCTTTGTATGCAAATCACTATCAGCGGCCATCACGTCGATGTCACCGATGCACTAAAAGACTACGTGAAGTCCCGCCTTGACAAACTTGGCAGGCATCATGACCGCATCACCAGTACCAATGTTATCCTGTCCGTTGATAAACTGGTGCAAAAGGCTGAAGCTTCGGTTCATGTAAGCGGCAAAGAGTTTTTTGCGAACAGTGAGTCAAATGATTTATACGCCGCTATCGACTTGTTAGCCGACAAACTTGACCGGCAGTTGATTAAATACAAAGAAAAGTTACGCAATCACCATCGCTAACCATATGCAAATAGAATCTATTCTCGCCCAACACCGTACACAATGCGGTGTCCAGGGCGGTAGTAAAAAACGTGTTCTGGAAACTCTCGCAAACCTGATCACAAATGATCTGCCGACGCTGGACGCCAACGAACTGTTTCGCCGCCTGATCGCCCGAGAGCGACTGGGGTCGACTGGTATCGGCCACGGCATTGCCCTCCCCCACTGCAGGATCGAAAATTGTACCGGTACTGTCGGTGCCCTGCTGACACTTAAAACCCCTATTGACTACGACGCCATTGACGGCGAACCGGTCGACGTTATTTTTGCACTTGTCGTACCGGAGGAAGCCCATGACGAGCACTTGCAGACCTTGGCGGCTCTCGCCGAAAAGCTCAGCAATCCGGGATATTTAAAAACCCTGCGTCATGCCAAAGATGACCAAACACTTTATCAGTCTGCACTGGCGCCATAGCTACCTTCGAAGCATTGACTTTAAACACAGTCCAGTGGACTGTATTAAAGATAGGTTATTCACAAACCCAGCTTTGTGCCAGTTGGCTTGAAAATAAACAGAATACCGTATCAAGGCATGAATCTTTGCCCTTCACGGGGAATCTAAAGCCAATATTCAAACACTATTTTGTAATACTGAAAATTTACGATACCTTATCTCATAATGGCAGCCTTAAAAATGGCCACCGCTGAGATTGCAGTATTCAATAAATGTTTTTTGCCGGTATAGTGATTTACAGGGTTTCAATCTGGCAAAATTTTGCAAACTGAATAATTCTTGAGTAAAGAGAACGGGAAATCATCAGCATGCGCTTAGTGGTTATTTCAGGCCGATCGGGATCCGGTAAGAGTACCGCTTTACACATACTTGAAGATGCGGGATTCAACTGTGTCGACAATTTACCGGCCAGTTTATTGCCGGCACTTATTGAACAAGTAAAACAACGCGGTCATTCTCGGGAAATGCGTTTCGCCATCAGTATTGACGCCCGCAACACCTGGAGCGATTTACAGCAGTTCCCACAAATTATGGCCATTGCCAAACAGCCTGAGATGCGTGTTGAAATTCTGTTCCTCGACGCCCGCAGTCAAACACTGATCCAGCGCTTCAGCGAAACCCGGCGCAAACACCCCTTGAGCAATGAAACCACCGACCTGCGCGAAGCGATTGCGACCGAACGCCGCCTGCTGGAACCCATTGCAGATGTCGCCGATCTTATTATCAATACCAGCAATCTGAACCTGCACCAACTGCGTGACATGATCAAACAGCGGGTAGTGGGTAATGAGACAACGGGTATGGCAGTATTGTTTGAATCTTTTGGCTTCAAGCACGGTGTCCCGGTGGATGCGGATCTGGTTTTTGACGTGCGCTGCCTGCCCAACCCATACTGGAAAAGGCAGCTGCGCCCTTTCAGCGGCCGCGACCAGGAAGTTATCGATTTTCTTGAGCAACAACCGGAAGTCGATGAAATGTTTACCGACATACGCAATTATCTGGCCCGCTGGCTACCGCGCTTTGAAGCCAACAATCGCAGTTATATCACGATCGCGATAGGCTGTACCGGCGGACAACACCGCTCAGTGTATTTGGTGGAGCGGTTACAAAAACATTTCACACAGCGTTTTAAAAACATACAACTTCGCCACCGGGAACTGAACGAATTCAGTACAGCGGTATAAAAAGACTTATGATCAATCGCCAAATTACAATAATCAATAAGCTGGGGCTGCACGCCCGGGCAGCCGCCAAGCTGGCGACAGAAGCCGGGCGCTACAATAGCAGAATTCAAGCAGGTCTCAACGGTAAACTGGTTGATGGGAAAAGTGTGATGTCACTGATGTTACTGGCGGCAAATCAGGGTTCAACACTGGATTTGATTATCGAGGGTGAAGACGAGGAGCAGGCCCTGAAAGCGATTGAAAATTTGATCGGTAACCGCTTTGGTGAAGACGAATAACAGCAGCACGATAACTATAGTTTTCTTACCGGCACCCAAGTAAACTATTGCCAATTCCTACGGCCGGTCTCAACAGCTCAAATACCCGGGAAAACCCGAAATAAGCCGTTTTATCAACGATCTTCCAGGAACCGGATCAAGCGAGAACAGATGCAGCAAACCGCCGAACAATTGCAGGCCCAGACTCAAATTCAACTCGGCGCGCTCTACGACGCACTCGACAGCGGTACCCTCAAGCAAGTAACCCGCATGCTAAACGGCCTGCAGCCGGTTATAATCGCCCGCAGGAACTCTCAGATGATATCCGCAGTCAGTTCCTGCGCCAAATGGACACAGAAGAAGTCGTGGCCATTACCGAGGGCATGGGTGTCGACGACATTGCCGACATTTTGCAGCAATTGCCCGATCAGGTGATTCAGGAAGTGCTGTCCGCCATGAGTGACCAGGACCGTCAGCGGGTTGAATCGGTATTGCCATACGCCGAAGACACTGCCGGCGGTCTTATGGATACCGACACTATTACGGTCAGACCCAATATCACCCTGGATGTGGTATTGCGTTACCTGCGCCGGCACGAAGTACTGCCCGCTTCCACCGACAGCCTGATTGTCGTCAATCGTAAAGACGAATTTCTCGGGCTGCTGTCATTGAGCAAACTGTTGACCACAGACCCCTCTGTCACCGTCAGAGAAGTCATGGTGACCGAGGTTGAAACCATTTCCGCCGAACTGCGCGATACGGAAGTCGCCAAGTTATTCGAACGCCACGACTGGATATCGGCCCCCGTTGTCGATAGCGCCGGAAAACTCCTCGGCCGCATTACCATCGATGATGTTGTCGATGTCATTCGCGAAGACGCCGATCACTCCTTAATGAGCCTGGCCGGTCTTGGCGAGGAAGAGGATACCTTTGCCCCGGTCATGCGTACCACACCTCGGAGAACCATGTGGCTCGGTGTTAACCTGATTACGGCTATAGTGGCCTCGGCCGTGATAAACGTTTTCCAGGAAACCATCGATAAGGTCGTCGCACTCGCTGTGCTGATGCCAATTGTCGCCAGCATGGGAGGCGTGGCCGGTAGCCAGACACTCACTGTTGTGATCCGCGGAATTGCCCTCGGACAAATCGGGCGCACAAATTTGCGCTGGCTATTGTCGCGGGAGGTTATCGTGGGAATAATCAACGGCGTCATTTGGGCCCTGGTCATGGGGTTGATTGTTTCAGAGTGGTTTGGCGACTATAAAATAGCCTTGATTATCGCCGCCGCAATGATTATCAACCTGCTCACTGCCGCCATCGCCGGCGCACTGCTGCCGGTTATCCTCAAAAGCGTGAGAATAGACCCGGCCCTTGCCGGCGGCGTCGCTCTGACCACAGTTACCGATGTTATCGGCTTTTTCGCATTTCTCGGACTCGCCACTTACTTTTACGCCTGACATTTTTGTACATTAATTCGTATTCGATATGCCTACTATGCCCGATCAAACATTCAATGACGACACCCAGCCAATAAGCAAAACAGCGCAGAAAAAGGCCATGCAGGAACTGCAAAAACTGGGAGCCGCACTGGTGGAACTCAACGACAAACAACTCGCACAGATGCCCCTTGAACCACCTCTGCGAGACGCCATCCTCCAGGCGAGGACGCTAAAACAGCGAGAGGCGCGGCGACGCCAGTTGCAATTTATTGGCAAGCTGATGCGCAGTGCCGACGGCAAAGCCATTGCCGAAGCCCACCGAAAACTGATGGAGCAGAGCAGATATCATATCCAGCACGACCGGCAGGCAGAACACTGGCGTGAGCGCCTCTTATTGCAGGGTAATAGCGCGGTTAGCGAATTTATGCAGCAATTCCCCGACGCCGACAGCCAGCATTTGCGCCAGTTGCTTCGCGGCGCCCTGAAAGAGTCACAGCTCGGCAAACCGCCGGCCCAAACCCGTAAACTGTTCCGGTATATTCGCGAACTGCTGCCCTAAGGAACGGGCACGGAATAGCCTCCCGTTCCTAAAGGTCTACAACAGTAAATTGCCGATGGTCGTGAATCGGCATCCGCCGCCGTGCCTGCGCCACTTCCGCCAGATCAATGTCGGCTATCACAATACCCTCTCCCTGTCCCCGCTCAGTCAACATCTCTCCCCAGGGGCTGACAATAGCCGAGCCCAAACGGATATCGTAACAAACCGCCAATCCCAATCGCCCCCAAGGGGTATCCACCACGACGGGACAGCCACCGTGACAAAAACTTTCAGACTCGCGATAGCGTTCCTGCCGATGCCCCACATCGACGTCGAACAAGTGAATTTTATCGTAACGCCCAACTTCCTCTCCCGCGGAATTCACCACGAAACAAGCCGCATACACCCGATTCTGGAGCGCTGAAACAACCGTTTCAGCGGCGCTGACTCCGCTATCGTCTGCAGGCTCTGCGCGTGCAGCTATCTGCGGATGGGGCTGAGTGGTCGGCAGTGTCCCCCCGACCAACCAGATCCCGTAACGCTGCGCCATTTGCCGCAAAAATCCGCGGATAGGCCCTGCTGGTGTGGCCTCCTCCAAACCGCAGCTGTAAAGGTCCCGCACACCAAAAAGAGCGAAGTTCTCCGGCAACACCACCATTTTGGCACCTTGTTCCACAGCCTCGCCAATCAGTTCCTCCGCCACCTGTAAGTTGGTCTCCAGGTCGCAGCAACTCACCATTTGCAGGGCGGCAATGCACAAAGGCCTTTTCTCATCACGTTCACTGGTCACTCGCTCTCTCACCCACTTCGCCTTGACTGTTTCATATATAAGATTTGCTTTTTCTTACATGCTTTTCTTATCGCTGTTTTGTTCCATCTGGAATGGTAGATTGGCGGTTG
Organism: Exilibacterium sp.; assembly: GCA_037384225.1. Taxonomy (GTDB): domain Bacteria; phylum Pseudomonadota; class Gammaproteobacteria; order Pseudomonadales; family Cellvibrionaceae; genus JARROD01. Next base: position 11,038 of record JARROD010000130.1, read on the forward strand.
GAGGATCTTTGGACCGGTTGCTTTTCGGCTCGGGCTGTTTGCCGTTGGCTTCCGCTTCTTTGCGGGTATCCTCCCCTGCCCTTTTAGCCGCTTTATCATCAAACAGACGCTCAAACGCGACGACTGGATCAGACCAAGGACCCGTCATGCGGTAACTGGCACTGGCTACTTTATCCACTTGCTTTTTGAATATTTTACTGACGACATAAACCCCCGCCGCGGCTGGCAGACCAGCTGCGATTGCAGTAATTAGGGTCAGATTCCCGCCCACAGGCAGCGTCGCCACCAGGGTTGCATCCAGCAACTCTTTGTTCATATCGATGCTGCCCGCCATTTGCAGGCTGCTGGAAGGCGTTTTCACCTTAACAGGTCTCGTCAAGTAAATAAAACCCTCGTTAAATTTCATCTGGCCGGAAATTTTGTCATACGCCATTCCCCCTTTTAACAGATCGGAAAAATCCAGTTCAAGGCGACGTGCCCAGGTATCAAAATTAAACAGCCNNNNACATTCATATACAAGCTGCCGGAAAGTTTTTTCACCCCCAGAGCCGCGGGCGATCCAGGCCAGCTCAACTCGACGTCAAACACAGCCGTCTTGCTTTCCAGTAATTTGGGCTGCCCCCAGGCTTTCATCACGCCGGCAAAATCCTTCGCCACTATGCGGCCACGAATCTTACTGACAATGTCACCATCACGCCGTTCCCAGCGAAGCTCCGCACCTTTATCGGCTTCAATTCCATGCAGTTCCGCCCCCTTGATACTGGCCGTTAAATCTTTGGCCACTAACCCCTGTTGAGTAGGACGTAACTTGAATGCCCAACTACCGTAGCTCTGCCCACCAACGGAAAACTCTTTGGTAGTAAAATCTACAGCGATTGAATCTGCGGGATCCCAGTCGGCGAAGGGGTCAACACTTTGCTCAGTCGGGACAACCCGCCCCGGAGTTACAGCGTCGTATGGAGGGGGATCGACCTCGACCGACTCTGACTCCCGCTTCGGTAATCTCAAATACTCAAGATCCAGCACCGCCGCTCGGGCCTTGTCGTCGAACCAGGTCAAATTGCCGGTCAGTGTTTTACTCTGCATTTGTAACTGCCAGATATCCTTGATGTGTTTTCCCCTCACATGGGTACTCGCCAGCTCCAGCGCCGAGATCTGCAATGACTTTATGTCAAGATCAAACACCGGTTCCAACACCAACGGCTCCAGAGCATCGTTGCGCAGCTGCAAGGATCGATCGATTGCCTGTTGATATTGCTCATAACGCTCCAGCACGGATTTCCATTCAGAAACAACCAACCGCTGTGGTTTACCACTGATTTGAAACGCCCGCTGTTGCGGCAAAATTGCGTTCTGCCCCAATCCTACACTGGCATTTTGCATCTGCCCCTCACGGATCAGAAACAACGCGTGAACCAGGTCCGTATAGCGGATATCGTAGAGAGTGTGATCTTTGGCAATCGGTACCTGTACCTGCAAAAGGCGCGACTGTTCCGCCGTTTTGCCGTAGGGTGCTGGCAAAGCAATCGCGACCCCCTCCAAATCAGAACTGACATTCAACAGTGCCGCATACGCATTATCCATTGTCTTTTCACTGTGGCCTTCATTGTCGCCATCTCCCGCCTCCCCGGCGGCGGGTAGCATCAATTGCGCCTGATAGCTTAAATTGCCATTGGCAAAAAGGAGTTCCGGTCGCCCGCTCCACTGTGCCAGTTCACCCGTGTCGACACTGCCTTGCATATTGATCAGGGTGTCGCGCCCCCCTCTGTCGTTGGGGGGACTGGATATACCAATGTTAACTGACTGCTGCCAGAGACGCCCGGCCAGGTTAATAGCATTGAGCCCCGAGCCTGATATGTAGCTGATGCGGCCGTGGAGCTTTTCAAACTGTAGTTGTGGTTTTTCCATTTGCAGGGAGGCATTGACAAGATTTACCTCTACTTGCTGCCGCATGCCCGGTTCATCGGCATCCAGTGGAATCGACAAATCAAGTTTCGTCTGCAATTGCCCCGCTATGGACCAGGAATCGAAACTATCATGAATATAGTTACGTAACCTGCTTTCACGCAATACCCTCAAACCGTCCTCGGCGCTACCGGCAACCGAGCCTTTGATATCGAGCAGTAATTTTTCCCCCTCCGGGTTCGGAGCCAGCGTAATCAGCGCAGGGCCGACCCTACTGTCATAAAGGTGTGCGCTTTCCACGTTTACGCTTAGTTCCCGGTTGTCCATCAGCAATAGGCCGTTGATATCCGTGAGGCCGGGCCAGTCATCGTGGTAATCCAGACTGGCATTGTGAATGTCCAGGTATAACTGCAGCGCCCGACCAGCAACATGCCCCTTGGCCAGGGAACCGTTATAGATAAAGCCACCGTCGGAAACATCTCCCTTGTCGAGACTTTTGTTTAGCCAGCTGCGCACTGAATCCGGAACCGTAAAAGGGACGTATTTGCTGTGATTGCTGGCCAGGGTATTCTGTAGCCCGATCTGTAACACCATATTGGACGGCGCACTGCCTTTGCGCCAGGGCAGATAAATATGGAAATAGCCGTCTACAATCTCGTTCTCATTGCGTAAGCTCAGTGGACCGCTATTAATATAAATCGCATTGTCATCGGGCCGCAGTTGCCAGGCGACCTGCCCCGACATAGATGCATAGCGCATTGGCTGCTTGTATACGGTTTTATAATGCATCATAAAACCGTCGGTGGAGTCGATATCGATAAACCCACCATCGCGGGTGAGCTCTATATAGCCATCCACACCCTCCAGCGCCGGAGCCCCTTTCCAGGCGTTGACAGCAAGCTTTTCCAGATTGGCGCGGAAACTGAAATTTAGTTTTTCCGCCAGCGAATTCATCTGCACTTGAATATTGTGCAAAGTGCCGCGCGGCTTGAGCGTATCGAGCACCGTTTTGAGCTTGCCTTTGACAAAACCGTATTTGTTCGCCAGTTGCACCCAGGGTTCTATCTCGAGTTTGCTGCAGGAAACCACCGGTCCGGTGTCTGCATCACCGCTGACGGCCAGATTAAACGCCGGCGATTCGTTATCATCCCAGCTAATGATTGTATTTTGCAGGGCCACCTGCCAACCTCTCTCGGGCAGCCAGTGGCCGGACACATCGGCGGCAAGATGCTGGGGGAGAACCATCTCCGAAGGCAACTCCAGTGGTACACCGTCAATTTTGACCGAACCCTGGAAACGAAAACCCAGGTTGTCCAGCGACGATAACCACAATTGAAGATCCAATGTATGCCCTTCTCGCCACTCGCCGTCCGGTAGGTTTTTCCAGCGCTCACCCGGCAAGGCAGCCATTAGCTTTTCCAGGGGAAATCCGCGCAGTTGCACATATCCGCGTGAATGAAAAGAATCCGCGTTACGCGGGTCGCCCTCCCCCTCCAGCACTAACTGCAACCCATCGTGTCGCTCACCTTGCGCCTTATCTATCACAAGAGAGGCCGTCAGGCGGTGAAAGTCGGGGCTGTTTTCCAACAGTATCGATGGTACTTGGATACTGGTTTTATGGCCGGTGCGAAACTGGAATTTGAGCTTGGCATCCTGCAGTTCAATGTAACGGCCAAATAAAAACACATCCAGCGGATCGTCGATGGTAACACCCGGTTCAGGATCGACGCTGGCGGTGCTCTCGGGCAATCCAGCCAGATTCCATTTGCCGTCCTCATTCTGCACAAAACCCATCTCGATGTTGGCAAGAAAGAGCTGACCCCAACTAAGCCGCCATTCGGCCAATGAGCGCAGCAGACCCAATTGAGCCGTGGCGTCCGCCACGGACAAAATGGGCTCACCCTGGGCATTCTCCATGCGTAGTCCACGCAGCTGCAATTGCGGCCTCAGGCCGCTCCAACGGGCGCTCAATTGATCGATAGTGACCTCGACACCCAGCATATTGGATAGGTAGCGGCTGTAGGCTTCACGATACTCACCCACCAAAGGCGAAAGTTCACGGCCAAGTTGCACCAGCACGGCTGTCACAATCAGCACCAAGGCGCAAAAGCCCCAGAACTTCTTAACCAGAATGCGGGCGTATCTAGTCATATACCACTCGGGACGCATATCTCGTGAATCATAAACTCCTTGGACAAACGCCTTTGCGTAGATATCCTAAAATGGCTATTCGAAAATAGTTAGCCTCGATAGTCACCCTCGAAGCAAGCGAGCAACTCTACACCAACACGATGTCGTACTGCTCCTGGCTGTATATCGCTTCTACCCGAAATTCCACCGCCCGCCCGATAAACTCTTCCAAGTCGGCCACATTAGCAGATTCTTCGTCAAGCAACCGATCGATGACTGCCTGCGAAGCCAGAACCAAAAATTTATCGTTATCATAGATCCGGGCTTCGCGAAGGATTTCCCGGAAAATTTCATAACAAACCGTCTCAGCCGATTTTAGTGTACCGCGACCACCACAGACGGGACAGGGCTCACACATTACCTGCAAAAGCGACTCCCGTGTCCGCTTGCGGGTCATTTCCACCAGTCCCAACTCCGAAACACCGGTAATACTATTCTTGGCGTGGTCCCTTTCCATCATCTTTTCGAGTGTGCGCAATACCTGGCGGCGATGTTCTACATCCCTCATATCAATAAAGTCGATAATGATCATGCCCCCTAAATTGCGCAGCCGTAGCTGCCGGGCAATCGCCGTAGCCGCTTCAAGATTAGTCTTAAAGATGGTTTCTTCCAGGTTGCGGTGACCGACGAAAGCACCCGTATTAACATCGATAGTGGACATGGCTTCCGTCTGTTCAATAACCAGATAGCCTCCCGACTTCAACTGCACCTTGATGTCCAGCGCTTTCTGAATTTCGTCTTCAACGCCATAAAGATCAAACAGGGGTCTTTCGCCCGGGTAATGCTCAATTCGCGAGCAGATTTCCGGCGCATAGTGTTCAGCGAATTCACACATTTTCAAATAAGCTTCGCGGGAATCGATACGCACCTTTTCAATATGTGGCCTGACCAAATCGCGCAAAGTGCGCATAAACAACGGCAAATCTTCATGAATAACGGCGGGAACCGGCGCTTTTTCAATGGATTTTTCCAAATCGCCCCACAGTTTAAATAAAAAAGGAATATCCGAGCGCAATTCATCTTCCGTCACGCCTTCAGCCACCGTCCGTACGATAAACCCCCCACCGTAATCCGGGTTGTACTCCCTGGCCAAACCCTCTACCAGTTTTTTCAACCGCTCGCGTTCAGCCTCCTCTTCAATGCGCGCGGAAATACCGATATGGCGGGTATAAGGCATATAAACCAGATAACGGGCGGAAACTGACAAATGGGTTGTCAGGCGTGCACCTTTGGTACCGATAGGGTCCTTGGTAACCTGCACCAGCAATGACTGGCCCTCGCGTATCATGGCGCGAATATCGGCGACCTCGGCTTTGCGCTCTTCCATACCATCGGCGTCCAGGGCGGTTATATCAGCGGCGTGGATAAAACCAGCCCTTTCCAGGCCGATATCTACAAACGCCGCCTGCATCCCCGGCAACACCCTGACCACCTTGCCCCGGTATATATTGCCAACAAATCCCTTGCGCTGGGTGCGTTCGATATACACTTCCTGCAACATCCCGTTTTCCACCAGCGCAACACGGGTTTCCGTGGGAGCCACATTGATTAGAATTTCCTCACTCATCATATTGGCTCCCAATTATTTTCTACCTCTATCTCCATCCCGTAGTGGTCCACCAGGGTATATTGAAATCGCGTAAGAGAGCTATTGTTTCTTCGATCGGAAGCCCCACAACACCACTGTAACTGCCGTTTATCGACTCAACAAAAACGGCTCCCAGCCCTTGAATTCCGTAGCCGCCGGCTTTGTCCCGCGGCTCTCCCGTGCGCCAGTACACGCGGCACTCAGATTCACTCAAGGGTCGGAACTTAACACTGGTTACCGACAGACGCGTCGACTGTTCGCGGCGACGGCACAGGGAAACAGCACTCAGCACCTGGTGAATTCGACCCGACAAATGCTGCAGCATGGCTACAGCAGCATCCTCATCAGCGGGTTTTTCGAGAATTCTGCCTTCGCAGACACCAATCGTGTCTGCACCGATCACCGGTGCATCAAAACCAATCTGCAACATAGACAGTCGCTCGGCGCCCGCTTTCGCCTTGGCCTCCGCCAACCGTTTTACATAATCGCCCGGAGATTCCGTAGCGCCGGGGACTTCCTCGACATCAACATCTACGACATCGAATGATACCCCAATCTGCCGCAAAAGCTGGGCCCGACGAGGCGATTTTGAAGCGAGATACAACATAATTAGACAGCTATTAACAAATCCAGGAAAAAATTGATTTTCCTAGGTAACGCCAAAGTGAGTACGAAAGTGATCAAAAAGAGGGACCACCAGCGGCCACAACATAGCACTGATCAGCGCAGGAACCAAAAACACTTGTGGTGGCGCCGAATACCCCGCCAAGCCGTGAACCCAATTGCAAAACAGCTGATGAATACCAATCAGGACAAATACCAGTCCCGCCTGCTGCCAGATCACGTAATTAAGTATACGTTGATAGGATATCTGGCACACGTAAGCCACCACGACCAGTGCCAGTGCGTGCTCCCCCAGTGCGGCGCCTTCAATGACGTCTTGTACCAACCCCGCGCACCAGGCCATGCCCACCCCAAGGTGCTGGGGCATCATCACTACCCAATAGATTACCAGCAGCGCTACAAACTCAGGCCGTAGCCAGCGCCAGTCCATAGGCAGTGGAAATACCGACAGAATGTAAGCAACCAGGAAACTCAGGGCTATGATCCAGCGATTGTGCGGGCGGGAAGACTGCATCGCTAAGGCTGCTGCTCACCTGTCTCAGGGTCGGTTGGCGCAATCATTTCAGCGCTCTGGCTGCTGAACACCAGCAATACATGGCGGCTGCGGTTCAACTGCGCTTTGGGTCTGGCCGTTACGGTGGCGAACGGCTTGCCTGGATCGTGAATGACAGATTCCACCACTGCCACCGGGTACCCCCGGGGAAAACGTTGCCCCAGACCGGAACTGATCAGCAGGTCACCTTTGCGGATATCGACGGTGTTGGATACATGCCGAAGATTTAAGTGATAGAGATCACCGATCCCCTCCACCACCGCCCGCAAACCATTGCGATTGACCTGCACCGGTAGCGCGTGGGTACTGTCAGTAATCAGCATAACCTGGCTACTGTAGGGGCTAACAGCGACCACCTGTCCCATCAGACCGCTGGAATCTAGTAGTGGTTGTCCCAAGTAGACACCGTGGCGGGCGCCCTTATTGACAATAACTTTATGCGCCAAAGGGTCTGGAGAAACACCGATCAACTCCGCCACCAATACCCGTTCCTTAATCATTTCCGCGGAATTCATCAGTTCCCGTAGGCGCATATTCTCCGCTGCCAGTGAGGCCATTTGCTGAAGTTTGCGCCGGTGAATCAATAACTCCGCCCGCAGAGTGGCGTTTTCCTGCTGAAGTTTCTCGCGGCTGGCAAAGACATCGTCAGCCCAAACGCCGACGCGGTTGGGAAGATCCGTTATCCAGTAAAAAGGGGTCGCCAGCAATCCGACTTTGGCGCGCACCGGATCCAACCACCCGCTATAGGTGTTAACGATGATAAGTGCCAGAGCCAGCCCACCCAGGAGCAGCACTCTGTACACCAGTGATGGCCCACTGCTGAAAAGTGGCTTAATAGCGTCTTCCCCCTTTCTCTCAATCGTGGCTACGGCACCAGCAAATTTGTCGCGGTAATAATCAGGTAGAGAGCAGATCGATGTGGCGCGTATCCATCATCTCCATAGCCCGGCCTCCGCCGCGAGCGACGCAGGTCAACGGATCTTCGGCAATGATCACTGGCAGTCCGGTTTCCTCGGTCAGCAACCGATCCAGGTCCCGCAACAGGGCACCACCGCCGGTAACGACAATGCCACTTTCGGCGATGTCCGAAGCCAGTTCGGGCGGGGACTGCTCCAGTGCGCTTTTAACCGCTTGCACAATGGAGGCCAGCGGCTCCTGCAGAGCTTCAAGAATTTCATCGCTGTTGAGAGTGAAACTGCGCGGCACCCCTTCAGCCAGGTTGCGCCCGCGCACATCGATTTCACGGACTTCACTGCCGGCGTAGGCGCAGCCAATCTCCTGTTTAATGCGCTCGGCCGTAGCATCGCCGATCACACTGCCGTAGTTGCGGCGGACATAATTGACTATGGCCTCATCAAAGCGATCGCCGCCAATGCGCACTGAGTCCGAATAGACGACACCGTTGAGGGAAATGATGGCAATTTCGGTGGTACCGCCACCAATATCCACCACCATGGAACCATTGGCTTCCTCGACCCGAAGACCTGCACCGATAGCCGCGGCCATGGGCTCTTCTATCAATCGTACTTCGCGCGCACCGGCCCCCAGAGCGGATTCACGTATTGCGCGCTTTTCCACTTCAGTGGAAAGGCACGGCACGCATACCAAAACCCTAGGGCTGGGTTGGAACCAACTGTTTTCATGCACTTTTTTAATAAAGTGCTGAAGCATTTTTTCGGTCACTTGAAAGTCGGCGATTACACCGTCCTTGAGGGGGCGTATGGCAGTAATATTGCCAGGCGTGCGCCCCAGCATGCGTTTAGCTTCCAGGCCTACAGCTTCGACAATCTTTTGTCCATTGTGATGGCGAATTGCCACCACTGAAGGTTCATCTAATACAATGCCATTGTCCCGCACATATATCAGCGTATTGGCTGTACCGAGATCGATGGACAAGTCATTGGAAAATACGCCCCGCAGGCGCTTGGGCATTAGCATATGTTTTACAAACCTTTACCTAATGATCATTAATTTATAATTTACTTTGTATGTTCTCAGTCTAGCTAAATTCAAAGTTTTTATAGCTATCTATTTACAGCTATACCACATAAATAACTATTCTACGTAAAATAAGTGCCTGTTTCGTAACCCACTTCCCCTGTTGATGAAGCTATTCTGTGCACGACCCGCCCTAAAATAGTCCCAACATGTAGCATAACAGGACTATTTCAAGGATAGCCCCGTACGAACACTATAGAGAGACACCGTTTCAAACTGACGAACTCTATCAACGGCAGGGATTTTGAGCAAGGCGCAAATATGGTAAGTTTACCGGCCCTAGGGCTGCCTGTAGGCTTGACCGCCTTCAAAAGTGCTAATAAACCAATGATTGGAGACAATTGTGGATCGCTCAGACGTTGAGAAGCTCGCTGAACTCGCATGCCTCGATATTAGTGAAGCAACCGTGGATGAAGTTACCCAAAGTATTACCGACATTATCACTCTCGTCGATCAGCTACAGGCCGTGGATACCACTAATGTCGAGCCTATGGCCCACCCGCTGGACACCGTACAGCGCCTGCGCCACGATGAAGTGACAGAATCCAATCAGCGCGAAGCCTTTCAGGCTATAGCCCCCAGTGCCGATGCCGGACTTTATTTGGTCCCCAAAGTAATCGAGTAAACCGCTAACCAGCGGTTTACTTCCCGACTCTACAGTTCTAAACGAATAAGGTTCCCGGAAGTTCCCGACAACAACCCGCCGCTGAACCTAATGAAGTGTGAACCTACTGATAATACCAAGGACACCTTGCGATGCACCATCAATCCATTGGCGAATTGAGCGCCGGACTTCGCACAAAGCGATACTCCAGCGTAGAGCTTAGTCGACATTACCTGGACCGGATTAAACGCCTGGATGGCTTCTATAACAGTTATATCTCTGTTACAGAGGAGGTTGCTCTCGCCCAGGCGCGAGAGGCGGACGGGCGACTGGCGCAGGGAGACGCGCCGGCCTTGTGCGGCATACCCATCGCCCACTAAGTTATTTTCTGTACCCTGGGGGTGAGCACCACCTGTGGCTCTAAAATGCTGGAGTTCGCCATGGGCTCTTCCAATGAAAACAGCTATTACGGCCCGGTCAAAAATCCCTGGGCCACTGACTGTGTTGCCGGCGGCTCATCGGGAGGTTCTGCCGCCGCCGTCGCCGCGGGCCTGACAGTGGCCGCCACCGGCACCGACACCGGTGGCTCAATTCGACAACCGGCGTCGATGTGTGGTGTAACCGGCCTCAAACCCACTTACGGCAGAGTATCGCGGTGGGGCATGATTGCCTTTGCCTCAAGCCTGGACCAGGGGGGTGTTTTAGCCCGGAGCGCGGCGGACACCGCTTTTATACTCAACGCCATGGTCAGTTTCGATAGTAAGGACTCGACCTGCGTGGAGCGCGAAATCCCCGACTATACGGCTTCACTTGACAATTCGATCAAAGGACTGCGGATTGGTGTTCCCAGAGAATACTTCAGTACCGGGCTGCACGCCGACACGGCGGTCGCCATAGACGCGGCCATAAAAGAGTATGAAAACCTGGGGGCTCAAATTAAAGAAATCAGCCTCGCGCATACAAACCTGGCAGTACCGGCCTATTATGTCATCGCCCCGGCGGAATGTTCCGCAAATCTTTCGCGCTTTGACGGCGTGCGCTATGGCTATCGCTGTGCAAACCCGAAGGATCTCAAAGATCTCTATTGCCGCTCCCGGGGTGAAGCCTTTGGCGAAGAAGTCAAACGTCGAATCCTGGTCGGCACCTATGCACT
>JARROD010000131.1:0-9377 GCA_037384225.1 Exilibacterium sp.
CCCCTTTATCAGTAATAAAAAGGGGTTTCGAGGCGCCCGTTTGGTGTCGTTGCGAAAACGCCGGCATAGTGGGCCTACGTCAAGTTTTCGCAACGGCGCCAGGCGGGATGGATCGGAGGCGAAAACCGGGAGTTATTTCGTGCACGTTCCTAAGGTTACCTGTCAATGAGTGGGCATGACTCCCATTGCCTTATTGAATAATATTATCACCTTATGTTTTTATCGTGGTGGTTTATTTTTCTCAATATGGAAAGATATTGCGGGGTTTACACTATGATTTTATTGTGTAGTGTGTATTATAAGCTCAAGCAATCGTTATCGTTGTTTAGTGTCAATGAAGGAGATTACCTGTCAGTGCGTTGTCGACAACCGATAAGGTTGTGGGTGTGTTGGGGAGGGAATCCTGGCCTTTGCCCGTTCCAAGTTTAAGGTCCGAACTTGGAACTGAGTTCCAAGTTATCTTGGTCGGTTCCAAGTTAGCATAACAGGCTGATTTTTCAGCCATTTCTTGCGTTGCGGTGGCACCGGTTTCTTTTTCTAACTTGAAACTGGCAGGTGTCGTCTTCGCGCCAGTCAGTAAATAGTGGATATCAACGCCAGCCGCAGCAAGGCTCATCAGGTAGTCAGCGTTCGGTGACCGTTCGCCTTTTTCATAATGAATCTGCGCTTGTTTCTTTAGCCCGGCAAGGGCGGCAAACGCGTTCTGGCTGAGTTTAAGCCGCTTTCTTTCGGCCTTCGGTCTCTCCGGAAAGGAATTCAATTGTATACCTGTGGTTGTTGATATTGTCTTCAATCGAGAACCCTACCGCCTTACAGCTTTTATCCGGATTAGTATAGCCGCTCTAAAAGCTTCTGAGCTCGAAATTTTATGCAACGATGGGGTTATGCCGGCAGTTTGTTGGCAATCTCGTTCTCTTCATGCTCTTCACGTTCTTCAATCTCTTCAATCTCTTCAAACAGGGCAATAAATTGCTTTGTCAGCTTATGGCGTCTTTCGTGGTATATAAGCGGTCGGCAGGTGTGGTGGGACTCTTTCATTTTGACGGATGAGGATAGATAGGTCTTGAGTATTGGCAGATCATCCTGCTCCAGTTCTTTTATCAACGTTTTGGGCAGCTTTGCCTGATGATTGAACTGGTTGATAACCACGCCTTCTATTGACAGTTTGCGATTGTGATCCTGCTTTAAGTCAATCAGGTTTTGCAAAAGGTTGTTGAGTGCATGTTTGGAGAAGCTGTCACAGTCGAAAGGAATCAAAACCCGGTCGGAGGCTATTAACGCAGTTTTACTGTAAAAGTTGAAGTTGGGTGGTGTGTCAATATAGATGCGTTCATAGTGGGATTCCAACTCCTCCAAAGCTTCGCGCAGCTTGTAAATTTTATAGCGGGATTCCAATTCGCCGGACAGTTGATCCAACAGGGGACTGGCGGCCAACAAATCCAGTCCTTTAAAGGCGGTTTCCCTGACGAAGTTTAATGCCGGTTTGGCGTTTAAAAACCAGGATGTTGATGACTGGCGCAACAGGTGTGCAACAGTGGCTTCCGGATATTCGAGTCCCGGATCGTGAATGTTGACGCCAAAATATAAACTGGAATTCCCTTGGACATCCAAATCGATCACCAGCGTGCGAAACCCCCGATCAGCGCTAATCGCCGCCAGGTTACAGGCTATACTCGATTTTCCTACACCGCCTTTTTGATTAAATACCACTCGACGCATAGACAGGCCTCCATTGTTTTTATACATTTTAGTTGAAAAAATACAGTTTTGGACTATTTTTGAGAAAGCGGCTGATGGTGACAGTTACCGGTGCGTCATTGTAGGCGAAAATATCTGTAAAGTGCAGTAAATATTTTGGTTGCGGGCACTATGGTTGGTCGGACGTTATTTCGTGCGCGGCTCTAACGTGTTATTGCGCCCCGGTATTCAAGACCGAATTACTGGCAGCTGTTTGACATAATCGCCAATCGCTTTCATCCTCTTTGCCATATGGGATTCCAGTACATGAAGGCTGACGTCGTCGGCCAAGACATCATAGTGGTGTGGTTGAATTTCAAAACCCAGCAGTAGAGCAATCCAAGTCTGGGGTGTAAGGCTTTGCCCTTCGTAAAATGCCAGCGTGCCGGTTTTTCGAAATAGGGTTACCCGATATGTTAAGGACTCTGGCCACTGAACCTGAGCCACTTGGCGCCAAAATGAAGAGCTGTTATCTGTAGCACACAGGAAAGGGAGAGCATGACAGTCACGCACGTGTTCGTACTCTTGCAGTGTGACCCTGTTGTATTCGGTCCGTAAAAGGGAGTGGCAGTTGCGATCAGGAAACAGCCTCAACCAACGCAAGACCGCACTTTGAGCCAGGTGCGCAGCGCTAATGATGGTATCGCCGACAAAACCGGCGGCAGAACCAACCGCTAAACAATTGTTTGCCCAAAATTGTTGCCTGTATCCCGGTTTCAATGCAATCACCTTTTTTCTGTGCCCGTCTTCTGTTTCTTTTTTCTCTGACAGATGATGTTGCTGCAGAGAAAACACTTGTTCATCACTGGCAAAATCGCTGTGATAATAAAATTGTTCGCAGCATAACCCAGGAATGTACAGGCGCTTTCTAAAACCGGCATCCATGCGTGTTACAAGATTCAATAAGGACGTTGTATTTGAATTGATTGATTCCGCAGATACCGCTGTAGTAGAAGAGAAAGTAGAAGAGACAGAGACTTGTCTACCGGGGTTGCTGGAAAAACAATCCATACGCCGATCAAAAGGCAGATACCGCTCCCAGCTAATATAAGGAACGGCCAATTTTTCACCCAATAAGTAGGCTGCTGAACCAGAGCAGTCGAAGAAAAATTCGGCATTAATGCTGGTACCATTGCTGAGGCTGAGAGTGCGAATAAAACCGTTGTCGTTGTCTACTATTACATCGGTGACGCTGGCCTGAACAACCTTAACGCCCTTAGCCAACGCATAGTTCCTGAGAAAATTGCAGTAATCAAACTCATCGAGGTTGAGAGTGTAGATGATTTTCGACAGTGGTGAGCGGCTTTCTTCGGTTGGGGGGAGAAAGCGCCCCTGCCGCGCGGCTACTGCACCGGGAGAAAAAAATTCCAGCTTCAGGTCAGGTTTTTGGCGTTTTAGACGCGTAATATAGTGATGAAACTCCACTGCATCGATCATTTCTCCACTGTGCCCAAAGCTGTGAACATAATCCTGTTGAGCGCTGCTCCACCCGCGAAAATGTAAGCCTAAATTGTAGCTATTGTTGACAACCGTTCGAAATTGTTCTGCATCAATGCCCAAGTATTGGTGAAAGTCTTGCAGGGTGGGTGAACTGGAAATAACATTATGTCTTTGGCAAGGGTTGCTTTCAATTAAGGTGATTTCAACCGCCGGCAGCCGCATAAGCGCTTTGGCCAATGTTGCGGTCGTAATCAAGGCACTGAGGCCATCGCCGACGATGGCAATTTTACTCACCATGGCGGTGTCCCTCATCCGTTTCGCTCAACAGTATTTGACGGTGTAAAGGCATGCTGGCGGCGGCGTTGGCGATACTCTGGTGCAGGGCTCGCATCTGCGCCTGCAACTGTGCCTGGTTGCAACAATCCAAGCGACTGTCGTAGCTGTGAGGCAATAAACCTTGTCCTAAGTAAACTGCAATCCAGCTAGGCTCAAGAAACAATCCTTCCATATAGTTGACGACATGACCTGTGGCAGAAAACAGGTCTATTTTATGACGCAACCGGTCTTCGAGCGTGAGATTATGGCAGTATTGCCAAAAAGGGCTTTCCTTTGTCTGCGGATTCAACGTTGAACCATGACTATTAGGGGTGTTAACACCACAATTTTCTTCACAAGCATAGTAATGCAGCACTAAAAAATCTTTAATGCGCTCGATTTCCATATTCATGCTGCGGTTGAACTCAGTACTGTAGGCAGACTCCATCACTGAATTGGGAAAATATTCGATGAGCTTCATGATGGCAAGTTGAATCAGATGAATACCCGTGGACTCCAGTGGCTCTAGAAATCCGGCGGAAAGGCCAATAGCAACACAATTTTTTAACCACATACTTTTGCGTCGCCCCGTGTTAAAACGCAAAAAAAGCGGTTCGGCCATAGCCTCTCCATTGAGATTAGTGAGCAATAATTGCAACGCCTCATCGTCGGATAAATACGCACTGCAATAAACATGTCCATTGCCGGTGCGGTGACGCAGTGGAATGCGCCAGCGCCAGCCTGCCAAACTGGTCGTAGCACGCGTATAGGGCGGTGCTTGCCTCAGTACGGGAGAGGGGACTGCCACCGCGCGATCACAGGGCAAGTATCGCGACCAGTCTTCATAGCCGGCTTTCAGGGTCTGCTCGATTAAAAGACCACGAAAACCTGAGCAATCGATGAACAGGTCTCCGTTTATATTGCGGCCATCGTTTAATGTGAGTGTTTCAATAAAGCCGTTATCGGGGTGTTGATGTACATGAGTGACTTCACCGATACAATGGACAACTCCGCGTGCACATGCATATTCACGCAGGTATTGAGCATAGAGAGAGGCATCTACATGATAAGCATAGGAATAACTCGATAGAATAGAACGGGAATTGGTGCTTGGATACTGAAAGCGATTGAGCTTTGCCGCAACAACAGGCAGAGAATAATCGCCAATAGGTGCTGTGGCTCCTGTGCGCCGCAGCTTCAGCCAATAATGATGAAAACTGATATCATTAAAACGCAGGCCATAATCACCGAACGGGTGGATATAAGCCTGCCCCTGGGCACCTCCCCAATTGACAAACTCAATACCCAATTTGTAGGTGGCCTGCGTTCGATGCATGAATTCGGCTTCGGCAATCCCCAAGCGCTGATTAAAAAAACGCAGATGCGGTAGGGTAGCCTCCCCAACGCCTACCGTACCAATTCGCTCAGATTCGATCAGCGTAATATGACAGTTTCTTTTTTTCAGTAATTGTGATAGCGCAGCCGCCGTCATCCAACCGGCACTGCCGCCGCCTAAAATAACGATATTTACGATATTCCCTTCCGGCATGTGACTAAAACCGAGCCCGCAAAATAATCGAGTAGCGTCGATCATAAACAAATGACGATCGAAATACTTTCGTGCCACTGGCATCAACTTGCATGTTTGTCACGGTATCCTGTTTCAATAGGTTGGTGCCTTGAACACCCACCTGCCAATAATCGTTGAAGGAATAATAAGCGGCTCCATCCAATTGCCCACGTGCTTCGGCAAAAACCGGCAGGCCCAGATTCACCTGGCGAATGGTCAACAGGTAGTCATCTCGCCAGTTGTAGGCTAAGCGCGATTCAAAATTACCATAGTGAAAGAGTCCGACCAAATTGTAACTGGTTTCAGATAAACCTTGCAGCGGTAGTTCGTCAAAAGGAAGCGCAGTCCGTTCACCGCTTCTATCATTAGCTTCTACCGAACGCAGGTTTTGTTGTGGTACGCCATCATCATGCAGATAAGTAAAATTAAACTGCATACCTAAACCGTTCCAGAATCCAGGCAGTTGATCAAAAAACTGTTGATATGCTAATTCAAAACCCGTAAGCGAGGCCTGCCCCAGATTGATGGGCTGGTTAATATCGACGATCTGGGTGGCGCCAGTAGAGGGGTTGGTAACCTCTGTTTGCTGGGTATCATTGGCAAAGAAGTTTTCAATATCCTTGTAGAACACACCTGCGCTGAGAAAGTTACTCGCACCGAAATACCACTCTGCGGAAAGATCGTAGTTCTCTGCCCGCATAGGTTCGAGAAAGGGATTGCCACTGTTTTGCTGCCAACCTGTTACACGCGGGTTTCCTTCGGCGTCCTCCACTGTTTGGGCACCAATGTTATAGTTGTACCTCAAAACGCCCAGATCGGGAAAGGCTATCGCTTTTGAGAAAGCAAACCGAGTGATCAGGTTTTCAGCCAATTCATATTTGAGATTAAAACTCGGCAGCAACTCTGAATAGGATGACTCTGAATCTTCCTCAGAGCTAAAGCCACTGGCAAACGCCAATTCTTCCTCGGTGGCGAATTGGGCGGCATTCGGGCTGAGAGTGGGAAAACTCACACCTCCCCCCACTCGGGTATCCACCTCGACATAACGCACCCCCACATTACCTTGCAGGCGTCTGTTGCCATCCATAAAAAAGTTCAACTTAAGGTAAGCAGCCCGATTTTCTTCATTCGTTCGATTGATTTCAGCCGGTAAATAAATACTGCCTGGAATCACTCCTGGTCTATCTCTCAAATTGGGACGACCAAAACTCGCGATAGCCTGCAAAAATGCATTAGGGTTGCTCACTATACCGGCATCCGGAAACAGGGCTATACCTGATGCGGCGCCGGCAATACCGCCCGCGTTACCACCGTAAAAATCATCAAAAGAAAATGCTTCAAAAGCGTCGGAGCCAGCGCCATTACTATTCACTGTTCCGTCAAAGGTAGCATAACCACCATTCCAGGATTCAGACAAATTGCCCCAATTGAAAGTTGACCAACGAGTGGTCTGATCGCGTTCTGCATAACGTACACCCGCCTCCAGGGAGCGCGCCCAAGTGGAATCGAGTTCATAGTCTGCGTCAAGTTGAAACGCTTTCTCTTCGCCGTCACTTTCCTCGACATGGTCCATGGCGGCGCGCCAATAGTAGTTGGCAGGGTCTGTATAGAAAGCATCTGCCGATTGAGGGGAGTCAGTGGGTGCTTCAAATATGACATCAGGCACTCTACCCTGAGAATTCAATCCGATATTAATACCCGCATCGGCTTGCGGAGTTATCCCGCCAAACACAGATAGATCGAGTCTATCAGTGCTGGCGTCGACATATTGAAAATCAGTACTGATTGATAGCTTCTCTGTAGGGTTAAACTCCAGCCTAAGTGAAAAGTCCTCAACCAAGGTACTCAGTTGAGAGCGACGGGTTTGTGGCCCCAACCCCGACGCTACATTATTGACAGTACCACTAATAAATTCGGTGCTATTAAATTGAGAGTTTTCGTCGATTTGTCCCGCCCCATCATCTGAAAAAAAGGCGTGTTCAAGCCAATCAGTACTACTGTCTGAACTAATATATTCGAAAAGAGCGCCAATGGTGTCGTCGGTATTTCTAAATTGTAGAGAGGCGGCTATTCCCTGGCGGTCCCGCTGTGTGGTTGTGCTGCGAATACCGCCATTAATCGGGGCAAAACGATCTTCGCCCGGTCCAGCGGCATCGGGAACCAATGTGTGCCGGCCAAATTCCACCCCATCACTGCGAAAATTCATATCAGATTCAGCATAACTCAACAACAAACCGAGTTCACCGATACTCACGTCATACCGGTCACTGAAAACAGCGCTCAAACTCGGTGTGACTTTCTCGGCGATATCGCCATAATTTTCCTGGATTGAAAAGCGCAGGATTTGTTCATCGGCATCGAAAGGTTTGCGTGTATTGAGGTCAATGGTGCCGGATATACCTCCTTCTACCATGTCGGCGGTCTGGTTTTTGAAAACTTTAATGCTGCCCATTAGCTCTGGTGACACATCCTGAAAGGATAAACCGCGGCTACTGTTGGCAGAAAAGGTATCCCGGCCATTAAAGGCACTGCGCGTTTGGGGTAATCCGCGTAGGGTTGCGCCACTGCCTTCCGAAGAAAAATGGTCAGGATCATTCGGAGAGGCAAAACGCTCAATAGAAATTCCGGGAACACGTTGCAATGTTTCTAATACGCTCACGTCGGGTAAAGCATTAATATCGGTGGCTGAAATCGCATCTACAAAAGTATCCGACTCCCGCTTAATTTGCTGCGCCGATTGAAGACTGGCGCGCTGTGCATAAACTACAACCTCCTCAATATCCTGATCTGATAGTTCTTCCTCACGATCTTGCGCCCATGTATTGGGCTGAATTGTAGCGCTAAGACATACCGCTAACAGGGTTTTGTTGAAAGGGATGCCATCCATAGGGCTTTCGGGCATTTTATTTCCGTTTTTTCCAATAAAATAATTGTTCATGGATTTCACCGAGAGTGTCTGCTGGAGTTCTGGCTCGTGCGTATAACGACAAAAAACGCACAAGGTATTAATGAGGTGCAATTGGTGCTTCATCCCAGACTATGGATGGAATTATTTGACTATATTCTTTTTCTAATATTTTAAATAATTTAAGCAATAATTACTCAAACTTTGCGCACATTTTACTTCTCAATGTACAGGAGCGGCTGTATCTTAGACGTTTTAAAACCTCTCTATAGAAAGTGTTGTTGGGGTTTTGTGTTGGGAGGTATGCAAACATTGGCATACCTCCCATTATGCGCAATGCAAAAATATGCACGGTTACCAAGAGGACTTAATTCTTAACAACTTCACAGCTTATAGTTAGATCTATAATTCTCAGGCTTTTCCAATTTGAAGTCAGATTACAGATGCTATCTAGGGCCCATCCAAGTGGTGCATAATCTTACCTTTACCGACAACTCGACATCTGCGTTTAGAGAATGTGTAAAAATTATGAATTTAAAATGCCGCATAAAAATCAGCTTTCTTTTTCGATCAGATGAAGATTCGAATATAAAAAGATGCTGCGAAATAAAGAAGATGTTTATAGAAATATTTCTAATATTATGCACGGATAAATAACAAAAAATTATTCAGAAATATCTACTTTTATAGGCTAAAAGAACGATATTAAAGAATATACCGTGCATATTTCGTAATCTTGCATAATGGAAGATGGGCTTTGTTCATTATTTCGCCTCCTCGGACCTGACAATGGACGAAACGATGAACAACGCCGGAAGATGAGCATGCGCTAGGTTTGGAAGGTTTGATGAAATCGGGGAGTTTGTCGAGGGGAGCGTAGGATTCAGACTCGAACGGTGGTTGGCGTGATCAGTCCGTCAGTATGATTTCACCACTATTAATCAATCCTACGAGTTGGAGTTCCAATTCATATTGATCTGATGCAGGTAACGTTGAAATAGCGTCGGAAAAAGAATCCAGGGTCTTCTCTCCCGCAAAACCAGACGCGGCCGCATCCATTAAAATTTTCTGGGCTTTGTCCCTCCACTCAAGTACTTTGGCGGTTTCCTCAGGATATGCTGCGCCCTGAGGGGTATTTTTTACGCTGGACGGCGTTAGCGTCGACAGACCCACCAACTCCTGTTGAATAAGTTGTCGGAGTTGAGGCAAAACCCGCGTCTCCACCTGAACGTTTATCGCATCTTCTACGACAAGGTAAATGGCTTCCTCAGACGCAGAAGAAGTAACATAATCTTGCTGATCAGAACCAGGTGAAGCTTCTACAGAACGAGAGGCTGACGTTGCCAAATCAGACTCGGCGACGTCAGTCTCAGTTATGTAACGAAGTACGCTGGGTAACATTCCAACGAG
>JARROD010000132.1:0-9315 GCA_037384225.1 Exilibacterium sp.
TAAGGAACGTGCACGAAATAACTCCCGGCCCTTTTATTAGTGATTAGAGAGGGCCTCCGATCCATCCCGCCTGGCGCCGTTGCGAAAACTTGACGTAGGCCCAGTGATGATCAACGAACACATCTGCAATTTTTGTAACAAACACCATCGTGGCATCAATTTTTAGTCCAGAACCGCTTTGCTGCTTCTATAGCCGCCTTTTCAGCATCCCTCTTAAATTTTATGGCCTGAATATCCCGTGGAATGACGACGTTCAATGATGCTTGTGTGTGCTTAAAGGTGAAAACTTTTCACGAGACAGTGCCGGTGGTTCTGACCCGTTTGCTGCCTTTAATCGGTTTTTCTTTGCGAGCTTCCTGTTGTTTTTTGATTCTCTCATCGATAATATTTTTAAGCGCGATCAAAAAACCGGTTACCAAAAACGCCCCAGGGGGAAGCACCGCGACAAGAAACCCGGGGTAGTCGCGAAACGGTTGCAGCGTCCAGTCGCGGGCGAAGGGGCCGAACAGCAAATGCATATCTGCAAACAAAGTGCCCGCGCCCAGCAGTTCGCGAATTGCGCCGACGATCACCAGCACCAGCGCGAATCCAAGCCCCATCATAAAGCCGTCCACGGCCGCGGGTAGCACAGCGTTTTTGCTGGCAAACGCATCGGCTCTTCCAAGAATGGAACAGTTGGTCACAATCAGTGGGATAAAAATACCGAGAATCTGATACAGCTCAAAGGTAAAGGCTTTCATCAGCAATTCGGTACAGGTGGAAAGAGGCACTGATCATCACAAATGCCGGCAGGCGGATAGCGTCGCTGTCGGTTTTTCTGATCAGGGAAACCGCGGTGTTGGAGCCCACCAGCACCAGCATGGTGGCGAGCCCCAGCCCGAGAGCATTGACAACGGATCCGCTGACAGCCAGCAGCGGACACAGACCCAGTAATTGCACCAGGGCCGGGTTATTGTCCCAGAGGCCGTTTTTACTGATTTCACCGTAGTTGACTTTGTTGCTCATAAGCTGACTGTGTTGCTCATAGTGTGTGGTTTCCGCTATGTGTCCGAAAAAATATAGGCGCGGTTTTTGGTGAAAAACTCCAGCGTTTTGCGCACTTGATTGATGACTGCCCTGGGGGTGATAGTGGCTCCGGTAAACTGATCGAATTCGCCCCCGTCCTTTTTGACTTTCCAGTGCGCCGGTGCCGGCGTCTGCAAGCTCTTGCCGTTAAAACCCAGTATCCAGCGACTTTTTTTCAGGTCCACTTTGTCGCCGAGTCCAGGTGTTTCAGTGTGGTTCAACACCCTTACACCGGCAATGGTACCGTCGCGATTAACACCGACAATCAGCTTGATATCGCCACTGTAGCCATCGGGCGCGACAGCTGGAATAATTGCCGCCACCGGCTCGCCGTCGAGGCGTGCGATATGAATTTCACCACCGGACTTCAGGCCCAATGTTTCCCGGCCAGCGCCGGGCAGTGGCAGTGTATCCGTCAGCAGATCATTGTCGTGGCGTTCGGCGGGTAGAATTTCCAACAGCGCTTTCTGTGCCGCGTGGCGTTCGGCAGCTTCTATCCTGTCTTGGGTGCCCAGATAGGTGCCGGACAGAATCCCCGCCGTGATCAGCGCAAAAACACTCAGAGCCAAACTGTTTGTACTAATCGAGGTTCCCAACATTATTGAGCAATCACTTTTTTATATCCGCTTGCGTGGCCCGGCGTGGTTTGCTGTGGCCGTAGGTGCGGGGTAGCGTGTAGTAATCAATAAACGGCGCGGCGAAATTCATCAGCAGCACCGCGAAGGCCACCGCATCGGGGTAATTGCCCCAGGTGCGGATGACGTAAACCAACACCCCCACGCCGGCGCCATAATACAGGCGCCCGCGGTTGCTGGTGGCGGAGGTGACCGGGTCAGTAACGATAAAAAACGCCCCCAGCATGGTGGCGCCGGACAGTAGGTGCAGCAGTGGTGAACCGCCGCTGTCGGAACTGCCGCCGTCGTAAAACAGCGTCGAAATCACCACCAGAGTGACCAACATACTAACGGGAGCGTGCCAGGTAAACACGCGGCGATAAAGCAGATAGAGGCCGCCGGCGAGAAACGCCAGGTTGACCCACTCCCAGCCGACACCGGCCCAGCGCCCGGCGCTGAGCACCGGCTTAGTGGCGTACAGATGCTGCAGTAACTGACTTTCGTTTTGCTTAAAAATATCCAGCGGAGTGGCTGCTGTGTAGCCGTCAATATCGGTGCCCAGCCAAATTTTTGCCAGTGCCTGCGCCGGGCCGACCAGTTCCTGGCCCGCGGACAGGGCGCCGCGTGGCGCCGCCCACTGAGTCATTTCCACGGGAAAAGAAATTAGCAGGATCACATACCCGGCCATGGCCGGGTTAAACGGATTAAACCCCATACCGCCATAAAGGTGCTTGGCGAGAATAATGGCACTGGCACTGCCGACGGCTACTACCCACCAGGGGCAGTAAGGCGGCAGCGCCAGGCCGAGCAGTACCCCGGTGACCGCGGCGCTGTAGTCGCGCAGATAAAATAACACGGGTCGCTGACGCAGCTTCACGACCGCGGCTTCGCAGACGACAGCGGTGAAGGTGGCCATAATGACATTGATCAGACTGCCGGGGCCGAAAAAATAGCTCAGCGCAACCAGGCCGGGAACCGCGGCGAAAATCACCGTCTTCATCACATCGCCGGTATTGCCGGGGCTGTGAGTGTGGGGGGAGGTGATCGTCATTAGGGCCATGGGGGAGAGTCTCGGCTAATCATTCGCTGGTAACGGTATTCAACTGGTCGCGAACCTGCTCCAGCTTGCTTTGCAGTTTTTCCACACTGGATCGAAACGCGGCGATATTTTCGTCGTTTTCGCTCTGGGCTTTTTCCAGTCGGCTCTGCGCTTTTTTCAGGCGTTGCTCCAGCGTTTCGATATTGGCTTGAAGTTTTTCCCGCGGCGACAGTGCCAGCTTCGCCTCCGCCCTCGCGATGGCGGCGGCGACCGGGTCCTGCACTGGTGTGGATTCGCCCGCCTCTGGTGACTGGTTGAATTCGGCGAGCTTGTGTTGCGCCTCCGCCAGCTTCAGTTCGGCCTCCTTTACCCGAGCCTGCAGAAAAGGGGACGGTGACAAATGATTCTCATTTGTCACCGTCCCCTTTTCCTTTTCTTTTTCCCGGGCGTTGCGCAGGCGGTCTTCGGCGCTGGCGACAGCCCGCTCCAGTTTTTCCCGTTGGTGTTGGGGTGAATGCTCTGGTGAGTTGTGTCTGGCTTTGACGCGAGCCATGGCCTGCGCCACTGGATCGGGTTTGGTCTCGGCCGTCGACTGTTGTTCTCTGGCCTTTTCCGCCGCCCGCTTGCGCGCCAGACGCTTGGCCTCTTTTTCCGCCTCGGCTTTGTCGATGCGCTGCTTGCGAAATTCAAACCGCTGGCGGGAGCGATCTGCTTTTTGCCTGTCGGCTTCCTGTTGTCGGATTTGGCCTTTTGAGGCGCGGTAGTATTGCACCAGGGGAATGTTGCTGGGGCAGATATAGGCGCAGGCGCCGCACTCGATGCAGTCGAACAGGTCGTGCGCTTGCAGTTTGTCGTAATCCTGCGCTTGAGAGTACCAGTACAACTGTTGTGGCAGCAGGTTCGCCGGACACGCCTGGGCGCACATACCACAACGGATACAGGCCTGTGCCGGCGTTGGTGCCGGCAGTTCGGCCTCCGTCGGAGCGAGGATGCAGTTTGTGGTCTTTACCACCGGCGCCGCGGTTGTGGGCAATGCAAACCCCATCATCGGTCCACCCATCACCAGCCGTGAGCAACGTTCCGGATTAAACCCGTGCTGGCGCAATATGTGTTCGATGGGGGTGCCCAGCAGGGCGGTGATATTACGTTGCGTCTGCAGCGCCTTGCCGACAACTGTGGTCACCCTGGATGTCAGCGGCGCACCGAAGCGCACCGCTTTCCAGGCGGCGAATGTCGAGCCGATATTCTGGCAGACGATACCGATGTCCGCGGGTAACCCGCCGTGGGGAACTTCCTTACCGGTCAATATTTGAATCAATTGTTTTTCCCCGCCGGATGGATACTTGGTGGGAAACACTCTGATGCAGATACCGGTGCCGGCAGCGGCTTTTTCCATGGCCGCAATGGCCTCGGGCTTATTGTCCTCGATGCCTATTAATAGGTGTCGTGGCTGACCCAGCATATGAGCCAACAGTTGCACGCCGGCGATAATGTCCTCGGCATGAGTTTGCATCAGTATATCATCGGCGGTGATGTAGGGTTCGCACTCGGTGCCGTTGATAATCAGGGTATCTATAATCTGGTTGGCGCGCGGGTTGAGTTTTACCGCTGTGGGGAAACCGGCGCCCCCCATACCGGCGATACCGGCGTTGCGGATTTTCTCCAGCAGCTGCTCGTGCGTCAACGCGGTGTAGTCCTGGCATGGAACCAGTTCGATCCATTCGTCCCTGGCGTCGGTTTCGATCACAATACAATCGTCTTCGAGTCCTGAGGGATGCGCAATTGGCCGCTTTTCGATCGCCACGACCACGCCGGAGGTGGACGCGTGTACCGGCGCACTGACCAACCCTTTGGCGGCGGCGATCATTTGTCCGGCCAGAACCCGTTCGCCGACTTTGACCACCGCTTCGGCGGCCGTGCCTATGTGCTGTTGTAAGGGTAAAACCAAGTGTTCCGGCAGCGGTATTTCCCCGAGGGGTAGGGTCAGTGACTGGGCCTTGTTTTCCGGCGGGTGAATGCCGCCGTGCAGGGGCCAGATTTTTGGTGTGGACTGTGTCGAATGTTGTTCGCTCATGCGGCGGCACCCTGTACTCTGTCAGTGGCGATAAGGTTGCCGTTGGGTGATGGCAATTCCCACTGCCAGTCTTTGAGTGTTGTTTCCCGCGCAACCATATCGATACAGTCGACCGGGCAGGGCTCCACACACAGATCGCAGCCGGTGCACTCATCGGCTATGACTGTGTGCATCTGTTTGGCGGCGCCGAGAATGGCGTCAACGGGACAGGCCTGAATACATTTGGTACATCCAATACATTCCGCTTCGCGGATGAGGGCGACTTTTTGAACCGCTTGCTCCTCTCCGTGTTCGGCGTCCAGCTCCGGCGCTTCCACATCGAGCAGGCCGGCGATCGCATTGATGGTCGTCTGCCCCCCCGGCGGACACTTGTTGATGGCCTCGCCGTTGGCGATTGCCTGCGCATAAGGGCGGCAGCCGGGATAACCGCACTGGCCGCACTGGGTCTGGGGTAGCAGCGCGTCGAGCTGTTCGACGATGGGATCGCCCTCGACTTTGAAGCGCACCGCCGCAAATCCGAGCACGGCACCGAATACCAGTGCCAGTCCTCCCAACGCTACCAGGGCGGCCGGAAGGGCGTGTTGTGAGAGGAATTCAAGCATGAACGAAATGGTTCTCCAGAGTTTGACCTTCTACTACCTTAACCGCTACTACACCAGGCCGCTGAATCCCATAAAGGCCAGCGACATCAACCCCGCTGTAATCATACCGATGGCAGCGCCTTTAAACGGTGCCGGCACATCCGCGACAGCGAGCCGTTCACGCATGGCGGAAAACAGAATCAGCACCAGCGAGAACCCCAGCGCGGCGCCGAAGCCGTAAACGCTGGATTCAAAAAAGGTGTGGGCCTTGGTCGTATTTTGCAAGGCCACGCCCAGCACGGCGCAATTAGTGGTGATCAACGGCAGAAACACGCCCAGCACGCGGTAGAGCAGGGGGCTGGTTTTTTCGATAAACATTTTTGCAAACTGCACCACTACCGCGATTACCAAAATAAAGGAGATGGTGCGGAGAAATTCCAACTGCAGCGGGACCAGAATCCAGGTGTGGACCAAATAGCTGCATATCGACGCCAGCGTTAAAACAAAGGTTGTGGCGCCGCCCATACCAATGGCGGTTTCCAGTTTGTTCGACACGCCCATAAAGGGGCATAACCCCAGAAACTGTACCAGGACAAAGTTGTTGACCAAAATAGTGCTGAGCAGGATGACTAAAAAGTCGGTCATAACATTCTTCTTACAATCTTCTATGGCCTGTCCGTAACTTTCCGTTTTACCCTGAGCCCGGGGGTTACGCGTCGCCGGGGGCTGCCGGCCTGTGGCGTATTATGGTGAAGCTGGTGGTGGCAATCAATACGTCACCGCCAAGCTGGAGCCGGTCTTTTAGGTTGTTTGGCAATAATCTTATATTACCCGCATGCCGGGTTGCGCCCCGGTATCGGGCGCTAAAAGAAATATGTTCTCACCGCCGGGACCGGCGGCCAGCACCATGCCCTCCGAGAGGCCGAATTTCATTTTGCGGGGTTTCAGGTTGGCGACCATAACGGTTAGCCTGCCCTCCAGATCGGCGGGCTGATAAGCGCCTTTAATACCTGAAAAAACGCTGCGGGTTTCACCACCCAGGTCCAACGTCAGGCGCAGCAGCTTATCGGCGCCCTCCACTTGCTCGGCTTTGAGAATTTTAACCACCCGCAGATCCACTTTGGCGAAATCGGGGAATTCGATTTCATCCAACATTGGTTCATCGGCCAGGGGGCCGCTGGCCACAGCCGATTTGTTTTCTGCCCGCTGGCCTTCCTGTTCATCAATACCGGCGGCAATCATCGCTTCCACCTTTTCTTTTTCGACTCTGCTCAGCAGCGGCTTGAAGTCATTGAAGTTATTGATGGCCTGATTGCCGCGATAGCTCACAGGCTGTTCCCAGCGCAGTGTCTCACCGAGAAAGGCCTCAACCTTGGCCGTCATGGTCGGCAGTACCGGTTTTAAATAGGTGATTAAGGCGCGGAACATATTGATGCCCAGCGAGCACACTGCCGTCACCTGCGTTTCGGCACCTTCCTGCTTGGCCAGAACCCAGGGCGCATGGGCGGCAATGTATTCATTGGCGGCGTCCGCCAGCGCCATGATCTCGCGCATGGCGCGGCCGTATTCCCGCGCTTCGTAGTGATTGGCGATGACCTCGCCGGCGTCGACAAAGCGCTGCCACAACTGAGGTTCGGCGGGTTTCGCCGCCAGTACGCCGCCCTGTTTAGTGATAAAGTTGGCGGTGCGGCTGGCAATATTGACCACCTTATTGACCAGGTCGGAGTTGACCCGCTGCACAAAGTCATCGAGATTCAGGTCGAGATCGTCGACACCGCCGCTCAACTTGGCGGCAAAGTAGTAGCGCAGATACTCCGGATTCAAGTGGTTAAGGTAGTTGCGGGCATTGATAAATGTGCCGCGGGATTTCGACATTTTTTTACCGTCCACCGTAAGAAAACCGTGTACGCAGATTTTGCTCGGTGTGCGAAACCCGGCCGAAGACAGCATCGCCGGCCAGAACAGAGCGTGGAAGTTGACAATGTCCTTGCCGATAAAATGGTATAGCTCTGCATCGGAGTCCGGCTTCCAGTAGCTGTCGAAATCCAGACCTTCACGGTCGCAGTAATGTTTAAAACTGGCCATGTAGCCAATGGGCGCGTCCAGCCAGACATAGAAAAACTTGTTTTCAGCCCCGGGGATCTCGAAGCCGAAATAGGGGGCGTCACGGGAAATATCCCACTCCTGCAGCCCGGCTTGTAGCCACTCTGCCAGTTTGTTGGCGACTTCCTCCTGCAGGTGTCCGGCGCGGGTCCACTGTCGCAGAAAGTCCTCGAATGCCGGCAGCTTGAAAAAGAAATGCTCAGATGCCCGGCTGACGGGGGTAGCGCCGGAAATAACCGACTTGGGATCGATCAGGTCCGCCGGCGTATAGGTGGCGCTGCAGACTTCGCAGTTGTCTCCATACTGATCCGGTGCTTTGCAGCTTGGGCAGGTGCCCTTGATATAGCGGTCGGCCAGAAACAGTTTATTTTCGGGGTCATAGGCCTGGGTGATGGTGCGGCTGGCGATATGGCCGTTAGCCTTGAGGCGTTCGTAAATCAGGTTGCTGAGCGCCCGGTTTTCTTCCGAGTGAGTGGAGTGAAAATTGTCGAAGGCAACAAAAAAATCGGCAAGATCCTTTTCGTGTTCGGCTTTGACATTGGCAATCTGCTGTTCGGGTGTGATCCCCAGCTGTTCAGCTTTGAGCATGATGGCGGTGCCATGAGCGTCGTCGGCGCAGACATAAGTACATTCGTGACCGCGCTGCTTTTGAAAGCGCACCCAGATATCGGTTTGAATGTATTCCACCAAGTGGCCCAGGTGAATGGATCCATTGGCATAGGGCAGGGCGCTGGTGACCAGAATTTTACGGCGTTCGCTCATGAATATCCCGCTGTCGATAAAAAACCCGCACTATAGCATTTTTCTCCCTTAGTATCAGGCTGTTACCATTTAACACAGTATCTCACTTGGTTTTTGCCGGTCAGGCCTTATTATGGGGGGAGGCAACTTTCAGAAATGAGATAGGATGATTTTATGACGACCCTTAACCGCACCATTGTCGAGGACGCACTGCGCCGGGTAATTGACCCCTATACCGGGCAGGATCTGGTCAGTCTGGGAGCTGTGGATGCGGTTAACATCGACGGCGGCAGCATCGAGGTGGTGCTGATTCTCGGCTACCCCGCCAGCGGTATTCAGCAGAGCCTGAGCCAGCAGGTCTGGCAGGCGTTGCACGGGTTGCCGGGGGTAGACAGTGTGGCGGTGGATATCGGCTGGCTGATCGGCACTGTGGGTGCATCCGGCACGGATAAGGAAGCGGTCGCCGGGGTTAAAAACATTATCGCCGTGGCCTCTGGCAAGGGGGGAGTAGGCAAGTCCACCACGGCTGTAAACCTGGCCCTGGCCCTGACGCAGGAGGGGGCCAACGTGGGGCTGCTCGACGCCGATATCTACGGCCCCAGTCAGCCGCAAATGCTCGGGGTGGCGGATCAGCGTCCGGTGGTCGAAGGCAATCGCTACATGCTTCCCATTCAATCCCACGGCATTCAGTCTATCTCCATGGGGTACCTGGTGACTGAGGACACCCCCATGGTCTGGCGTGGTCCCATGGTCAGCGGCGCGCTGCAGCAATTGCTCACCCAAACCCGGTGGGAGGATGTGGATTACCTGATTATCGACTTGCCCCCGGGTACCGGCGATATTCAACTGACCCTGTCCCAGAAGATTCCGGTCACCGGCGCGGTAATAGTCACAACGCCCCAGGATATTGCCCTTCTGGATGCCAAAAAAGGCATAGAAATGTTTCGCAAGGTCAAGGTGCCGATACTCGGTATCGTGGAAAACATGGCTATTCACCGGTGTTCGAAGTGCGGGCACGAAGAGCATATTTTTGGCGAGGGAGGTGGCCAACGTATAGCCAAAGAGTATGGCACTCCTCTGCTGGGCTCACTGCCGCTG
>JARROD010000133.1:0-9293 GCA_037384225.1 Exilibacterium sp.
ATACCCAAAGCGTTTGAGATTTTGGTGCACAGAGCACGCCCCTTTTTGTCCCTGGCCGCGTTGCTCCGTCCAGCCGCTCCAGGCATTCGCGGCGCTAGCGCCCTCACATGGTGCCTGCCATGCAGCGTCGTCGCGCCCCTGTTGTTAAAGGAAGGGGGGAACAAAAATTGACGCACTCTGCACACCTAAATCTCAAACGCTTTGGGTATATTTTCGGCTTAGGGGTGTGAACAAAATAACTCCCTATTTTTATAGCATCTGAATGCGAAAACATATACAACAATAGAGGTTATTAAACTGTAGTCTCAGAAGTGACATTGAATATAACTTAATGACAAAGTGGGGAGATACTGTTTAACTGGAAATATTGGAATGTGCTGTTGTCAACAACTTACTGCCGCATAAAAATATATTAGTGTAAAGAAGTAACTTCTCAATAACCTGGGGTAAGACTCTTGAGTCGGGGTAACTCCTAACTGTACAACTGCTGATTTGTGGAGCTATCTGAATAGGGCTTCGACACTTTTGCCCCGGGTTATTGAGAAGTTACATAAAGAAGCGTTAAGATTTTGATTCTACATTGTATCAAAAAATAATTGCTAATATACTCCGCCCTGATTACGCCGTACTGTTGTTGAGGTACTGGGTTATCTGGAAATCCGTTGTTTTTTGCTGGTGTAGTGTAGATTGCTACGCCGCATCGATATTTTTTAATTTTTCTACTGTTAATAGTTGATTTGGCATGAATAACTATTTTGGATTGAATGACCGGTCGCATCAGATTGAGCAAATTCCGCTATCAAGTGAATGCCGTTTATGGAGTAATACTGGAATGAAACAGGTAGTTCTTGCAACAGTTATAGCGTTGCTTACAGCAAGTGTAAGTTATGCGGAAACCTATCAGGTGGAGTTGGAGGGAGGCTACACATCGATAGAATCTGACTTTGACGATATAGACCTGGAACCCGATGGGGATGGGTGGGAGCTGGGAGCCACTTATTACTTTAGCCCTGTCAATACCGACAAGGGACCTTTGGCCGAGGCTGCCTTTTTGGATCGGGCTTCGGAGGTCAGTATTGGCTATAGTGACTCTGAAGTGGATCTTCTGGGTGGCAAATTAGAAACAGACGCCTATCT
The DNA here is from genome assembly GCA_037384225.1 of Exilibacterium sp. Lineage (GTDB taxonomy): Bacteria > Pseudomonadota > Gammaproteobacteria > Pseudomonadales > Cellvibrionaceae > JARROD01. The sequence continues at coordinate 1,138 of JARROD010000133.1, forward strand.
TTTTGGTGGTCGATTTGTCGATATAAGCAGCGGTTGGACGTTTTCTGCCAATTACACTGCTGTCGAAGATGATATCCTTGTTCAACAAGGTCAAAACCTGTTCGCTTTGGATACCGAAATTGATATCTGGGCCTTGAGTGTAGGAAAATATATCGGAGAAGGGACCGAGGTATATCTGAGTTATGCCAATAGAGATGTGGATCTCGACGTAAATGAAGACTCTGATACGTATTCGCTGGGTATTAAACATGTGGCGACACTGTCTGGCCAAATGTATTACGCGGTCGATGCATCAGTTGATTTTGTGGATGAAGGCAGTGATGACGGCGAGGTGTGGAACGGCGCGTTTACGTTGTATCCGCTGAATCATTTGGGGGTTGGCGTCAGCATTTCCTATGCTGATTTCGATGTAGATAACACTGAAACCTATTCCGTTTTCGGACGCTGGTTTGTAACCCAGCAGTTGGCTTTATCTCTTTCCTATGACATGGAAGAGGTAGAGGACAACAATTTTGAAACGGATATTGTCTCGGCGGGTGCAACACTGCGGTTTTAATTTTTATTTGTATCGTTTGGGCTGAGTCGGAGTGAGCATGTTTCGGCTTCAGCTCTTTTTTCTATCTATACCTAAATCTCAAACGCTTTGGGTATATAATGCGCACGCGACTGAAAAGTCATACCGATTGGGTATGATGGCCTTATCCGCCCGCATCCGTCGCTCAACGAAGGGGCGATGGAAACGACAAATGACGGGCCACGCCCTCGATCAGTAACGGCGTCAAATCAAATTGATTGCTCGGATGCCGGATGCTATTACCGGTGGCCAGGTTGACCCCCAGTTTAACGAGCCTTTCGTAAGCATCCCCCGCGAAAATACCGTGGATGGCTGCACAATGTATTGGTCGTTGATTGCTTTTTTGCAGTATTTTCGTTATTTGTATAAGTGTCTCCCCACTGGAAATAATATCGTCGATAATAACTGGTGTGCAGTGGCTGTATGCGGCAATGTCCGGCAGGGATATACTGACATTGCGATCGCCGAAACGTTTTTTATCCGCCACCACGTAGGGACTGTTGATTTGATGCGCAACACCGGCCACCCACTGTTCACTTTCCCTGTCTGGCCCCACTAGCAACGTGTCGGTACCCAAACCTTTTATCCATTGCGCCAGAATGACATCGGCGTGCAGAGTGTCGCAGGGAATGGTGTAAATTTCAGACAGGGCTGCATAACGGTGCAGGTGCGGATCAATCGTTACCATCCAATCCGCCAACTCAGAAATCAAGCGTGAAAAATAGCGTGAGGTGACAGCTTCGCCGGAATTGAAACGGCAGTCTTGCCGCATGTAGGGTAGGTAGGGAATCAGCAAGCCTATTTTTACAGCGCCGAGTTCACGCAGCGTGTTGGCTAAAAACCAGAGCGGCAGGAATTTATCATTCGGGTGGTCCAGTGCACAAAGTATGATTACGTGTTTGTCTTTTACGTTATCAACGACATTAAGATAGCTTTCACCGTCGGGGAAGCGGCGGCTGTCCAACGTTCCTGTATCGCCGCCGAACGCAGTGGCCACAGCGTGCAAAATGCGGTCATCACTAAACAAGTTGTAAAAGACAGGATGTGTTGTCATGTGATCTATGCCTTAACGTGCTTCGGGTATAATTTGGTATAACCAGTTTGGAGATAACGCGCTATGTCGTGATGCTAAACACACCGCCAATGCGCTGATAAAAATGTTCCGCGTACTTCAACTCACCCAGAGTTTCCGCATGAATTGTCATGAGCAATTCGTTGGCGGCAACCTTGTCTCCGATTTTTTTCGCCATCAAAACTCCCGCACTTTTCGCTTGAGGGGCACCCGCCAGTTTTGCCACTTGCGCGAGCTGGCGGTTGTCAATTTTGGTGACGGTGCCAGTGGCGCTGGCGCCAATGGGTTGTTTGAACGGTGCTTCGGGAATACTTCTTAAACCACCCTGTTTGAGACATATGGTCTGGAACTTTTCCCAGGCGCGGCCTTCGTCAAGTATCGCCCTGGCCGCGATTTCTCCTGTACCGCTGCCACATTTGCCCGACATTTCAAGTAGTGTTCCCGCCAGCAGTAATGCCCGCTCGCGCAGATCTGTCGGAGCGTTACTTTCCCGTTTGAGCACGGCCAGTACATCCCGCGCTTCCAGTGCCGGGCCTATCCCATTGCCAATGGGCTCGACTCCCGCAGTGATAATTGTCTGAACCTGTATGCCCAATTCATTGCCCACGGCGACAAACCACTCGGAGAGGCGCCTGGCCCGCTCCTCAGTGCGGACCTTGGCGGTGACGCCGGTGGGGATATCTACCAGCACATGGGTGGCCCCGGCAGCGATTTTTTTCGACAAAACCGAGGCTATTAGTTGTCCTTCACTATCGAGATTGATGGCCCGTTCCACCCGAATCATCAGGTCGTCCGCCGGGCTCAGATTGATGTTGCCGCCCCACGCCAGGCAGCCGCCCTCGGCGTTGACGACGGTCTGCATCTGTTCGAGCGACAGATCGATGGGTGTTAAAACCTCCATGGTATCGGCGGTACCGGCGGGTGAGGTAATCGAACGGGATGAGGTTTTGGGCATGATCAACCCTGCCGCGGCAATAATGGACACGACGATGGGGGTGGTGCGGTTTCCCGGCAGACCGCCGACACAGTGTTTGTCAAGTATGGGGTGATGATGATTCCACTTCAAAACCTGACCACTTTCCACCATGGCCCTGGTGAGTGCGGCAACTTCTGTGCGGTTGAGCCGGTCACCGGCGCAGGCGGTGAGAAATGTGGCCAGGTGCACATCGGAATAGCGCCCGGCAACGATGTCTGCGACTATGTGTGCTATTTCCTCGGTTGATAAAACGTTGTTGTAGATCTTGCTGCGAACATAACTGAGTGATGCGAGAAAATCGGGATGTTCAATTTTGACGGTATCACCTTCCTGCAAACCCAGTTTGCGCCAGGCGCTGTCACAAAGTCCCGCTGTGTCAGGAGGCAGCAGGTCAAAGGAAACCACATTCAACTTGGCGATAACAAAACGCTTCTCTATCGAGACCCTTACCCGAGTCTGTGCGACAAAGCCCTCAGACCGGCATACAGGACTGTCGGCGCGTATATAAATCACCAGTTCCTGTTGGGTGTCGATACCAATGCGGGTGGCTTTCAGCTTTTGGGCGTTATTTTTATACGGGGTATTGGGATTCAAGGGGCGATTTCCTGGTTTATTGTTGGAGAACATACGGACCTTTACAGCAGGTGCAGGTTCTCGGGGTAGTTTATGTGTTTTTAACGGCAGACCTTTGATATGTGTCAACCTGTTGAAAAATGGGTATACCGCAACTTGATATCAATCAATACGTTGCCGTGCCAGGACGGTATGGTGATAGCTGTTTTTTATGTTGATAAGGGTTGATTAAAAACGAATGAGCAATAAATCCGTAGCGAATCTTCAGTTTTTGGGGGCAGCGGAAACTGTCACTGGTTCAAAATATCTGTTGACTGTCGATGGTGTCCGAATATTGATTGACTGTGGGTTATACCAGGGCACCAAAAATCTACGGCTCCGCAACTGGCAACCTCTATTCAAGGGTGAAAAAATTGATGCCGTCGTGCTTACCCATGCCCACATTGACCACAGTGGCTATATTCCGCTGTTAGTGAAAAACGGTTTCCGCGGACCAATCTATTGCACGCCCGCCACCTTGGCGTTGTGTGAAATTCTGTTGCCGGATGCGGGCTATTTGCAGGAGGAGGATGCTCGTTATATGAATAAGCATCACATCAGCAAACACCACCCTGCGTTGCCCCTGTTTACCGAAGAGGATGCGCGGCAATCTCTGCAATATTTCGAACCGGTCAGCTATGGTATCCGGATAAAGTTGCCTGTGGCCTCTGAAGAGGCGGCGATAGAGCTGCAGTTTTCGGCCGTGGGTCATATTCTTGGTGCCAGTTATATCAACATTACGGTGAAGGGAAAACAGATTGTGTTCAGTGGCGACGTCGGCCGTCCCAAGGATAGCGTCATGTATGCTCCAGCGCCTATTAAGGAGGCGGATTATTTAATTGTGGAATCCACCTATGGCGACCGGCGTCATCCAGCGCTGGATCCAATGGAAGCCTTGAGAGAGGTTGTCGGTCGCACTATTAAACGGGGTGGTATTGTATTGATACCGGCATTTGCTGTGGGGCGTGTTCAGGCGGTTCTGTATTTTCTGCATCAACTGATCGTCGCCAAGCAGATTCCCCCGGTGCCGATTTATCTGAACAGCCCCATGGCACTGGCGGCGACGGAGGTCTTCAACAATTTTGCCAGTGAACACAGGCTGACACGCAAAGACTGTGAATATATTGAACACAATACTCACTTTATACGTAGTGTCGATGAGTCCAAAGCGCTGAACCGCCAGAATTTCCCCTGCGTTATTATCTCTTCGAGTGGTATGGCCAGTGGCGGAAGAGTGATTCACCACTTGAAAACGCTGATTGGCAACCATCGTAACAGTGTGGTGTTCGTGGGTTTTCAGGCGCCCGGAACCCGCGGTGACAGCCTGGTGCGAGGGGCTGAGTCGATTAAAATGCACGGCGATTATTATCCTGTGAATGCGGAAGTGGTCTCTATTGAGGGAATGTCCGCCCATGCGGATTACCAGGAAATTATCGATTGGGTGAAAACGCTGAAAAAGCCGCCGCAACAGACGTTTGTTACCCACGGTGAAAAAGCGGCGGCCGACAGTATGCGGCGGCATTTAACCGATCAGCTGGGCTGGAATGTTTCTGTGCCTGAATACCGCGATAGTGTTGATTTGTATTAATGACCGTGCGCGACCCTAAGCTTTACACGGATTGATCACTGTTGCGCCAGATGCTTTGAATGGGCTGATGTCGTCAGGGCTTAAAGCCCGGTTCAAATACATCTTCGAAAGTACATCTGACTCTCTTTTCCGGTTTTACCTCTAAAAAACCTCCAAAACTTTACAATAACGGGTAATAATATACTCAATATATGCTAAATTGAATAATAAAGAATAATAATATACTCTTTATTATGCTTTTTGAAATTGTATATAATGGGCTATAATATACCCATTATTGAGGTAATTAAGCTTTTTTGTATAGTTATATACTTGTTATGAATTTTGAAAAAATGACTAATAGCGCAGTTGCCGAGGAAATAGGCAGGCGAATCGAACAGCTCAGGTTAGAGCGAAATATAACCCAGGACGATTTGGCTGATGCTATCGGTGTTACGCGAAAAACTTACGCAAAAATAGAAAAGGGTCAGTGCAAGCTGGAGACTCTGGTTGCTGCGCTCCGCGCGCTGGGGCAAGTGAACCAGTTAGAACAGCTCGTGCCTGATACCGTTTTTAGCCCTTTGGAGCTGCTAAAAAGAGAAGGCAAAAAGCGTCAGCGAGCGAGACCTGAAAAGGCTGATATAAAGCCTTCTGAAATCGGTTGGTAAGGTATTTTTATGGTCAAAGTTGCAAAAGTCGTATTGTGGGGAGAATTTGTGGGCGCGCTTGCCTATGACAAAAATCAACAAGCTGCTACATTTGAATACGCTCCTGACTGGATAAAGCGTGGCGTAGAAATCTCACCCATCAGAATGCCACTTTCAATCTCTCGCCATTCTTTTCCATCGCTGAGCAACGATACTTACAAAGGGCTTCCTTCCGTTTTTGCCGACACGCTACCTGATGACTTTGGTAATGCCGTTATTAATGCCTGGCTAGCGCAAAACGGGCGCGATGTTGATAGTTTTACGCCCATAGAACGTTTGCTCTATATCGGGAATCGAGGAGTGGGTGCACTGGAGTATGAGCCTGCTATTGAAAAGGGTAAGTCTAGGCATGAAAAACTTGAACTCAGCTCGCTGCTTGAGATGGCTCAGCGGATTTTGGATCAGCGCGCCGGACTTGTAGAGTACATAGAGCAGAAAAATGACAATGCTAAAGCAATGCAAGCTATTTTTCAGGTTGGCACTTCAGCAGGCGGCGCCAGAGCTAAAGCGCTTATCGCTATCAATCAATCAAGAAATGAAATTCGTTCGGGGCAGGCGGATGCTCCAAAAGGATTTGAACACTATTTATTGAAATTCGATGGTGTGGTGGAACACAAGCATTCTTCGCAGTTATTTGGTGATCCGCAAGGTTTTGGGCGAATGGAATATGCCTATTACCTTATGGCAAAAGATGCCGGAATCAATATGTCTCCATCAGAGCTTCTCATAGAGGGTGAGCGCGCTCACTTTATGACTAAACGCTTTGATCGGGATGGCAATGATAAGAAACATTACGTTTCCTTGTGTGCAATGGATCATGCGGACTACAAGAAACCAGGAGCTTACAGTTATGAAGAGCTGATGGGTGTGGCGCGAAGCTTGAAGCTTTCACGCAAGGAAGCAATAGAGATATTTAGGCGTATGGTATTTAACGTTGTCGCAAGAAATCAGGATGACCACAGCAAAAACGTTGGGTTTATTCTCCCTTCGATAAATGCCAAATGGGAGTTAGCACCGGCGTTTGATGTCGCTTATAGCTATAGACCTAACTCTGAATGGGTTCAGTATCATCAGCTGTCCATTAATGGGAAACGCGACAACTTTCTTCGTGATGATTTACTCTCTGTCGCTAGTCTGATCGGTAACTTCAAGGCAGAAGCCAATTCTATTATTGATAAAGTGGTTGATGTTGTTGGTGATTGGCCGCGGTATGCGAGAGAGGCAAATGTGTTTCCTGAGGTGGAAAAATTAATCAAGGGTAACCATCGGAAGTTGTGAGCTAATTATCCCTGAGGATGGTCAGCCCAAATGGCAATGCCACTGCTAAAAACTTGTTTCGCCTCTTCAAAGTCTGCCAATATCGAATCAGTTGGATATCTACGCCAGAATCGGCTATTACTCGTATTCTTATAAAAGCATCACGGGTTCATATACTCCTGGCGATCCCGGCCCCATAATTCGAACGGAATCGAAACGTTACGAAGACATCAATTACGGTATTGATGTTTCCTGGAAAGCAACCAATAAGATACGATTTAATCTTGACTATCGGAATTTTGATTTCGATTATGCCGTAGACAATATAAGTATTAGTGCAAGCTACGCGCTTTACCGAGGATGATTGCGTTCCATAGGGAAATTATCGATCAAATTTTAGAATGTAACCTTTAAAATCAATATCTGATTCAGCTTGTTGTGGAATTTTCTGATAAGAAACCTTGAAACCAAATTCCGCCATTCTGGTGGTCATTTTGGCTTTTCTACCTCTTCCCGGATCAACAAGAAGAATTTCACATGATGGTTTGGCGTGTTTGTTAATAAAGTTAGCCAATAGTTTACTGTGCTCGTCTTCGTAAAGGAGATCGCTGCCAATAATCAAATCAAAAGCACCCAGTTGATCATTTGTATCAGCCCAATTGGCTCTTTCAAATTCAATTGTTGTGTCATTATTAAGCGATGTGTTTCTGTTTAAAAAGGTTTCTACTTCAGGATGATAATCGGTAGCTGTAATATCGGCACATTTGGCATTGAGTAACAAACTGGGTAAACCTATGCCGCACCCCACCTCCAGAATTCGTTTCGCAGCGGTGTTATAGGCTGAGATAAACTGCGCAAGAATCAGGCCGGATGGCCATATCACACCAAAGTATGCCCATGAGGCAGAGGAAATACCCAAACCCTCGGCAATGCCATCGGCATCCTGAAATTGTTGTTTGTCGCGTAATGTACATACGTGAATGTCGGATTCTCCAAACTCTAACGTTTGGTACCGCAAGCGGATATTTGTCATTTTGTGGCCTGTAAAGCTGGCGCTCGGCCAACTATCGAGGATAAATGACAAAACGGAAGTATTTGCAAGAGAGTAAACTGTTTTGGGAAAAGATCAACTCACAATATAGTTATCTATCAAAAACAAGAGGGTAAGAGGAGGCCGCTTATTGGGCAAAAAGGTGCTTTATGCTTCCTATACCCCGCCCTCACCAGCAGATACGGCTTTGGGTATAGCATACGCGCAGTATCTTAATTATTCGTTAACCGCTAGGTAGTGGAGGCTCTGCTTTACCCTCTAGCGCGGCTTGAACAAGTGAACCCAAAAATTTCGTGAAGGGCTCTATGTCTTGGTTGGTGCTTGCCTCTTCAAGGGCGGC
>JARROD010000134.1:0-20339 GCA_037384225.1 Exilibacterium sp.
CCGGCCTCACCCTGGATAGAGCGGTCGATGTAAAGCTGTTGCCGGGGTTTGACCAGGGATTGGTCAGTGTTCAGGATGAAGCCGCACAAATGGCCGCCCCGCTACTGCAGCTCAAACCGGGACAGCGGGTGCTGGACGCCTGCTGTGCGCCCGGAGGGAAGACCTGCCATATACTTGAGCTCGTCACTTCTCTGCGGCAACTGGTGGCCCTGGATATCGAACCCAGCCGCCTGGACCGGGTGCGGCAAAACCTCCGTCGTCTGGGTTTCACCGACGCTCGGGCAGAACCGGTAAAACTGATCTGCGGCAACGCCCTGGAACCGAAAAACTGGTGGAATGGGGAGCCCTTTGACCGCATTCTTCTGGATGCGCCCTGTTCAGCCACAGGTGTTATTCGTCGCCACCCCGATATCAAAATACTGCGCTCCCCGACCGATATTGCTAAGCTTGCTCAATTACAGCGCGATCTGCTGCGCCAGCTATGGCCGTTACTGGCCCCGGAGGGGGTATTGGTGTACGCAACCTGTTCGATAATGCCGGAAGAAAACACTGGTGTGATCGAGCAGTTTATCGCCTCGCAAACCGATGCGATTGATCAGCCCATCGACGCTGACTGGGGGATACAACAACCCTGCGGGCGCCAGCTTCTGCCGCAAACCGGTGGGCACGACGGATTCTATTATGCCTGCTTACGCAAAGGCAAATGAGACAATAAAAACGCTTGAAGGTCCGCTACGACCATGAAAATCATTATTTTAGGGGCTGGCCAGGTCGGGGGCACACTGGCAGAAAACCTGGCGAATGAAGCCAACGATATAACCGTCATCGACAGTGATGAAACGCGCCTGAGGGAGCTGCGCGATCGACTCGACATTGGCGTAGTGTCGGGAGAAGCTTCCCACCCCGATGTACTGATACAGGGTGGCATTGAAGACGCCGATCTGATGATCGCCGTCACCAATGACGATGAAATCAACATGATAGCCTGCCAGGTGGCTCACAGCCTGTTTCGCACCCCGACAAAAATTGCCCGGGTACGCTCTGGGGCCTACCTGATTAGACCTGGGTGGTTCGGCAACGACGCCATACCCATCGACGTATTGATCAGCCCGGAACAATTGGTTTCCGACTATATCTATCGCCTGATCGAACACCCCGGCGCACTGCAGGTACTCGGTTTCGCCGACGGCAAAGTACAGCTTGTCGCCGTCAAAGCTTATTACGGCGGCCCTTTGGTGGGCCAGGAGTTGCGTTTTCTGCGCCAGCATATGCCCTCTGTAGACACTCGTGTTGCCGCCATCTATCGTCGCGACCGCCCTATCACACCAGAAGGCACAACCCTTATCGAGGCGGACGACGAAGTCTTTTTCATTGCCGCCAAGTCCGATATCCGCGCTGTAATGAGCGAACTGCGACGCCTCGAAACCCCTTACAAGCGCATTATTATCGCCGGTGGCGGCAATATCGGCTTCGGCCTGGCCCAAAAGCTGGAAGCGCGTTATTCGGTAAAGATAATTGAGTACGCAAAGGTGCGCTGTACACAGTTATCGGAAAACCTGGAGAAGACCATTGTTCTGCACGGCAGCGCCTCCGATCAGGAACTGCTGCTGGAGGAAAACATTGAGGATACCGACGTGTTTCTGGCTTTAACCAACGATGACGAAGCTAACATCATGTCTTCAATGCTGGCAAAACGGCTGGGTGCGCGCAAAGTAATGGCGTTGATCAACAACCCAGCCTACGTTGATTTGGTTCAGGGCGGCGAAATAGATATCGCCATATCGCCCCAACAAACCACCATTGGCAGTTTGCTGACGCATGTGCGGCGCGGCGATATGGTCAATGTGCATTCATTGCGGCGCGGCGCGGCTGAAGCGATCGAGGTTATTGCCCACGGTGACAGTCACTCTTCACGCGTAGTCGGAAAGGCAATAGAAGATATAGACCTGCCGGAGGGGGCCAACATTGGCGCTATTGTCCGGGAGCATGATCAAGACAGCGAAGTTATCATAGCCCACGACGATGTTATTGTGGAAACGGGCGACCATGTGATTGTCTTTCTAATCGACAAAAAACATACTCGGGACATAGAACAGCTATTTCAGGTCGGGCTTACTTTTTTCTAACATATTCTTTTTCTGACATACGTTGCACTCATGCACTTTGCCATTATATTCAGGGTACTGGGGATTTTGCTGATGTTATTCAGCTTGACTTTGACCCCCCCTATTCTAATTTCCCTCTGGTACCACGACCAAACTCATATCGCTTTTTTAATTGCATTCATTATCACTTTTCTCACCGGAATGACTTTGTGGTTACCGGTGTACAATATCAAACAGGATCTGCGCACCCGCGATGGATTTTTAATTACAGCGCTGTTTTGGTCGGTGCTGGGGTTGTTCGGATCCCTGCCATTTGTGTTTTCCTATAACCCCAACCTAAATTTTGTCGACGCCGCGTTTGAATCTCTCTCCGGCCTGACCACCACCGGCGCCACTGTGATTACCGGGATTGACGAGCTGCCTCAGTCGATTCTTTACTACCGACAACAACTGCAATGGCTGGGGGGCATCGGCATTATTGTCATTGCCGTGGCCATTCTTCCTATGTTAGGCATCGGCGGTCTGCAGCTGTATCGCGCCGAAACGCCGGGTCCGGTGAAAGACAGCAAACTGACTCCGCGCATCACAGAAACGGCAAAAGCGCTGTTCTTTATCTATCTCGGACTTACCTTGCTCTGTGGCCTCGCCTATTGGATAGCAGGTATGTCTCTTTTCGACGCTGTCTGCCACGCTTTTTCAACAGTCGCCATCGGCGGTTTTTCCACACACGACGCCAGCATTGGTTACTTCGACAGCCCTGCCATTTCACTGATATGCATTTTTGTTATGGTTGTGTCAGGTATCAACTTTGCGCTGCACTTTTTTTCCTGGCGAGAGCGCAGTTTGAAACATTATTTGACAGACCCCGAATTCAGGTTTTATGCCGTCTGCCTCTGCATTGGTGTTTTGATTACGGCCAGTTATCTAACGGCCACCGGCACCTACAGTACAGATAAAAGTATTCTCAAAGGGGGGTTTGAACTGGTATCCATTCTCACTACCACCGGGTTCGGCACCGCCGATTTCAGCCAGTGGCCCACCTTTCTCCCTTTTATGCTGTTTCTATCTGCCTTCATGGGGGGATGTGCCGGCTCCACCGGCGGCGGTATGAAAGTGATCCGGGTATTGTTGATTTGTAAACAAGGTATTCGAGAAATACACCGCTTGATTCACCCCAATGCAATGATTCCTATAAAAGTGGGTCGCAAGTCCGTTTCAGACCGGGTAGTGGAAGCCGTATGGGGGTTTTTTGCTGTCTATGTCATCGCTTTTATGGTAATGTTTTTAATGCTGCTAGCAACAGGACTGGATTTTATTACCGCGTTTTCCGCTGTCGGCGCCTGTATTAACAACCTTGGCCCCGGCCTTGGGGAGGTAGCGGTACACTATGGAGATATAAACACGAAGGCCAAATGGGTGCTTTGTTTCGCCATGCTGTTAGGGAGACTGGAAGTGTTTACCTTATTGGTTCTCTTTACCCCGATGTTCTGGAGACGCTGAAATAGGGTAGGTATCTGGGCCAACTACCTCCGGATGACCGCCGGATCGAATGCGCAAAAACCTATTGAAAAGCTACGAAGTAATGTGGACAGTGCCATCAAAATTTGTAGCATTTCTCCAGACCTTGCGGGCGCCGTTTAAAACGCTTGTACTCCCACTGATACTGTTCCGGGACTTCGCGAACACACCGCTCGACGCTACTGTTCATAGCCGCCAGGGCGATCGCATCATCTTTGCTGTAAACGCCACTGTCCACCTCATGGTAAACAATTTCAAATCCACCTTTTACCCGTTTGGCGTAAGCAATCAAAACACCGCAACCGGTGCGGACAATCAGGTTGTGAACCAAGGTCATCGTCAAAGCCGGTTGACCGAAAAATGGGGCGAATGCGCCGCCACTGCGGCGGTCCGGAACCTGGTCCGGCAGAATCGCCACCAGTTCACCCCGGCGCAAGGCTTTCAATAACGCTGCAACTCCCGATTTATTGGTGGGTACCAGCCTGGCGCCGGCTTTTTCCCGAGCTTGACGGATTAAATTTTCCAACGCTGCCAGTTCTGGCGGTTGATAGAGACTGGTGACTCGGGTCAATTCTGATAATTTCAAACCCAAAACCTCCCAATTGCCCAAATGAGGCGCCAGAAGAATGACCCCTTTGCCATCGCCAACTTTATTCAGCAGTAATTCCTCGCCATTGTTGCTGACAATTTTGGGTCGCAACCAGCGGTTATAGGATCTTTTCCAGATAGCACCTGTTTCAGCCATTGTCTTTCCGGTTTCGACAAGGCTTTTTTGTACCAGTTGCCGGCGCCGCTTGGGGTCGAGTTCAGGCAGACACAAGCGTAGATTCTCTTCGGTAATTTTTGCCATTTGCGAATGGCTCGACAGCATAAATCGGCCAATGCGCTCACCTATCCAGTGACTCATCCGCAACGGTAAACAGGCCATTAGATAAATGGCTAGTCGTGCGAGCCAGCCCTTAAGCACTTCCATCTCAGTAAACTCACTGAATTTGGTTAATAAAAGCCCGGGAGCTTACCCGAAAAAAGTGAAAAACGAAAAGCCTCCGTTGCTGTGCAATACAAAAAACATCAAACTGCCCCACTGTACCTTGGTGCCGTCTGGGTCAGGCGCTATAATTGCGCCCTTTGAATTCACAGGCCATATAGATTAGTAACCTGTATGGCGCCCAATGCCGGAGGCAAAGACAGCGGTGTCTGAAACCAATCAGCCTGACATCAACACTTTTCAGGGCTTAATCCTCGCCCTGCAACAATACTGGGCCCAGCAGGGCTGCGTCATTCTCCAGCCCCTGGATATGGAGGTGGGTGCCGGGACTTTTCATCCCGCCACTTTTCTGCGCGCGCTCGGCCCGGAGACCTGGAACGCCGCCTATGTCCAACCCTGCCGCCGACCTACCGACGGGCGTTACGGCGACAACCCAAACCGGTTGCAGCACTATTATCAATATCAGGTAGTGCTGAAACCCTCTCCCGATCATTTCCAGGAGTTGTATCTGGGTTCTCTGCGCCGACTTGGCATAGATCCGGAGGTACACGATATTCGTTTCGTTGAAGACAATTGGGAGTCTCCGACACTGGGTGCCTGGGGGCTGGGCTGGGAAGTCTGGCTAAATGGCATGGAAGTTACTCAGTTCACTTATTTTCAGCAGGCCGGCGGACTGGAATGCTACCCGGTAACGGGAGAAATAACCTATGGGCTCGAACGTATCGCCATGTATATTCAGGGAAAAGATTCGATCTATGACCTCATTTGGACCCTGGGCCCGAATGGAGAACCTGTAACCTACGGAGATGTCTTTCACCAAAACGAAGTGGAAATGTCCCACTATAATTTCGAGCACGCTAATGTAGAGTTCCTGTTTCACTCTTTTGATATCTGCGAGCAGGAATCACAGCGCTTAATCGAAAAGGGATTGCCATTGCCAGCCTATGAAATGGTCATGAAAGCATCCCACGCGTTTAATCTGTTGGACGCCCGCCACGCCATTTCCGTTACCGAACGACAGCGTTTTATTTTACGGGTTCGAACACTGGCGAGAGCTGTCGCCAAGGCCTATTACGATGCCCGGGAAAGACTCGGCTTTCCCCTGGCGCCGGAAGCTCTTCGCAACGAGTTCCTGGCCAAAGCCAATAAAGAGGAAGACTAGACCATGGCAAAAGATTTTCTGGTCGAAATCGGAACGGAAGAATTACCGCCGAAATCGTTAAAAACACTTTCCGAAGCCTTTACCACTGGGATTAAACAACAGCTCGAAAACGTCGGTCTGGGCTTTCAGGAAGCCCGTGGCTTTGCCACTCCCAGGCGCCTGGCAGTGCTGGTGAAGGATTTAGATGAACAAACACCGCGAAAAGAGCAAACTATTTGGGGGCCCCCGGCAAAAATCGCTTTCGATGCAGAGGGAAAACCCACTAAGGCTGCCCAGGCCTTCGCCCGAAAAAATGGCATTGACGTCAGTGAATTGAAAACTGAAAGCGACGGCAAAGTGGAAAAGCTGATTTATCGCTGCAGCACGGGCGGCCTTGCTACTGTGGTATTGCTTGAACAAGTAGTTTCCGCTTCTCTGGCCACTTTACCGATTCCCAAACGCATGCGCTGGGGCACCCGGCGCGACGAGTTTGTACGCCCAATACACTGGGTATTGATGCTGTTTGGCGATGAAATTGTCTCCGCCAGCATACTGGGGCTGCTCGCTTCTCGAGAGACTCGCGGACACCGCTTCCACTATAATCAGCCGCTGATTATCGACACTCCGGCCGAGTATCTTGAAAAATTACTGTCGCCAGGTTTTGTGATAGCGGATTTTAATGAACGCCGGGAAAAAATTAGACACCAGGTTGAAAACTGCGCAAAAAAAGCGGGTGGCCGTGCAGTTATAGATCCTGATCTATTGGATGAAGTCACTGCGTTAGTGGAATGGCCGGTGGCCCTGACTGGTAAATTCGAGCAACGCTTTTTGAAGGTGCCGGCCGAAGCGCTGATCTCATCGATGAAAGAGCATCAGAAATATTTCCACGTGGTGGACATTGAAAACAAACTGCTTCCGTGCTTTATCACCGTGGCCAATATTGAAAGCCTGGATCCCATCCAGGTTATCGATGGCAATGAACGGGTGATTCGGCCCCGGCTTGCGGATGCCGCTTTCTTTTTCGAGACAGACAAAAAAGTCCCGCTACAGCAGCGACGAATGCAACTAAAATCCGTTGTGTTTCAGGCTAAACTGGGGAGTCTTTACGATAAAACCGAAAGGGTGGCGCAATTGGCTAGATCGATTGCCGGCAACCTAGGTGCGGACGAGAAAAAAGCCTGTAGAGCCGCTGAATTGAGCAAAGCAGATCTAGTCACCGACATGGTAGGCGAGTTCGCCGATATGCAGGGTATCGCCGGCTACTACTACGCCTGCAACGACCGCGAAGACCCAGAAGTGGCACAAGCTTTAAATGAACAATACCTGCCTCGCTTTTCCGGCGACAGTCTTCCGGCCACTACCGTTGGGACGATTTTAGCAATAGCCGACCGGCTCGACACGCTGGTCGGTATTTTTGGTATTGACCAGCTTCCCACAGGTTCCAAAGACCCTTTCGCCCTGCGCCGTGCCAGCCTCGGTGTACTGCGCCTGCTGGTTGAAAATAACCTTGATCTGGATCTGCGTGATTTGCTGCAGGTGAGCCAAAACCAGTACCCTATACTCAGTGGCAAAGCTGATGTGGTGGACAATGTTCTCAGTTATATGTTTGAACGTTTCCGGGCTTGGTATGAAGACAAGGATATACCCACACCGGTCTTCCTGGCGGTCAGCGCCAAGCAGATAAGTAAACCCCTGGATTTTAATAACCGTGTACTGGCTGTACACCGTTTCAGCCGACTTCCCCAGGCGCAGGCCCTGGCCGCCGCCAATAAAAGGGTTTCAAATATTCTCTCCAAGCAACAAACTCCACACAAGGCAACCTTGGATATGAATCTTTTGAAAGAAGTGGCGGAAATAAATCTAGCGGGTGAAATTGCTTCCAAAGCCAAACAGGTTTCCCCGCTTTTTGCCGCTGATAAATACACTGAGGGCCTGGAAATTCTCGCTGAGCTACGGGAAAGTGTGGATGCATTTTTCGATTCGGTGATGGTAATGACCGAAGACGCTACCCAGCGCAATAACCGCCTTGCGCTGCTTTCTCAACTGCGCAATCTGTTTCTGGAAGTGGCGGACATATCGCTTCTGGTTCCAGCCAAGAACTGATAGAAAAAGGTTGGCAATTGTGAAACTTGTGATTCTGGATCGCGACGGGGTTATTAACCAGGACTCCAATAACTATATTAAATCAGTTGATGAATGGCTTCCTTTGGAAGGTAGCATAGAAGCAATTACTTACTTATACAAATCCGGGTACACAGTAGTCGTAGCGACCAATCAATCGGGCCTGGCCCGGGGCCTGTTTGATCTCGATGATCTGGAAGCCATGCACAGTAAATTGCGGGTATTGGTAGAAGCTGCTGGTGGCGAACTGGCGGCCATATTCTACTGTCCCCATGGTCCAGACGATCACTGCAATTGCCGCAAGCCCAAACCAGGTCTGATAGACGCCATTGAAGCAGAATTCAACACCACAGCTCAGGGCGTGCCCCTGGTAGGCGATAGCCTGAGGGACTTGCAGGCCGGTGTTAGCAAAGGCTGTGTACCGATACTGGTTAAAACTGGAAAGGGCCGGGAAACGTTGAAGAAACTGGCGGCGCAACCACAACCTGAGCTACAACGGTCAGCGGTTTTCGAACACCTAAAAGAGGCCGCCGATTACATTGTGGATAACTTTTAATACTATGCTATTTGTAAGATCACTCCTGTTTATTGTCGTTTGGATGTTCACCGGTGCGATCGCCGGGAGCATCAGTGTTGTTATCTGGCCTCTCCCTTATAAAAGCCGCTACAAAATAGTCATGATCTGGAATCGTTTTGTAGTCTGGTGGGCAGCATTTTGCTGTGGCATTCACTTTAAAATTATCGGTGGAAAGAGCACCTCCGCCGCCCCCTACGTTGTGCTTTCAAAACACCAAAGCACCTGGGAAACCATGTTTTTGCAGTATTTTTTCGGCCCTGCCAGCACCGTGTTGAAACGGGAGTTATTGCGAATTCCGTTTTTTGGTTGGGGGCTGGCGGTGCTCAAACCAGTACCTATCGATCGCGGCAGTCCAGTGAAAGCCTTTAAAAAGGTGAAATCCATTGGCAAAGAACGCCTGATGGAAGGCAATAATATTCTGGTATTTCCGGAAGGCACCCGAATACCGACCGGGCAAGTCGGCAACTACGCCCGCAGCGGTGCCGATATCGCCTGTGCTGCCGGCGTTCCAGTCATTCCGGTGGCGCACAACGCAGGTGAATGCTGGCCTAAAGAAGGTGTTTTAAAGTATCCCGGCACCATAACCGTGGTGATTGGAGCCCCCATAGCGACACAAGGACGCAACAGTAAGGAAGTTATCGCCGAAGTCAGGAGCTGGATAGAAGACCAGATTGCCAAAATGGAGCCGACCGGCAAAACGCTCAGGCAAGAACAAACCTGAGATCGCGCTGGTCAAACCTGCTATGCCCCCCCTGGGATCGAAACACGTATCACTACCAGGGCAAGGCTTCGCGGCAGAGCGGGTGCCCCCATTTCTGCCCAGTACCTCTACCGTCACTTTCAGCATACGCCGGGATTCCGGATCCATGGTGGTTTCCCACAACTGACTGGGGTTCATTTCTCCCAACCCTTTGTAACGCTGAACCGTATAGCCCCGGCGGGACTCTTTCATCAGCCATTCTAACGCTTCTTTAAAACTGGAAACCTCCTGTTTCCGTTCACCGCGACTGATATAAGCGCCTTCTTCAATCAAACTTTCCAGCCTCTTGCCCAGGCTGACGATAGCTCTGTATTCCCCCGAGTTAAAAAATTCATGGGAAAACTGATATTCAACGGGTACGCCATGGGCAATGATTTTCACTTTGGGTAAAAACAGATGTCGCTCCGAATCTTCCTTAACCTCCGCCAGATAGCGATGGCTACCGGTACCATTGTTCAGACTCAGGCGCGCTAACAACATGTCACACCACTGCTGCATATGCCCCTGGTCTCCCAGATGCTGAGCTTCCAGGGACGGCAGATAAATCATTTGTTCCAGAACTTCCGCAGGATACAAGCGGGAAAGCCGATCGATGGTTGTCATAACGGAACGGTATTCGTTGACCAGATTTTCAAGCCCGCTGCCGCTAATTCCGGGGGCGTCGGCATTGATATACAAAGCGGCATTTTCAAGTGCGGCATTGGTTAAAAATGCAGTCAGTGCATCATCATCCTTTAAGTACTGCTCCTGCTTGCCTTTGCTGATTTTGTACAACGGTGGTTGAGCGATATAAACATGGCCACGCTCGATCAGCTCCCGAGTTTGGCGGAAAAAGAAAGTCAGTAGAAGCGTTCGTATATGGGAACCATCTACATCCGCGTCAGTCATGATAATAATGCTGTGATAGCGCAATTTGTCCGGGTTGAACTCCTCGGAACCGATACCGCAACCGAGTGCGGTAATCAGCGTGCCCACTTCGGCACTGGAGAGCATTTTGTCGAAACGGGCTTTTTCCACATTCAGAATTTTCCCTTTCAGCGGTAGGATTGCCTGGGTGCGTCTATCGCGCCCCTGTTTAGCGGAACCTCCCGCCGAATCCCCTTCCACCAGATAGATTTCGGAAAGCGCCGGATCCTTCTCCTGACAATCGGCCAGTTTACCCGGCAAGCCCGCGATATCTAATGCTCCCTTGCGTCGGGTCATTTCCCGTGCTTTACGCGCCGCCTCACGGGCCTTAGCGGCCTCAATCATTTTAGTGACGATAGACTTGGCATCCTGAGGGTTCTCGAGAAGAAATTCGTTAAAAGACTGCCCCATTTCCTGTTCTACCGCAGTTTTCACCTCTGAGGAAACCAGCTTATCCTTGGTTTGAGAGGAAAATTTTGGGTCGGGAACCTTAACGGAGATAATGGCTGTAAGACCTTCCCGGGCATCATCACCCGTCGTATTGACCTTATCTTTCTTTCCCAACCCTTCCCTTTCTATATAGTTGTTTAAACCACGGGTTAAAGCGGCCCGGAATCCGGCGAGATGCGTGCCCCCATCTCGCTGAGGGATATTGTTGGTATAACAGAAAATATTTTCCTGAAAACTATCGTTCCACTGCAGAGCCACTTCCACACCGACTCCGTCATCGCGTTGGTTGCTGAAATGCATAACCTGATTGACAGGCGTTTTATTTTTGTTCAGGTATTCAACGAAAGCTTTCAACCCTCCTTCATATTCATAAACTTCTTTCTTAGCGCTACGTTCATCCTTAAGCACAATGCGGACACCGGAGTTAAGAAAAGACAACTCACGCAGCCGTTTAGCCAGATGATCGAAGTGGAATTCAATATTGTTGAAAGTATTTGAAGATGGTTTGAAGTGAACTTCGGTCCCAGTAGCCTCAGTTTCCCCTACTGTAGAAAGTGGTGCATGAGGAACACCGTGGTGGTAAACCTGCTCATAAACCTTCCCTTCCCGACGGATAGTCAGCTTAAGTTCAGAAGAAAGCGCGTTTACAACAGACACCCCGACACCGTGGAGACCACCTGAAACCTTATATGTATTATCGTCGAATTTTCCACCTGCGTGCAGAACCGTCATGATGACTTCCGCAGCGGAAACACCTTCCTCATGAATTTCTGTTGGAATACCTCGACCATTGTCCGACACAGATACAGATTCGTCAGGGTGGATAATTACCCGAATTTCAGAACAATGACCGGCCAGGGCTTCATCAATGGAATTATCAACCAGCTCAAACACCATGTGGTGTAGGCCTGTGCCGTCATCGGTATCACCAATGTACATTCCAGGGCGCTTACGCACCGCATCCAGGCCTTTTAGTACTTTAATACTGGATGAGTCGTAAGTAGTCTCATCTGACATAGTTTACTCCACTATTAACGATCTACTCCTGAGACAGGTGTAATCCCAGCCAGGATATTAATCAAATTCTTGGTTTATCAAATGCACTTGGCCATGTTCCACGTGAAACAGCGATCTTTCGGTTTGCTGTAAGCTGGGCCAGCTCTGCAGTAAAACGTCCTTTTCTATTCCCGTTACGAATACCTGGGAGCTTATCTGGTCAAGCCAGCTGGCCAATCTACGCCGATAGACTTGATCCAACTCCGCCGGCAAATCATCGATTAAGTAAACACAACATTTCCCGGTAAGCTGCTTAAAAACAACACCTTGGGCGATACGCATTGCACATACCAGCAGCTTTTGCTGTCCTCTGGAAAGAATGCTAGCCGCATTTTCGTTTCCAATTCTTATTTTTAAGTCCGCCCGGTGTGGGCCACTTCCCGTATGCCCAAGAGTGCTATCTCTTTCCAACCCCTTTTCCAATACCTCTGAATAAGCCAACTCACGATCCCAACCCCGGAAGTAATTCAGGGTCAAGTTTTCAATCGTGATAAATTCTTCTATCAATAACTGGAGTTGGGAGACAAATGCCGTGATTGTTTCCTCTCGAAGGCGATCTATATCTGTAGCAGCTTTCGCTAGTTCCAGATCCCAGGGAGCCAATTCCAAACGGTCTATTCTACCACGGCGCAGTAAACTATTGCGGTGTTTTATGCAAAGCTGAGCGGTCTTCCAGACAGACAGGAATTCAGGTTTCACGTGGAACACCAACCAATCAATAAACTGACGGCGGATCTTGGGAACCCCCTCCAGGAGTAAAAAGGAATGTGCGTCAATCAATTGTAACGGGAGGTGTTCGGCTAATTTTGCGGCAGAATTAACTAGCTTACCATCCACCTTAATCCAACTCTGCCCGCCTAAGTTCCTCTGAATACCAATCGGTAATTCAGAAGAATTCCACTCAAGACTACCGAAAACCGTCAGGGTATCCGCATTCCGGTTTATCAATGGTTTCAACTTGTGGCTGCGGAAGGAACGCCCTAAACCGAGCAGACTAATGGCCTCCAGAATACTGGTTTTACCGCTACCATTGGGACCAAAGATAAAGTTAACACGGTGGCTTGGGCGTATATCCACCGCGTTCAAATTTCGAAGATTGGTAATAAAAAGACGTTTTAGGGTCATCGAGGACCAACCGCGAGCGGCATTGTGTAAAAAGTGCCAGGTTTCTATAACCGCATGGGCATAACGACGTAAACGGAATCTCCACCTTCGGGCTCTTCCAAAAGGGCGCTGCTGTTTGAATCAGAAAGGGTCATCTTGATATTTTCACTACTGAGAACGTTGGCGACATCCTGGAGATAACTGACATTGAAGCCAATTTCCAACTTATCACCGGCGTAATCTACCACAACCTGCTCTTCCGCTTCTTCCTGTTCCGGATTGTTGGCAACAATCGTCAACAGCCCGTCCTCCAGCAAAAGCCGGACACCCCGATATTTTTCGTTGGAAAGAATTGCAGTGCGGGAAAAAGCCTGTCCCAATTCGCTCCGATTTCCAAACACCACCTTATTACCACCTCTCGGTAAAACACGCTGATAATCTGGAAATTTCCCATCAACCAATTTCGACGTAAAAGTGAATTCCTCGGTAGTGGCTCTAATATGGTTATTGCCCAGGGTAATTTCTATTCGATCTTCGGTGTCACTCAACAAACGTGAAAGTTCAATCACACCTTTCCGCGGTAATATCGCCTGTACAGTTTCTTCCGTTACAGCTTCTATATTCCGAGTACACATCGCCAGACGATGACCGTCTGTAGCCACTACACGGAGCTGGTTTTTGTTCACTTCCCACAGCATCCCGTTGAGATAGTAACGGACATCCTGTTGTGCCATGGCAAAAGCTGTGCGGTCAATGAGGCGTTTAATCACCTTCTGCTCACAGGTAAACTGTAAATCGCTATCACCCTGCTCTACATTGGGAAAATCATTGGCTGGCAGGGTAGACAGCGTGAAACGACTGCGGCCGCTTTTAACCACCACTCTCTGATTCTCTTCAAAAAAATCAATGCTGACACCATCGGGCAGCGAGCGACAGATATCCACAAACTTTTTAGCTGGAATCGTTACCTCCCCTCCTTCACTAGCCTGGCTCAACTGAATTCTTCCCACTATTTCCACTTCGAGATCCGTACCTGTCAAAGACAGTTGGTCTCCCTCCAGTACCATCAATACATTGGAAAGCACTGGCAACGTTTGGCGACGCTCCACAACACCAGAAACAAGCTGGAGTGGTTTTAACAATGCTTCGCGAGGTACACTGAATTTCATTTTATCTACTCTTTATCAATTTAAACTGTGTTGTTGTTTGAAAGTCTAATGCCCTGTCCCTGGTTATTGAGAAGTTACTCTACAGGCGCCTAAGTTGTCAGGGAACGCAGCAAATTCTTAACATCCTCGCGAATATCGGCATCCTCTTCGCGCATTTTTTTAATCTTACGACAGGCATGCAAGACCGTCGTATGGTCTCTGCCTCCAAACGCCTCACCGATTTCAGGCAGGCTGTGGTTGGTCAACTCCTTGGCCAGTGACATGGCCACCTGTCGCGGTCGAGCAACAGAGCGACTGCGGCGCTTAGATAATAAATCACTGATCTTAACTTTGTAATACTCCGCTACCACCCGCTGTATATTATCGATACTGACTTGCTTATCCTGCAGCGCCAGCAGGTCTTTCAATGCTTCGCGTACCAGTTCAACATCAATTTGTCTGCCGGTAAAATGGGCGTTGGCGATTACCCTTTTTAGCGCGCCCTCCAACTCCCGCACATTGGAGCGTATACGTTGGGCGATAAAAAATGCCGCATCGTTAGGCAAGTCCATATGCGCCTGATCGGCCTTCTTCATTAATATAGCTACTCTGGTTTCCAGCTCGGGAGGTTCAATTGACACCGTTAACCCCCAACCAAATCGGGATTTCAAGCGTTCTTCCAATCCACTGATTTCCTTCGGATATCGATCACAGGTCAATATAATCTGTTGCCCACCTTCCAGCAGCGCATTAAATGTATGAAAAAACTCTTCTTGTGAACGCTCTTTGCCGGCAAAGAATTGAATATCGTCGATCAATAGAGCATCCACTGACCGATAATAACGTTTAAAATCATTGATGGCGTTTAGCTGCAACGCCTTGACCATGTCAGCAACAAAACGCTCAGAATGCAGATACACTACTTTTGCATTAGCATTTTCCTGCACCAGGGCATGCCCCACGGCGTGCATCAAATGGGTTTTTCCTAAACCCACACCACCATAGATAAATAACGGATTGTAAGAGCCACCAGGGTTTTCAGCCACCTGTTTAGCGGCCGCTAGCCCCAATTGATTTGACTTACCCTCGACAAAACTCGGAAAGGTAAAGCTGGTATTTAAATAACTTCGGTGCTTTAGCCCGCCTTCCACTTCAATGGTGTCACCGCGGCCTCTTTCAGAAAAACCATTGACTCTCTGGGGAGAGGGCGTTGGTGGGGAATACGTTGCCGGCGGAGCGCTGTAACCCGTGTTATGCGTTGGATTTGATACCCGCGAAGTCATTGTCGATAAAGGGGACCCCATAGGAGGATCGGTTTTTTTGATTCTCGAAGTGGCACCAGCCCGACGCTGAAAGCGGGAAGGTTGCCTGGCCATAATACCAAGCACAACCTGTATGGGTTGTTGCTTCTCACTGTACTCGCAAACCAACTCGCAAATTCGGGCGAGAAATTTATCGGACACCCAATCCATAATAAAACGGTTTGGCGCCAGTAAATGCAGTTCTTCTTCGACCGAAGAATCAACCTGCAGAGGCCGGATCCAGGTGTTGAACTGTTGCGAGGGCAGTTCACTGCGCAAACTATCCACACACTTATTCCAGATCAACTCTGGCAAGGTATCCCCCCACAAATTTGTTAAACAAACAAACCCCTGCCCAACCCAACGACTGAGTTAAGCGGAATTAAACGTCTCTACTTTAAGAATTGAAAAGGGCACTAGTTTACCCCCAACTTACCCAGTTATCCACAATAAAATCGAATTATTTCTTCTTTCAAAGATAGAAAATATTGCTTTTTAATCAATAGGTTAGGATGAAGCGTAAAACAGTATAATTCGCGCCAAACCACTTTTTCCCGATAAACAACCGGTATTTGTGGAAAAAGTAAGTTTTCCATTGATAAAGTGACAACAATTCATTAAAATCCCGCGTCTTTTCGCTGCCCGGGGTCAGCCCCTTTCAGTAGCGCAAACTCAGTTTAATTTCGACCTGCAGGTGAGATTCATGAAAAGAACATTTCAGCCCAGCGTTTTAAAGCGCAAACGCGCTCACGGTTTTCGCTCCCGCATGGCGACTAAAAACGGCCGCAAATTACTGGCCCGCCGTCGTGCCAAAGGCCGCAAATTACTTGCTGCTTAATCGCTTTGAGTTTCTGGAGTGAGCAAACCTAGGTCTGCCCATTACCCACAAGTCCCTTCAGAGTCCCCCAATTCGTTCTCGGCAATGCAGCCGAGAACCTTCTCTATAAAGAACGAGGGGGGGCCTTCCTGCGGGCGAGCCGCTAAAGGACCATCTGCCGCGTTGTATTTTCTCAACATAGGCCCATGGCCTCGAAAATACACCTCGTTCATGACCCTTTGGCAGCTCGGTGAAAGGACTTATGGGTAATGGGCAGACCTAAGGGCTTTGGCAAATGTTTACGCCTGCTCAACTCCGGTGATTTTCAAGCTGTCTTTGCCAACGCCCCTTTACGCGCCTCCCACAAGTATCTACTGATACTGGCTCGCCCCAACGGACTGCCACAAGCTCGCCTTGGGTTGATTATCGCCCAAAAAAATATCCGACTGGCCGTACAACGCAATCGCATCAAACGCATTGCAAGAGAATCATTTCGTCAACAACAGCACAAACTGGCCGGTATAGATGCTATAGTGCTGGCGCGGCGTGAACTGGACCAGTTCGACAATGGGCAGCTTCATAAACTTATGGCACAACAATGGCAGCGAATTGAACAAAAAGCCGCCAAAAAAGCCCATAATGAACAGGAAAGGTCTGATCAGACAGTAACACAGAGCGGACAACCAAAACCATCACTCAAAAAATGAGTCGTGTAAAGCATACGCTGTGACATAAACCCCTAGCGACAAATATGAGAGAAGGAAAGCAGACCGTGCGAAAAATCGCTATTGCGCTAATCCACGTCTACCGTTATCTCGCCAGTCCTTGGATTGGGAGTCAATGTCGTTTTTATCCCAGCTGCTCACACTATGCCGAAGAAGCAATCAACCGATACGGTTTACTCAAAGGCAGTTATCTCAGCCTGCTGCGGCTGACTAAATGCCACCCCTGGCATCCGGGCGGTATAGATCCCGTGCCAGAAAATCACTGTAACAAACCACCTTCAGCAACCCTTAAATAAAGAAGCAAGAAAAATGGATTGGCAACGCACACTACTACTGGGGGCCATGGCGGCTGTCACATTTATGTTATTTCTGAAGTGGAACGAATTTCAGGAGCGCAAACGTCCGGCAGTGGAAGTTACCTCCACGCTTCCTTCAACGGTCACATCAAACCCCGTCCCCGATACACCCATCGCATCGGTGGAAAAACAAAGCAGCGATATCCCCATCAGTCCAGAGATTAAATCCCGCCCTCAGGTCACCACCGAAGCACAGCTGATTACGGTAAAAACCAATACCCTTGAAGTGACAATAGACACCCACGGGGGTGACATGGTTAAGTCGCCCTGCCCCAGCACCTTGCTACACTTGAGAAATCGGACATTCCCTTTGAGCTGCTCAACCGCACCGAAAGCCACACCTATATTGCCCAAAGTGGGTTGGTCGGGGCCAATGGCACTGACAGTGCCGCTAAACGTCCGACTTTTACGGCGCAGCAAAACAGCTATCAGATGCCGTCAGGCACAGACGTGTTAAATGTCGACCTGACCTTAACTCAAAACCAGGTCGAATTGACTAAGCGTTTCATTTTTCACCGCGATGACTACCTGGTTGAAATCGAGTACCTGATAGACAACCAGGGCGACACCCCCTGGAGAGCAAACCTTTTCGCGCAAATCAAACGCGACGGCTTCAAGCCCCCGGTCGATACCGGTATCGGTATCAAACCATTTCTCGGCGCTGCTACCACCACACCGGATAAAAAGTACAATAAATTCACCTTTGACGACCTGGATGAAAGCACCATTGAAACCACCATACAGGGTGGTTGGGTGGCTATGGTGCAGCACTACTTTCTCAGTGCGTGGATACCCGATCAGGAATTGGAAAACAGCTTCAAGCTTCGCAAAGCTGGCGATAAAACCCACTATTTATTGGGGTTCACCAGCCCGCAAACAGAAGTGGCGGCAGGGTCAAAAGGGGTTATCAAAGCATCTTTCTATGCCGGCCCCAAGGACATCGACCGTCTTGAACAAATATCCCCCTACCTGGATCTGACGGTAGACTATGGCTGGCTGTGGTGGATTGCCAAACCTCTGTTTCACTTTCTCAACTTCATTTACAGTCTCCTCGGCAACTGGGGTTTGTCAATCATTGTCTTGACCATTATTGTAAAAGGTCTGTTTTTCCCACTTTCCGCCGCCAGCTACCGTTCCATGGCGAAGATGCGCAAGGTGCAGCCACTGATGGCGGAACTCAAAGAACGCTATGGTGACAACCGCCAAAAGATGTCCGAAGAACTCATGAAGTTGTACCGAAAGGAAAAAGTCAATCCTCTCGGCGGTTGCCTGCCGGTACTGGTGCAGATGCCTGTTTTCATTTCACTCTACTGGGTATTGATGGAAAGTGTGGAGCTCCGCCATACCCCTTTCCTGGGCTGGATCGATGATCTCTCTGTCAAGGATCCGATTTTTGTGCTGCCGCTGATTATGGGGGCCACCATGTGGTTTCAACAAAAACTGAATCCGACGCCGGCCGATCCCACCCAGGCGCGTGTTATGCAACTTATGCCGATTGTATTTACCTTTATGTTTTTGTGGTTCCCTGCCGGGCTGGTTTTGTACTGGGTGGTTAACAACACGCTATCAATCGCCCAGCAGTACGTCATCACCAGGCAGATCGAAGCGGCTGACAAAAAATAACTCTTTGGCGAATGTCTGTTGATGTCCAGAATCGATGTCTCCGATACCATTGCCGCCATAGCGACACCACCCGGACGCGGTGGTGTCGGAATCTTGCGTATCTCAGGGCCCGGCGCTAAAACTATCGCCGGGCAGATTCTTCAACAACAGCTCAACCCCCGCCAGGCCACCTATGGCCCCTTCCTTGGCGAAAATAAAGCGATACTGGATCAGGGTATTGCACTGTTTTTCCCGGCCCCAAACTCCTTTACCGGCGAAGACGTGCTGGAATTACAGGGGCACGGCGGTCCCGTGGTAATGGATCTTTTGCTGCAACGTGCCACCCGACTCGGCGCCAGGCTGGCCCGACCGGGAGAGTTTTCAGAACGTGCGTTCCTCAACGACAAGATGGATCTGACCCAGGCGGAAGCCATAGCGGATTTAATCGACGCCACTTCCGAGCAAGCAGCGCGCAATGCGTTACATTCTCTGCAGGGGGTATTCTCCCAACAGATCAATGAACTGGTGGAAGCGCTGATTCAACTGCGTATCTACGTCGAAGCCGCCATTGATTTTCCCGAAGAGGAAATTGATTTTCTCAGCGATGGCAGGGTGGCAACGGAGCTGGAGGAAATTACCCAAAAACTGCGCCGGGTGCTGGCTGATGCCCGCCAGGGGGCGATCCTTAGAGAAGGTATGCAAGTGGTAATTGCCGGGCGCCCCAACGCCGGTAAATCCAGTTTGCTAAACGCATTGGCAGGCCGTGATACAGCGATTGTCACAGACATAGCGGGAACTACCCGGGATATTTTGCGGGAACATATCCATATTGATGGCATGCCGTTGCATATTATCGATACCGCCGGTCTCAGAGAAAGCAGGGATGAAGTTGAGCGTATAGGTATAGACCGGGCTTGGCGTGAAATTAAAGCCGCTGACCGGGTACTGTTGATGGTGGACAGCAGCAAAGAACAGTGCACCGATCCAGATCAAATCTGGCCGGAATTTATGGACAGGCTTGCGAACCGACAACGGCTTACCCTGATCTTCAATAAAATCGATCTCTCCAACAAACTCGCCGGAATTATCTCAACCCCGCCACAGACGCCCTATACCAGCCTTGGTATCTCAGTCAAAAATGGTTCAGGCCTTGCGCCGTTAAAGCAGCATTTGAAAGACTGCATGGGTTTTACCGGTACAACCGAGGGCGGCTTCACTGCCCGGCGCCGGCACCTCGATGCCCTTGAACGGGGGCTCGAGCTCCTCCGCAGCGCTCACCACCAACTCCACACCCACAATGCCGGTGAGCTTCTGGCGGAAGATTTGCGCCAGACACAGAATGCACTAGCGGAAATTACCGGGGCTTTTACCCCCGATGATTTACTGGGAAGAATTTTTTCCAGCTTCTGTATTGGCAAATAAAAGGTTGCACGAAAAATCACACAGTAAAAGTAACTTCTCAACAACCCGTGATCGTCGACACAATGTCGGGCGAATAGGCGCTGGATTGACGACACGCTACCCCGGGAGATTGATAAGGGGCGTGTGCGAAATAACCTCCGGTTTTCGCCTCCCATCCATCCCGCGTGGCGCCGCTGCGAAAACCGGAGGTTATTTCGTGCGCGTCCCAGGTACCAAAAAAACTACAAATTCCCCCGTTTGAC
>JARROD010000135.1:0-9193 GCA_037384225.1 Exilibacterium sp.
TTCCCATCTCGCGCAACAAGGTTGAGAGCCGATGACAAATATGGAAGTTCGGGACACCCACTGCGACGTTTCGCGAGAGCATCTATTTGGAAATCTGTTCCGCCTCCGCCCAAAATGTGGAGTCTCGCCCGCCAAATAGTTAACCACACCGCCCTGCGCCGTGGAGGCCACCAGACGTAATCCTGAGCTGAGGGAGTTTTAATGCATTTAACTCCCTTAAAAAATACCCCAACTCTTCAGGTGATAAAAGGGGTAGTGGGACAGACGCACGTAGTCGAAGCCGGCGGCCTTGATCGATCAGTGCGGCGTCACGGTACTGGGCCGCGTCGGACAGGGCGTAACCGACGTAGACCTGGGTGTGCAGGCGCGCCTGCCGTTCCAGCCGCCGCGGAAAATGCGGACAGTTTATGCATAAATATCATAATAATACTATAAATATATGTCTGTCCTGGATCGGGGTATCTTTGTCGCCGGCATGGAAACGGCCTCTTGAAGCTGTATGTATCAATAGTATATCGGGTGGCGTATTGAGTTTCGTTTTGCTCGCGTTCGCTTGCTGCATCAGTCACTGCTTTGCTTCGGGCAGAACTCCTTGCGCCGTATTAAAATTCCCATATAAGACCCAGGTTGGGCATAATGCTAAAGCTATTTTCACGCTCGGGTTCCAGCACAATCTCACTGTCAGTCCGCGCTAAGGTAAAGGAACGGCCCGCCTCGTTGTTACGACCCAATAGGTTGATGATATCCACATAAAATTCGAGGTGGCTGGCCGGCAAGGAAATCTGCCGGCTGAGGTGAAAATCCAGGCTTGCATAATGTGCCAGATGGTTCCGATTGCGCGGCCCGATGACTAATGCCTGCTGATTGTCGGCATTTGTTATCAGTTCAAATTCCGTGGTGGGCCAGCCTGTGTGATAGCTGTAGCGGAGCTGGTAATCCCATTTTCCCCAACGGCCCCGCGTACCAGTATTGATACTATGGCGTTGATCCCAGTTGCGGGGGATATATCGTCCTTCGATATCATCTTCCACTTCGGCGAAACTGTAGTTCAACCATCCTTCCTGATCCCAGGGCAGGGGGAATTCAAAGCCTAGTTCCAGCCCTCTGGCGCGGCCGTTGCGGGCAACCTGCTCCTGCCGGTCGGGGAGTGCTTCCGGTAGGATTTCGACTCGGTTGAATAAATTGTCGAAAAAAGGGTGCTGGTCTTCCAATTGCTTGTAGTAGAGCTCGGCTTCCCATTTTAATCCCGGCGCTGGCAGCAGTGTTACACCCAGCACCGTATGGTATGCCACCTGGGCGGAATAAAAACGCGCTATGCCATCTTCTACAGGCAACTCGTTCAACTCCTGCGCTTGTGTGAAACGCCCTAACGCAAACCGGTAGCTGAGGGTATTGCTCGGTTGATAAAGCAGATTGGCCCGCAGGCTCCACTGGGCATCACTGAATTGCTTTTCGTATTTTTGCCAGTCCCACCGCAGACCCCATTCCGCAACCCACTGCTCGTTCAGCAGCTGTCTGTCGCGTACAAAGGCGAACCCCTGATATACGTCTGCCGCAACATTGACGTCAACCTGTCCGGGAGGGAGTTCTGTTGCCACATCGGCGTAGAGCGGATCGAAGCGGCTGGATCGCGTGTAGTCGTACTCCGCCTTGCCGGCTTTCGCCCCGAACCCGGTGGACAGTTGATGATTGTGCCAACCGCTCCAATTGAAAAACTGCTCCAGGGTGGTTTGGCGAAAATGACGCGAATCTTCCACCTTGGCGGTTACCACACCCTCGCGGTTGAGTTCTCCATCGCGTGAATTCCTGATTTCGCTCACACTCAGGAGGGTTTTACTGTCGAATTGTGGGTTCCAGTTTTTTTCCAGATTGAACCATGCGTAAAAGTTGTCATAGAACGAACGGGCGTATTCCTTTTCTTCCGCGTCATAGAAGCTGATTTCATCCCTAAACGTCAGCAGATTGCCGCTCAGCATCAGGCTCTCGTTTGGACGGTGGTCAAAGCGAAGAAAGCTGTCGTACATTTCCAATTTCAGGTCGTTATTATCCAGGTGCGGCACAAGCCATTGCAGGCTGCTGCGCCGCAGCCAACCGAGCCACTGATTGCGATTGCCGGCATCGGCGCCGGCGAAGGAATAATTAAGGTTGAAGAGGCTGAGGGCCAGGCGATTCCAGTCCTCCCCATTGTTTTCGCGGGTGTGCAAATCCAGCACCCCGCTCATGCGGTTACCGAAGGGTACCTGAAAAGCGCCGCTGTGAAAGGTCGCCTCTTCGAGTATGCCGGCGTCCACCACGCTAAACAGGCTTTGAAAATCCTTGAAGTGAAACGGTTCCAGCAGTGTCATGCCATCCAACAGCACCAGCACTTCGTCCTGCCGCCCGCCGCGCACCTGAGGCCTGGCGGATATGCCGTTGGTGGCGCTGCCGGGTAATTGGGTAATGAGTCTGAGTTTGTCATCCCCCGTGGCCGGCGCAAGGGCAAGTTCTTCTGCGTCGGCACTGAAAGACCGGTTCAAACCATGCCGGTAAACAGGGTGCCGGCTGCCGGTAACCTCTACTGTTTCAATCAGGGGGGTGAGGCGCAGGGTCAGCGGTTTGCTTCCGGTTGGATAGGGAAACGTCAGGGAGGTATATCCGCCTGCCTCGACGTTGAGGACCAGGTAGCGGGCAGCGGGCGCGCCCAGGGTGAATGCGCCTTCGCTATCCGTAACCGTTTCCATGGAGAGTAGCCGGACACTGGCGCCATCGACAGGTGCACCGCTGATGGCATCCACTACACGTCCCTGAATCAGATTGACGACCGGTTTCGGCTTTCCCGAGTGGGTTACCAGGTAGCGCGTTGGTCCGATTTGCCTGAGAGACAGGCCCTTTCCAGTTAGCCAGTGCTGCAATTGTTCGAGCATTGTCGCCGTGGCGGTCGCGTTATCCAACTCCACGGGGTCGCGATTGTCCAGCAGATCGGAGCTGTAATTAATGAAAATGCCCTGTTCTCGCAAGCGTTCAACAATCGCGCTGAAACTCGGGTTATCAGAGGCATAACAGAAGAGAGGCAATATCAGCAGGCTCGCGAGTGTTAGTAAACCGGCGGATAGGAGGGAATAGGGCATAGAAAGATAGTAATAAGGTTGAGTGTTATCCGTCGGCAGGTGGTCTATGGGGGGTATTCTCCGCAGCGTTCATCAAATTATTATAGCATCCCGTCGGTGAATAAATATTTAACCTTCCACAATGGTAATTGTTTCGCTGGAGTTGGTGTCAAGGCGGAAACGGGTGGTTTCCAACACAGTGGTGAGTGCCTCGTACAGTGAAAGGTTATCGATATTTCCGTGCAGCACGGTCAACTCGCATTCCTGTTGCACCAGGGGGCTGGCAAATATCAGCGGTTTGCCCAGTTCCCGGCTCACCCAGACGAGAAAGTCCTTGAGCTTGGCATTTTCAATCTCAAAACTGGGTGCCAGAGCGATCGCCCAATTCCAGGCCGAGGCATCGGTGGATACAAGCTCCCTTGTAACCGTGCCGGTTTCGTTCACCGATACACGTTCGCCCGCCCTAGTGTGGATAGTGGTGTCCACGCGGTGTATATCCACCGAACCCTCCCGCACGGCCACTGCCAGTAAATCCGGCAGGGCGTGCACCAGAAACTGGGTGCCTATGTCCCTGGCCCGGCCGTGGGCTGTAATGACAGTAAGGGCAGGTTTGTGAGCGGATGCATGTGTGCCCGTATCCATGTACAGCTGCCCGCGGGTAAGTGCCAGTGTTTCGCCACTGCTAAGGACCACGTCGGTACGCTCGTCTACGCGCACAGACGTTTCTCCCAGGGCCAGCGCCACTCTGGCCTCGGCGAGAGTACGCAGCCGGCTGTGTGCCGGTAGCGCGCGGCCCACTGTCAATGGCTGCCAATCCACCTCGTCCGGGGCATTCCCGTCCGGGGCATTCTCCTGGCCGGAGATATACCAGGCATTCCCCAGAACTTTGGTCACGGTGGCTACAGGTGTCTCGCTGGCGTCTTTCAGAACGGTGATGGAAAAAATTAACCCGATCCCCACCATCAAGCTGGCGGCGGCAAGTAGCCAGCCCCAATTGCGCGTTGCCGGTGCCGCGGTGGTCGAGGCGGCGGGGTGCCGTTCATCCTTGCTCTGCTGCTGTTGTTTCCAGGCGCTGTAAACCTGCTGACGCACCCGTGCCTTTAGCGCCGTCGGCGCTTTCTGACGTTCGCCGGCGTGGGACAGCAGGCGGTTGAGGGTATCCTCTGCCGCCTGGTCGCCAGAGCCTTTGTCAAAATCGTTATTCATGTTGCCCCTCCCAAAAGTATGTCAGTGGCATTCTGAAAGGTATTGCGAAACGCTTTACGCGCCCGTTGCAGCAGTGATTGCACGGCTTCCGGGCTCTGCCCCAATTCTTCGGCGATGTGCTTGACGGAAAACCCTTTTACGTATTTCCATTCCAATATGTCGCCGTAGCGACCCGGCAGGTAATCCAGGGTCAGCAGGATCAGACGGATCATTTCCTCGCGTTCGGATTGCGTGTCCGGCCTGTCGCTCACAGGGGCCTCCAGGGTTTCCAGCACCCTGCGGATTTCCTCATCGCTGTCGGCGACCACTGAGCGCGCTTGCTGTTGCCGGTTGCGCCTGAAATGGACGCTGAGTTCGTTGCGGGCTATCTGGCATATCCAGGTAAACATACTGGCTTCCCCTCTATAGCTTTCCATATTGCCGAGCGCGCTGATCAGGGTGTTTTGGAGTATATCCTGGACGATATCCTCCTCCTCCACGCGGCGGCTCACAAAGCGGTAGACGCGATCGAAGTAAATTTCGTAGAAGTGGTCGAATGCCTGTTCATCCCCCCTCGAAAGCGCTTTGGAAAGCTTGAAGTCATCCAGGTGCTCTGGAACCTTCGCCGCGAACCCCGCCGTATTTATACTGCCCATTCTTGCAAGTCCAGTGTTGGTTAAACCCAGTCGGTTAAACCCGATCGCATTGCCTGTTTTTGCAGATTCTGTCTGTTAGAGTCCCGTGGGCGGGAAAATCAATCGCAGCGATTGTGGTTTCTATTGCCAACTTTTTCTACCCCCCATGAGGCTGGTATTGGGCAGGTTCAAGGGTTTGTTGCCGCGCATCAAGCGACAGTATCCTTCAGGCAACAGTGAGAGTGGCACTGGTGAGCGTGGCACAATCTTCACAGGCCAACACACCTGAACGTCCTTCCACTTCACGCCAAAGAATGTTTTTGCGCGGCAACGCAGTCAAATCCAATGTACGGTAGATATCTGAGAGCGTTACAATGTCGACGCCTTCCGACAGCCAGCTTCGCAGCAAACGTTCCATCACAGGCAACCATTTCATGCCCTCCAGCTCCGCGTGCAGGGTGTAAACATGACCGTGGGGAACTGGCCTGCGCACAGCTTCTCTTATTACCTCGTGCACATTGTCGCTGGTAATGGTGTCGCGGCCGATCAGTTCATCCAGCGTCGGCACAGTGGTGGGTATTTGCACGCATTGAGAGGTCACGCCGTCGAGTATCGGGTAAAAGGGCGCGTATCCGCGTACATCGCTGGCATAGCGAAACCCCATGGATTCCTCCAGCGCCAGAACGTATTTGTTGAGTTGCCAGCCGGCGGCGCCGAGGGTGGTCGGGTTGATGCCCACCGCTTTGCGAAAAGCATTGTATGCTTTGCGCATTTCATTTTCCGTCCACTGTTTGTTTTTGCCGGCCACAGCATCCTGCCAGCGGACATGGTCGTAACAATGCAGGCCCACTTCGTGGCCTTGCTCAAATGTCTTGTTCATCAAGTGCCCGGCTTTGCGGCCGATATCCGGCCCGGGCAGCAATACGCCGTACAACAGCGTTTTAATCCCATAGTGTTCGACAACGGAAGTGCGGTGGACTTTGCGCAAAAAGCCTGGCCGCAAAACCCTGCGCAGTGCGCGCCCGGTGTGATCCGGCCCCATACTGAACAGAAAGGTGGCTTTTACGCCGTAGCGCTCGAATAACGCCAGCAGTGCGGGAACTCCTTCGCAGGTTCCGCGATAAGTATCCACATCCACTTTTAATGCAATTTGCACGAAGGAAAATTCCTTAGCCGTGTTCAATAGCTGTATTTAATAGCCGCGTTCAATCGATAAAGGGTTCGGGGCCGTAGCGATGTTTGTCAGAGGGCATGTTTATGTGATCTTTTGGGTTGAGTTTTTTCGGTCTGGATCGGGCTCAGACTTGCCAGCACCAGATAACGGGGGCGCTTGCGCACCTCGGTGTAGATACGGCCCACATATTCGCCCAGAATACCCACGGCAAACAGCAGCAGGCCGATCATGAAAAAAGCAATGGCGAATAGCGTGAACACGCCTTCCACTTCCGGGCCGAGAAACAGGCGCCGCATAAACAGATAAAACACGAACAACAGCGAGAGCCCGGAAATGGCCATTCCCAATAGCGAAAACACTTGTAATGGCAGCATGGAAAAACTGGTGATCAAATCGAAATTCAGTTGCACCAGTTTGAATGGCGAGTATTTCGATGCGCCGGCGGCGCGCTCACAGTGTTCCACCACGACTTCGGTGGGGTTGGCCGCATACAGATAAGCCAGCGCCGGGATAAATGTTTGTGATTCGTTGGAGGCTAACAGCGCATCGACAATATCCCGGTGGTAGGCGCGGAGCATGCAGCCTTGATCGGTCATGTGGATGTTGGTAATCTGTTCGCGCAACTGATTCATGGCGCGGGAAGCGAAGTGCCGCCAGCGGGCGTCGTGGCGCCGGCGGCGTACGCTGCCCACGTAATCGTGACCGGCATCGAGGCGTTCCAGCAGTTTGGATATATCCTCCGGCGGGTTTTGTAAATCCGCATCCAGGGTAATCACATAGCGGCCCCGGGCCCGTTCGAAACCGGCCATAATAGCTGCGTGCTGACCGGCGTTAGCGCGCAGCAATACCACATGGGTCACATCGGGGCGGGCCTGGTACTGGGCACGCAACAGGGCGGTGGACTTATCGCGGCTGCCATCATCGATCAGTACAATTTCGTAACGGCGATTCAGTCCATCCAGTACTGAATAGAGGCGTGCAAACAGTTTATCGAGTACAGCTTCTTCATTGTAGACAGGAACCACAACAGAGATTTCCGGTGCGGGCTGCCGTTCTGGGAGTGTAATAGGGTCGCTCATAATACAGGCGCTCGGTTTGATATCATCATTGTCTCGCTGTTTGCTCGCTGGCGTCAACTTTGCCGACGGCGTTCTGCGCAGCGTTTTGGGGTTTTTCCACCAGCGTTTTTCTCGGTCCCTGGAACAATACCGTCATGGGAGTCCCGAATTGGCGGAAATATTCGAAATCTCTGTTGGAGAGCACCGCGACTGCCTGTTTATCCTCCTGCCACTGCTGCGCAAAGACGCTGGGAAGGGAGATATTTTTGTAGGGCTCTGCATCGATACCCATTGCCAGTTCACCCCGGTAGGCCACCTGGGTAACCAGCCGATGCAGGTAGAAGGGCAGGGAGGGGGCATGGGTGCCGACAAGATAAACAGGTGTCTGTGCGGATAGATCCAAAGCCAGAATTTTGTTTGCTATCGGTTTGGCTGTACGCAGGTAAGCAATGGACTGGTAGCCCCAGAGCAGAAACTGAAACGCCAGCATACCGCAGAGGCCGGCAGTCGTTATCGCCATTTTTAACCGTGTTTTGCCGGCGAACAGGGCGGCACTGCCCACCAGCATCGAGACGCCGGCGGCCAGCAGCCACGGTCGGTACGGCTGGTATTGCCGCAGGTTGTCCGAAAGGGGAATGACTGTGCCCATTGCGGCCAGTATCGAGCCGAGTCCCAGCAATACCCAGGGATCGCCCAGGCAGGAGCGGGTGGCGGCGATGCGCCTGCCGGCGAGAATGGCCACAATCGGCAGTGCGGGGAGAATATAAGGCGGCAACTTGGAGTTGCTGAAGGAGAAAAAAACAGTACGAAAACGACGAACACCC
Source organism: Exilibacterium sp. (assembly GCA_037384225.1). Lineage (GTDB taxonomy): Bacteria > Pseudomonadota > Gammaproteobacteria > Pseudomonadales > Cellvibrionaceae > JARROD01. Next base: position 7,963 of record JARROD010000135.1, read on the forward strand.
AGAGTAGACGTTCGGCGTTGAATTCGCCTGAACGTGGCCGCGGCCGCCAACCAAAAGAGGGTTTCACCAGGCTCATTATCGAGGTAGTCAGCCAGGGTGCGGTTGCGAGCAGAAAAACCACCGGAAAATACCAAATCGGACCGTTGTGTCCGTGTACGGGAGTGGTGTAGCGCTGCAGGTGTTCGCGTACAAAAAAGAAATGCGCGAACTCGTCGTTGCGCGTGCTCACAGCGATAAACCAGGGCACCGTCAACAACAGCAATAGGGTCGCCCCTTTGATCAGGTGTAGATGGCGCCACAGGTTCCAATCGCGTTGCCAAAGGCTGTAAAACACGGTGGCGCCGGCGGGCAAAACCAAGCCGATTAGCCCCTTGCTGAGCACAGCCGCCGCCAGCGCGGCCCAACCCAGGAGCATCCAGGCTCGATTGCTTGCAGGTTGCCGGCGTTGGTGCTGGGCAAGAACAAGGCTGCCGAGCGCCAATACCACGAATACCGTAAGCGTGGTATCCAGGGTCAGGTAGTGGGCGTTGCCGAAATACAGCAGACCGCTGAGAGTGATGATAAATGCATAATATCCGGCATTTCTGCCATAGAGACGGGTGCCCACAAAACCAGCCCACAGTGCTCCCGCGAAACCGATTGCTGCAACCCACAGACGTGCGGTCGTGTTGTTTTCACCGAAAACAGTGAATATTGTCGCGGTGGTCCAGTACTGTAAGGGCGGCTTTTCAAAATATTTGAAACCGTTGAGATGCGGTGTTATCCAATTGCCGCTGGCGACCATTTCGCGGGAAATTTCGGCGTAGCGGCCTTCGTCCGGATCGATCAAGTCTCGATACCCAAGCAATGCGAACCATAGTAACAGGCATGCCAGCAGGGGCAAGGTAGACCGATTAATCAAGAAATTCAAAGTGCTCATTTTTCTACTGACTGCCGGTGAACCGAGTAACGCTTTTTGGTTCTATACTGTGGTATGGTTTGCAATAGGCGCAGGGTAAGGTGGTGCCCGATAAACCTGTTGGCACCCAAAATCAGTATGTTCATTTATACCCTCTGCCATTGTGTTGAGGTTGTGCCGGGCAAGCGGAAACTATGGTCGCATTCCGTTGGGGGTCGCATTCCGGGCCGCAAAGGCCGTCATTTAGTAGGTTAGAGGTCGATCGCGGTAAAAATCAATCGCGAGGTAGGGAAAAGTATTTCCGGGGTGCCGCGATGGTTTGCCAGATCACCG
>JARROD010000136.1:0-8980 GCA_037384225.1 Exilibacterium sp.
GCGCAATGAAGATGTGGAAGGCCAGGGCCTTGAGCTGGAAGTACAGTGGCTGGCAACCGAGCAGTTTATTCTCAGCGCCAACTACACCTACCTGGACAGTGAAATCACCGAGTTCAGCCTCTTTGAGAGTGAAACCGAAGCCGACGATCGCACCGGCGAACCGCAGTCTGCCGCGGCGGAACAGAAATTCAATCTGAGCGCCGAGTATGCCCTGGCGCTGGACAGTACCGGCGAATTGGTATTCCGCCTCGGCTACAGTTACATCGGCGATCGAGAAACCTTCGGATTGGGTGGTGCCACACCCCAGGCCCAGGCAATGATCGACAGTTTGAAGGGGGACCTGGACGGCGCCTATAAAAATATCGACGCACGCGTTACCTACCACAGCCCTGCTGACCAGTGGCAGGTTTCCCTCTATGGTCTGAACCTGACCGATGAAGAGTACCTGTACGACCTCGGCGGTATCGCCAGCGGCGTGGGTTTACCCGTGGCCTATCGCGGGCAGCCGCGTCTATTCGGTCTCGAAGCGACGTACAACTTTTAGTTTTACAGATATACCCAAAGCGTTTGAGATTTAGGTGCACAGAGCACGCCCCTTTTTGTCCCTGGGCGTTGCTCCGTCCAGCCGCTGCTCCAGGCATTCGCGGCGCTAGCGCCCTCACATGGGGCCTGCCATGCAGCGTCGTCGTGCCCCCTACTATTAAAAGAAGGGGGCACCAGACTTGCAACCTAGGATTTGAACGTGTTTTCAGAGGTGTTCTTTTGAAAAGACAATCGAAACGGTTCGGAGCGACATCGCTCGCTCTATCCCTCACCTGCCTGTGCACAGGTGGGCTGAAAGCGGCAGAAGACTACACCAAGGAACTTTACACACTCTATTGCCAGAGTTGCCACAGCGTCGATGCCACCGGTGCACCGCAGGCGTTTGTGCCTGACGACTGGGAGCCGCGACTTGAAAAAGGCATGGATCAGACGCTGGAAAACGTCATTGTCGGAATCGGCAACATGCCGCCCCTGGGTATGTGCATGGAGTGTACGGAGCAGGACCTGCAGGCTCTGATTCACTATATGTCGAACGTCCAACAAACCGGAAACCCAACAAACCGGAAAATTGGAAAGTAGGATTCAATATGGATTTTTCCCGCATAAACCTCAATCGCCGCAACGTTTTGAAAGCCGCAGGCATGGCGGTGGCGGCGGGTAGCGCCTGGGCTGAAACGTCCGAAGCACAGGCTCAACCTTCAGAACGTAAAAGTCCGCCGCTTAAAAGACGGGTTTTACCCTGGAGCAACTGGTCCGGCAACCAGGAATGTCTGCCCAGCGTGCGACAAGTGCCACGTAGCGAAGAACAACTGATAGACATAGTAAAAAACACCACTACCCAAGTGCGCTTTGTCGGCTCCAGCCACAGCTTTTCCGCACTGGTTCCCACTGAGGGCACCCTGATATCCCTGGCGGCATTGCGCGGCGTGGAATCCGTCGACCCCCAATCCGGTGACGCAGAAATCTGGGGGGGCACACGCCTGGCGCAGATCGGAGACCCCCTGTGGGAGCAGGGGCGGGCACTGATCAACATGCCGGATATCAATACCCAGACACTGGCCGGAGCGGTCGCCACCTCGACCCATGGCACTGGTGTCAAACTGGGGTCCATGTCCAGTGAAGTATCCCAATTGCGGCTGGTGACTGCGCAGGGGGAAGTGATTGAGTGCAGCGAAGACCGCGAGACAGACATCTTTCAGGCCGCCCGCACCCACCTCGGCGCACTCGGCGCGGTCAGTAAAATCCGCCTGCGTACACGCCCACGCTATTACACGCAGGAACGCTCCTGGATGATGCCGTTGGAAGAAGGGCTTGAACGGGCGGCGCAGCTGCGCGACAAACACCGCCATTTTGAAATGTATGCGCTGCCGCACGGTGACTATATTTTAGGCATAACTATCGATGAGGTTGAACTCCCTGCCGCTACCGCCTCAAAAGTCGACACCGAAGAGCACGAACGCAGCAACTCCGAAAGTGCGTTTCGCACCGTGGCGAAAATAACCGATTACCTGCCGTTTTTGCGTTCGCCCATCATTAACTACGCCGCCAGCCGGGTAGAACCGGAACAGCGCGTTGGCCGCAGCTACGAAGTGTTCGGAAATCTACGTGACATGCGTTTCAACGAAATGGAATATTCCGTTCCGGCAGAGCAGGGACCCGCGTGTTTAAAAGAAATACTCGAAACCATAAAACGGCAGGACATCGACGTTATATTCCCGATCGAATATCGCTACATAAAAGCGGACGATATTTGGCTGAGCCCGTTTTATCAACAGAATGCCTGTGCAATTAGTTGCCATAACTTTCACGATCGTGACTACAAAAAATATTTTGCCGCGATTGAGCCGATTTTTTGGAAATATGGGGGACGGCCACACCCGGGTAAAATACACACACTTGGGGTAGCGCAGCTATCGCAGGTATATCCAAAATGGAATGAGTTTCTAGCGGTTCGCAAAGAACTCGACCCGACAGGAAAGTTTCTCAACCCCTTTATGAAAAAAATCTTCGGGCTTGCCTAAGGAACGTGCACGACCCTAAGGTACTTTTTTCTGCAAGAACTGTAAAAAGTCAGCCAGGCAGAATCCCTAATGGTCGCCATGGCCAGCTTGCACTATCTTTGCTACGAGCAAGCAGAAAAAAGTACCTTACCCTCCCGATCCGGCTACTGGCACGTTTAATAATACCCACTGACTCAACCCTATCGTTGCATAAATTTTCGGTCCAGGACCGCTTCGCTCCTTCTATAGCCGCATTTTCAGGACCGCGCTCAACAGGCGCTATACACACCCACCAACGTAATACATAAAATTGACTTTTATAAAAATTACCGTATCATAAAATCGGGTTGCAGAAGCCCCCCCACAGCCGCCTCACGCCTGAAAATAGGGATGACTTTCAATGAAATCAGCAACAAAAACAGCAATAAAAACAAAAAGTTATATTTGCGGAGAATGGTTTGAAAGCGCGGGGCCGGGCACTGAGATTCGGCACGCGGTCACAGGCGACCTCATTGCCATTACCAGTAGCGAAGGCATTGATTTTGCCAAAGTACTTGACTACGGGCGCCGGCAAGGTGGCGCGGCGTTGCGGGAAATGACCATCCACGAACGCGCCAATGCGCTCAAGCAGCTCGGTAAATACCTGCTGGAAAGAAAAGAGACGTTCTACACAATGTCCGCCTGCACCGGTGCCACACGGGCCGACAGCTGGGTGGATATCGAAGGTGGTATCGGCACATTGTTCAGCTACTCCAGCGTCGCACGCCGGGAATTGACCGATGAAACATTTATCGTCGAAGGTGCCCCCGAACGCTTAGCGGCCAATAATACATTTGCCGCACGGCATATACTGGTACCGAAACAAGGTGTGTCGGTTCATATCAACGCCTTTAATTTCCCCTGCTGGGGGATGCTCGAGAAAATTGCTCCGAGCCTGGTGGCCGGGGTGCCGGCGGTGGTCAAACCCGCCACCGATTCCGCCTATCTCGCCGCAGCGATGGTAAAGGAAATAGTCGCCAGCGGCCTGTTGCCCGAAGGCGCTATCCAGCTTATTTGCGGTCGCGCCGGTGACCTGTTCGATCACCTTACAGAACAGGATGTAGTGACCTTTACAGGTTCCGCCGACACCGGGCAGAGACTGCGAAGCCACCCCAATATTATCCGCAAAAGCATACCGTTCAATATGGAAGCCGACTCCCTCAACTGCTGTATTCTGGGGCAAACGGTGAGCCGGGACGATCCCGAATTTGATTTGTTTATCAAAGAAGTCGCCCGCGAGATGACCTCCAAAGCGGGGCAAAAATGCACGGCCATTCGGCGTATCATTGTGCCCCAAGATAAAATCCAGACGGTGGCTGAAGCATTGCAGGCACGCCTTGACAAAGTCGTGATGGGGGACCCTGGCGAAGCGGGCGTCAAAATGGGCGCGCTGCTGTGCGCTGCTCAGAAAGCCGCTGTAGACGCCAATGTCAAGGCGCTGGCCGAACACTGTAAACTGCTGATGGGCGGCGACGATAACTTCACCCTCATGGGCGAAAAGGCGGTAAAAGATGCTTTTTATCCGCCCACATTATTGCTCTGTGACAACCCGCGGGAAACGATTGCGCCCCACACCATCGAAGCGTTCGGGCCGGTCAGTACACTGATGCCGTATCGCGATCCCGACGATGCAATCCATATCGCCAGCCTCGGTAAAGGCAGTCTGGTCGGCTCTGTATTTACTCACGATGGCCGTGAGGCGGCAAAGATTATTCTGGGATGCGCGGCCTATCACGGCCGTATGCTGGTCATCGATCGCGATTGCGCCGGCGAGTCCACCGGACACGGTTCACCCCTGCCGACGCTGGTGCACGGCGGTCCGGGTCGCGCTGGGGGCGGCGAGGAACTGGGCGGTGTGCGCGCGGTGAAACATTATATGCAGCGCACCTCGATACAGGGGTCACCGAGCGCACTGATGGCGATTACCCGCGAATATATGGCGGGGGCGAAACGGGTGCATACCGACGTGCACCCATTCAAAAAGTATTTCGATGATCTGCAAATCGGTGAAAGCCTGACAACTCACCGCCGCACGGTGACCGAAGCGGATATCGTCAATTTCGGTTGTTTGTCGGGCGATCATTTCTATGCACACTTCGATGAACTGGCGGCGCAAGATTCGCTGTTCGGCAAGCGTGTGGCCCATGGGTATTTTGTGATATCCGCGGCGGCGGGGATGTTTGTGGAACCGTCTCCCGGTCCGGTGCTGGCCAACTATGGATTGGAAAATCTGCGTTTTATCGAACCTGTAGGCATCGGCGATACGATTCAGGCAAAAATCACGGTCAAACAGAAAATCAGGAAAGCCAGGCGCGAGGATGAACCCCAGGCCAGAGGCGTTGTGATCTGGGATGTTGAGGTCAGCAATCAAAACGGCGAGAAGGTGGCGCTGTACGATGTGCTTACGTTGGTGGCGCGCCGGGAGGATTAAAGTCGCGGTCGCGCGTTGTGGAGGAAAAACCGTATGGCGTACAAAACTATTAAATATGAAGTCAATGTTGGTGTTGCCGTTTTAACCTTTAACCGCCCCGAAACGCTCAACAGTTTTACAGCGGCGATGCACGAGGAAGTGCAACAGGCAATGAAAGATGCGCGCCGCAATACGGCTGTGCGCTGCCTGGTCATTACCGGCCAGGGTCGCGGTTTTTGCGCTGGGCAGGATCTCAAAGACCGCTCCGTGACGGCGGGTGACGAGTCCCCTGATCTCGGTGAATCCATTGAAAAGTATTACAACCCGCTGGTGCGCGCAATTATGACATTGGAAAAACCAGTGATCTGCGCGGTCAATGGTGTAGCCGCCGGCGCCGGGGCCAGTGTTGCGCTGGCCTGCGATCTGGTGATCGCGGCGCGCTCGGCGGTATTTGCGCAGGTGTTTTGCAAAATAGGTCTGGTGCCGGACTCCGGCGGCACCTGGAATTTACCGCGCGCTCTGGGGTTGCCGCGGGCCAAAGGCCTGGCGCTGCTGGGTGAAAAACTGGCGGCGGAAAAGGCGCGGGACTGGGGCATGATATGGCAGTGTGTCGACGACGATGAATTGATGCCTGAAGCGATGAAACTGGCGAAGCACTTGGCGACTCAGCCGACCAAGGGTTTGGCGGCGATAAAAAAGCTGCTCAACGATTCTTTTTCGACGCCGATGCACCAGCAACTGGAACAGGAAAAATACGCGATGCGCGCACTGGGGCAGTCGGCGGATTACCGGGAGGGGGTTGCCGCTTTTATGGAAAAGCGCAAACCGGAATTTAAAGGTGAGTGACTAGACTATGACGACATTTAAACTGGACCCGGCACAGTTGGAAACCGAGTTTCAGCGGCGCGTGGACGCGGAGCAGAAAATAGAGCCAAAGGACTGGATGCCTGAAGCCTATCGCCAGAACCTGATCCGACAGATTTCCCAGCACGCCCATTCGGAAGTGATTGGTATGCAGCCGGAGGGCAACTGGATCAGTCGCGCGCCCACGTTGCGTCGAAAAATGGTGCTGTTGGCCAAGGTGCAGGATGAAGGCGGGCACGGTCTCTATCTTTACAGCGCGGCGGAAACACTGGGCATCACACGCGAGGAGATGATAGAAGCCCTGCAGTCGGGCAAGGCCAAATACGCCTCCATCTTCAACTATCCCTCACTGACCTGGGCTGATGTCGGCGCTATTGGCTGGCTCGTCGACGGCGCTGCGATTGTCAATCAAATTTCCCTGCAAAGCACGTCCTACGGCCCTTATTCCCGCGCCATGGTGCGCATCTGTAAGGAAGAAAGTTTCCACCAGCGCCAGGGTTACGAGAGCCTGATGGTGCTGGCCTTCGGCAGCCCGGAACAAAAAGCCATGGCGCAGGACGCCCTCGACCGTTGGTGGTGGCCGTCGCTGATGATGTTCGGCCCCCACGATGGGGAGTCGGCTCACAGCGCCAAGTCTATGCGCTGGAAAATCAAGCGCAAAAGCAACGACGAACTGCGTCAGGCCTTTGTCGACCAGACCGTGCCCCAGGCGGAGTATCTGGGGCTGACAATTCCCGATCCCGAACTGAAGTGGAATGATGAGCGGGGCCACTATGATTTTGGCGAAATAGACTGGGACGAGTTCCAACGGGTAATCAGCGGTGACGGTATGTGCAACCGCCAGCGCCTGGAACACCACAAGCGAGCGGACGCCGATGGTGAGTGGGTCCGCGCTGCAATGCGCGCTTACGAAGCCAAACAGCGCAGCCGTCGCGTCGAGGTGGCCTAGGGCTATCTCAACGTTAAATTCACTTTACGGCGACGGCTCTAACGTTGACAGCCGGCGGAGGTAACCCCATGAGTAACAAGCAACATTTGCCCTTATTTGAAGTCTTTGTGCGCTCCCGGCGGGGGCTGGATCACAAGCATGTCGGCAGCCTGCATGCACAGAGTAGCGAACAGGCCTTGGAATACGCCCGCGATTGTTACACCAGGCGCAGCGAAGGTGTGAGTATCTGGGTGGTAAGGTCCAGCGATATTGTCGCTTCCCAGGAAGAGGATGCGACGAGTTTCTACGACCCGATGGACGACAAGCCCTATCGCCATGCGACACACTATGAGTTGCCCGAAGCGGTCAACAATATGTGAGGGCCGTGCACGACATTATTTTGTGCACGGCCCCAAGAATCCTAACGTCACGGATAGTCTGCATACTATGCACAGAGGGTAAAATTCAGTGAGCGAAACAAATCGACATCTGATCGACTACACCATCGCCCAGGGCGACGATGCGCTGATACTCGGGCAGCGCCTGTCGCAATGGTGCAGCAGGGCGCCGTTTCTGGAAGAGGATCTGGCGCTTGCCAATGTGGCGCTGGATTATATTGGCCGGGCGCAAATGTTTTACAACTACGCCGTGAAGTTGGAAGGCGGTGCGCGCAGCGCTGACGAAATCGCTTTCATGCGCGACAGTCGCGACTATTGCAACCTGCTGATCACCGAATTGCCGATCGGTAATTTTGCCGACACCATGGCGCGACAATTCATCCTCGACCTTTTCAACGTGAAATACCTGGAGCAACTGATTAAATCCACGGACAGCGAACTCGCCGCCATTGCCGCCAAGGCGGTCAAAGAAAGCCACTACCATCTGCGGCGCAGTCACGAATGGGTACTGCGCCTCGGCGACGGCACCGAGGAAAGCCATGCAAAGATCCAGTGTGCCTTTGACGCGCTTTGGGGCTACACGCCGGAGCTGTTTGAGATGACGGCGGCGGAAACCGCACTGCTGGCGTCCGGGGTCAGTGTCGATCGCGCCGCACTGCGCGGCGCCTGGAATGAAGGCCTGGAGGCCGTACTTGCCGAGGCGACTCTGCGCCGCCCTGCCGATGGCTGGAAGGTAACGGGTGGACGCAATGGCGTGCACACCGAACATCACGGGCACCTGCTGTGTGAGATGCAGTTTTTGCAGCGAGCCTATCCAGGGTTGAGGTGGTAGGCCATGGAGACTATTGCCCTGATTCCCGAAGCGCAATTGGCGCGCACCGAGTTCCGCCAGAGGGCCGCTTGCCCGGAACTTTGGGCGCTGCTCGACGAGGTCAAGGACCCGGAAATTCCGGTGCTTTCCCTCTGGGATCTGGGGATTCTTCAGGATGTGTCGCGACAGGGGGAAACCGTCACGGTTGTGATTACGCCCACTTATTGCGGTTGTCCAGCGATGGCGGAAATCGAGCGGGATATTCGCACAACGCTGGCGCGGGCAGGCTACGACTCAGTGGCGGTGCAATTGCGGTTGTCCCCGGCTTGGAGCAGCGACTGGTTGAGCGCCGAAGGCCGGAAACGGCTGCAGGCCTACGGAATTGCGCCGCCGCTGGCGGCGGCAGCGAATCGTGTGGTGAAGTGTCCCCGATGCGGGGCGGAAAACACCGCGCCGATCAGCGAGTTTGGCTCCACGGCCTGTAAGGCGCTTTATAAATGCAACGAGTGTCTGGAACCCTTTGACTATTTCAAGAGCATATAAACAATTTCGTGCACGTTCCTTAGCAATGACCGGCGTGCACAGTCCTCAGCCGTCGTCGCCTCGAAGCGGTAATAATCCGGGTGGTTGAGGCGGTCCTTATCAAGCGGGCAAGAATATGAACGATACCAACTTTTACCCTCTGCGCATTGCCGATGTGCGTGCAGAAACCGACAGCGCCGTGTGTCTCACCTTTGAGGTGCCTGAACAACTGCGGGAAAAATTTCATTTTACCCAGGGGCAATACCTGACTCTGCGCAGTGATATTGCCGGCGAGGAGGTGCGCCGCTCCTATTCAATTTGCTCGGGTATTGACGACCACCGGCTACAGGTGGGCATTAAAAAAATTGAGGGCGGTGTGTATTCGACCTTTGCCAACCGTGCGCTTAACGTCGGCGATGTGATTGAGGTAATGCCGCCGAGGGGAGAGTTTTACACCGAGTTGTC
>JARROD010000137.1:0-7675 GCA_037384225.1 Exilibacterium sp.
GTAAATCGCAACACACAGGTCACCACCCTATTCACTGTGCTCAATGGAGGCATCGGATAGAAGTTTTTCAAAAAAGTTGGATCGCCCTTTGTACCGTCTTGATACAATAATCTCCTCCCTGTGTTGCCGTGAGACAAACTCACTCCAGAGAGTATTGAGTAACGGTGGAAATTGCGTTTTATGCGACGCAAACGCCTTGATGCGTTGAGCGGCGAACTTTTTAACGTTTACCCGCAGGTCCACCGACGTATTGTCCACGGGTAAAGTCGGATAAATACTGGGTAAATCGATACCCATATCCGCTGCATAATCATTCAGCGCCTTCGCCCGCTGTTCGGAAATGGTGATATTCAAAACCACACGCACAGTATCAGATTAATCAGCAGCTTTTCGCGCCGCCATGCCCACCAGCCTGTGATCGGTATGTCCGGTTATCCCGTCTTCGCCGAATGTCAGGACAACTTCCGGTTGATATTCTTGAAATACTTCGTCCAATTTGGACTGCATGCGTACCCGATTGTCGGACTGGTGCAGTTTGGAATCCGGGAGCTGTAAAAAAATGGGCGGTTCCTGAACACCAAGCGCGATCAATGCTTTTTGCACTTCCCGCTCTCTTTCCCTGGCGAGGGCTTGCCCCTCTAAACCCTGTCCACTCACATCGGATCCGGCGTCGCCGGATGTGACATAGACAACATGAAACAACGGTGTTTTCGACGCAATCAACGCTACTGTGCCATTGATCCAGGTTTCATCGTCCGGATGGGCGAATACCGCCACGATGTTTGATTGATTGTGCATTGCGCCACCGTTTTCAGTATTTGCGTACGCTGATACACCCAGCACCATCCATGCACATAATAATGTTGCAAATATTTTCATTTTAATCTCCTGAAAACTCCATTGCATCGGCCTAAAGCGGATGCGAGCATGTCGAGTTACTTATTCCCTATGCGCCGCCATGCTCGCCCTGTTTCACAGTGCACACTCTAAGAATTTGCCACCCAGTCAGCCTTCACCACCTCCACTGTCTGGCCATCGCGCAGCCGCTCGCCGCCGCGCACAACCACAGTGTCGCCGTCCCGGAGATCGCCGTTGACGGCGATATAGTCGCCGGCACCGGCGCCGGCAGTGACCGCGATCCGCCGCGCTATGGATTGTTCGGAATTTTCGGCAGCGGAAACTTTATAGACATACATTTCACGGTCGCGCAAAATCAGCGCGTCGCGGGGCACGGTCAGGCGCTTGGCGGCGGCGCCGTTGGCCAGCTCTACCCGCACCGCCTCGCCGATCACCCAGCCGCCTCGCTCAAGGCCAACGCGAACTTCCAGCATCCGCGAACGCTCGTCGCCCACCGGTACTAACCGCCGCACCCGCGTCGCCACACTGACGCTGTCATTTTTGACATTGACCACCGACCCCTCATCGACAAAGCGGCTCACGCTTACCGGCGCCTGCACTTTCACTTCGATGTCATCGAGGTTGACCAGCCTCACCACCACATCGCCGGTGTCGATATACTCGCCGGGTTGCAGCAGCCGCTCGACCACAACGCCATCGAAAGGCGCCCGAATATGGGAGCGCTCTATATCGTAGAGGGTGCGGTCTCTTCGCACCTCGGCCGCGACCAGTTGCTGCGCCAGCATTTCCCTTTCCATCTGCAGTTGATCCAACTCGGACTTTGCCGTGTTGTTGGTGTGGGCCAGTTTTTGTACCCGCTCGACCTGCTTGACCAAAAAACGCAGATTGCTTTGCAAGCGCTTGATATTCGCTTCGTCATCGCGCTTTTGCAACTGCAGCGCGCGGTCATTCAAGTGGGCAATAATCTCGCCCTGTTTAAGCCGCTGGCCCACTTCCGCCACCGCCAGCAGCTTTCCGGAAACCTCCGCGGCGATACGGGAATCCCGGCGGCTGATCACCGTTCCCGGCACCCAGATACTGGGAGACACCGCCTGCAGGCGCGCGGTCGATGTCTCCACGGCGGCGGGGGCGGGTTCCTGAGCACCGGCCGCCGGCGTGTATGTAATCGAGACGACAACCGCAAAAACAAGAACGATAAACGCGGCGGTGAAAAAAGCAGATCGCGTCAAAACGAGGGAGGCGGGCGGGCGAAGCATTATCCGTAAATTCATGGAGGTATTACTCATGGTCATGAGTGTGAATAGTGATTGGGCCAGCAGTTATAGACTTCGGGTTGCGCGTGACGCTCCCCATGCGCAAAAAACTTGGCAGCAAAATCAATGTGAACAGCGTGCTGACACACATACCGCCGACGATGACTGCCGCCAGTCCGCGATAGATAACGCTACCTTCACCGGGCATCAACAGCAGCGGCAGCATGCCGAAAATACTGGTCAGGGTACTCATAAAAATCGGCCGCAATCGCAGTTGCAGTGCCTGCTCCACCGCCCGGTCCCGCGACAAACCCTCGCGCTCGGCACTGCGGGTCTGATGCACCAGCAAAATGGCGTTGTTGACCACCAGCCCCAACAGAATCACAAAGCCGATCATGGTGAGTAGATCCAAAGGCTGGAAGGCCACCAGATTCAGCAGACGCACGGCGACCACGCCGCCCACCATCGCCAGCGGCATTGACAGTATCACCAGCAGGCTGTCTTTCATGGAACGAAACAGCGCGCTCATCAGCAGGAACAGTACCAGCAGCGCCAGGGCAAAGTTTTCCGACATGGTGTGCAGGGCCTTGTTGAGATTATCGGCGCTGCCGCCGTAGAGAATATTGCCGTCGGCCGGCAGCCTGGCTCTGATTTTGGGCTCGACGCTTTCCCGCAGGGCGGTGATGGTTTTTTCCAGCGACTGGGTTTCCGGTGGCACGACATTCAATGTCAGGGTGCGGCGACGGTCGATTCGGCGTATCTGGTCCGGCCCCACTGTGCGCTCCATGGTGACCAATTGATCCAGCGGTACCACACTGCCGGCCGGGGTCGCCAGCGGGATGGCGGAGATGGCCTCGGGCGTGTGCCAGGGCTGCGCCCGTAGAATGATGTCCATGCGTTTGGTGCCGTTGAAGTATTCGCCGACATAGACGCCGTCACCCAGGGATCTGACCAGGTTGCCCATATCGGCACGGCTCCAGCCCTGCTCCCGCAGGGCGTGGTCGTTGGGTATCAGGCGCAGTTCCGGCTGGGTCTGCTGCAGGGCCGGCTGCGGCCTTACCTGCACCTCCGGCAGAGCGTCCTGAATCCAGGTCACAGCGTCGGCGGCCAGCTCTGACAGCGCCGCCGTGTCGACCGATTGCAGGTGAATGGGAATGCTGCGGTCGCCGCCAAACTGGTTGAATAGATTACCCTGGGCGCTAAAGGCCAGCAGATCCGGTAGGCCGGCGGTGAATTCTTCTTTAACCAGCCGTTCCAGCTCTTTTACCCGGGACTGGTCCAAGACCCTGGCCCCCATGGTGCCGCCGCCCGGCCAGAGCAGAATGTAGTAGTTTTTCAGTGCCGGTTGTTTTTCGCCATCCATATAAGGCTGCATACGCCGGGCGATAACCTGCACGACTTCCCGGTCGATGGTGTCGATATTGGTGGCTGGTGGAAACTGAAACCATGTATCCACCGCATCGCGTTTTACCGGCGGTAAATAGTCCAGTTCGGGCACCAGCGCCCAGGTAGTGAACAGGGGAAGGGCAATCAGGCCGGCGATTACCTGACAGCGTTTACGGTGGCTGTCGGTGATGCCCATAACCAGGGCGGTGATCCGCTCCCAGGCCGCCTGGTGCCTGTCTTTTATCCCGTCGCCACTCAACCAGCTGCGCGCTGCCAGCGGCACCACGGTGACGGCTACGAACAGAGAAAACAACACCGCTATGGCGATGGTCATCGCCAGGTCGCTGAACAACTGCCCTTCAATTTCTTTTAAAAACAGCACGGGTAAAAAAATGACGACCGTGGTGGCGGTGGAGGCGACCAAGGCTCCCCACACCTGGTTGGCACCCTGAGAGGCGCTGTCGAACCCGGACAGCCCCTTCTCCCTTAACCGCACCACGTTTTCCAGCACTACGATGGCGGCGTCCAGCACCATACCCACGGCAAATGCCAGGCCGGCGAGGGAGATCACATTCAGGCTGCGGCCGGTGAAGTTCAGCACGATAAATGTGCTAAACAGCGAAATAGGTATTGCCGCCGCTACAATCAGCGTGGCGCGGAAACGCCGCAGAAACCACCAGAGCACACCCACCGCCAGCAGCATGCCAATCAACAGGTTGCCGGTGACCAGACTGATGGCGCGATAGATAAACACCGAAGCGTCGAAGGACTGCTCCATCGTCAATTGGTTGGCCCGCAAGGGGCCCTGACGCAGGTTTTCCACCACGGCTTTGACGCGGTTGAGCGTCTCCAGCACATTGGCGTCGTTTTCGCGGTCGATGCGAATGCCCAGGGCCGGGTTGCCGTTTTGTAACGCCAGGCCCACGCGGTCGCGCCGGCCAACGCGTATGTCGGCCACATCACCGAGGGTGATGGGGCGCCCGTCGCGCCATTCCAGTACCAGTTCACCGAGTTGTTCTGGTGTATAGCGCCCGGCGAAGCGCAGGGTGTATTGGCGTCGGCCGACATCGACAAATCCGCCGGAGACATCATCCGTGCGCCCCAGTGCGGCGGCCAGCACCGGGATCTGAATCCCCAGTTGCGCGGCGCGATAGGGGTCGAAGAGTATCTGTAGTTCCTGCTCCGGATTGGCGCCACCCACCTGGACGCTGGAGACGCCCGGCACGGCTTCAAGCGCGGGGCGGATCACATCCTCCACGAATGGCAGGTAGCTCTCGACACTGCGCCCATTGTCGGGTAACACCTGCAGAAAATACCAGATCAGGGCCGGTGTGCCGCCGCCCCAGCCGCCCAGCATAATCACCGGCTGGCTGGCGTCCCTGGGCAGGGGCTCCAGACGGTTCATACGGCTGATAACCTCCACCAGGGTTTTCTGCATATCCGTTTCGATGCCAAAAGTCAGGTTGACCCAGGCGGCGCCGGCGTTGGCGGTGGCCGCCATTTCCTTGACCCCGGGCAGCCCCTGCAGTACGGCCTCTATGGGTTCGACGATTTCCGCCTCCATCTCTTTCGGCGCAGCGGCACGCCAGTTGGTCGCGATACTGATCTGGGGGTTTTCAATATCCGGGAAAAGTTGTATCGGCAGCTTGGAGAGGCTGAAGAAACCAAAAATAATTATAATGGCCACGCCGACGGCAGCCACCGCCGGGTTGCGCAAAACACTCACGGTAAGTGGCATCGATTGGTTTTCCATAGATCCATTTCCTTCAACAGCCGTTCAACCACATGGTTAATCAGCATTAAATGGAATACTACCAAAACCCCGCGGCACTTTAGTTGATTTGCGACCAACACCCTTCTGCTTGCGATAAACACTGTTTGTCGATCATTTATAAAAAAACCGCTGCACCCGCTCCTTGTAACGGCGGCTCATGCGCAGGCGCTCGCCCGCGTCCAGAACCAGATAATATTCATCGTTATTATGTGCACAGAGTTTCTCCACCCGCCGCATGTTGACCAGTGTTGAGCGGTGAATCCGCTGAAAAATAGCCGGGTCTAGCTGGCCTTCCAGCTCTTTCATTGTGATACGCATCACATGGACGGCGCCTCTGACATGCAAGCACATATAATCCTTCGCGGCGTCGACCCAGTCGATATCGGCGCAGGTGATCAGGGTGATTTCACCGCCGTCTTTAACGGCGATTTTTTCCGGGTATTGCCTGGTTTCGCCCTTGGCGGTTGTAACTGTTGGGATCAACTCCAGCAACCGCTGGTGCTCGGCCGCGGCACTGTGGTCACGGCGCCGCTGGCGGGCGCGGCTGAGGGCCTGCACCAGGCGCTGGTCATCGATGGGTTTCAGCAGATAATCCACCGCGTTGACTTCGAAAGCCGATACCGCGTAGTGATCGTAAGCGGTGACAAACACCACCATCGGCATGGCGTCCGGCTGCAAGCGGCGCACGACATCAAATCCGTCCAATCCCGGCATCTGCACATCGAGAAACAATAGGTCGGGCGCCAAATCACCCACTGTGGCCAGGGCCTCGCGGCCATTGACACATTCCCCGATGATTTCCACATCCGCGAATTGTTGCAGGCGCAATCTGAGACCGCGTCTGGACAACCCTTCATCATCGACTAACAGAGTTCGCAGCTTGTTCATCGCTTTAGTCTGCTCATTGTCCGGTTTTAGTGTTGCGTTTTTTGCGAGTGTAATTCAAAAGGAATAAGCAGGCTGATTTTAAGCCCATGGGGATTCAGGTTGTCAAACTTCAATGTGTAGTCGGTTCCATAGATTGCCTGCAAACGCTCGCGGGTATTGATCAAACCCACGCCGTTGCCCGGCATCGGTTTGTCGCCGGCCAGGGGCATGCCCGGTCCGGTGTCGACCAGCTCCAGCAACAATCGCCCCGCCAAAACCTGCGCCGATAGGCTGATGCCGCCGCCGTCTTCGCTGGTGGCGACAGCGTACTTGAGGGCGTTTTCCACCAATGGCTGCAACAGCAGACTGGGAACCAACGCCCCACCCGCCAGTTCGGAAATCTGAATGTCAACAAGCAGGCGGTTTTCAAATCGCATTTTTTCTATATCCAGATACAATTGCATGGCGCTGACTTCCTGGTTCAAACTGACTTTTTGCATGGGGTCGTTGTCGAGCGAATAGCGCAGAAATTTACTCAAGCCGGTGACCATGGCGTTGGCGGTCACGGTTTCCCGCTCCAGTACCAGGGTGGAGATGGCAGTGAGGGTATTGAACAGAAAGTGGGGGTTGAGTTGGTAGCGCAGCATTTTCAACTGCGCTTCCTGAGCCATGGCCCTGGCCCGATGGGTTTTATCCTTTTCTACTTGTAGCATCTGGTAATACTTGATTCCGAAATAGAGTCCGGTCCAGCTCAACAAAATAAAGAAAGAATAGGTAAACCAACTGAGAAATTCGTAGGGGCCCTTGTGTTTGGCCTTGTCATCGAACAGGATAAAAAACACATCCATTTTCAGCCAGGACCAAGCCGCCGTTATCAAACAGACGGCCAGCAGTACTTTGAAGCCGCGTAGAATCGGCGCCTGTAGCCAGACGCGGTGTAAATATTTTCGCAGCAGCAGAGACAGCAGCAGACCACTGCCGGCCGACATCGCCGTATAGGCGATTTGCAGATCGACGCTGATGTCCCACAAAAACGCACTGAGTGCGACAAAAAAACCATAACCCAGCCAACCGAACACGTTGAGTGCCCAAAATTGGTAGCGGCGCTCCGATAATAGTTTTTCCGTCAAACTGGATTTTAAAATCTCCATTATTGCCCCCCCAACGGCAGGCTCGATCTCTGCGGCCCTGCGCTTCACCCCTGCGTTTCCACAGTAAAATGCCGGCCTTAAATGCCGTAGTCACGCTCGAATCTCGAAATTCTCGCTTTAAAAGATGAATACCACTTCTCACGGCCGACTTTCTGAGCTTCCTGATGCTCAATATTGGCTTTCGAATTTTTGATTGATTCCAGAGCCGACCAATAAGAAACGAGGTTCAGTGAATAATATTAACCAAACTTACACATATACCCAAATCGTTTGAGATTTAGGTGTGCAGAGTGCGTCAATTTTTGTTCCCCCCTTCCTTTAACAACAGGGGCGCGACGACGCTGCATGGCAGGCCCCATGTGAGGGCGCTAGCGCCGCGAATGCCT
>JARROD010000137.1:7688-34133 GCA_037384225.1 Exilibacterium sp.
GGGCGCGACGACGCTGCATGGCAGGCCCCATGTGAGGGCGCTAGCGCCGCGAATGCCTGGAGCGGCTGGACGGAGCAACGCGGCCAGGGACAAAAAGGGGCGTGCTCTGTGCACCTAAACCTCAAACGCTTTGGGTATATAACCCTATCGTTGCATAAATTTTCTCATATAATTATCAATGTCAAGGCTAGCGCGCAAAGAAAATTTAATATTAACCCCTGTCGCAGCATATCATTGATTTCAATACGACCACTGGCAAACACTACAGCGTTTGGACCGGTTGCCATGGGTAGCATAAAGGCGCAGCTAGTGCTTAAAACAGCGGGCATCATGATAACAATGGGATCGATATGCATGGCGGATGCACTGACAGCAAAGATTGGCATGAGTAGTGCCGCGCTAGCGGTGTTGCTCATTAACTCCGTTAAAAATGTTACTGATAAACAAATGATACTGGTGTTTATGTCGGTTTATGAGCAACACAGCGGACAGGCCTTCAGTTTTTTTCATCGCTATTGACAGCGCCAGCCCGCCGGCGATCAGAATCAATATACCCCAGGGAATTTTTGTCGCAGTCTCCCAGTCCATTAATTTTTTCCCATTGCCAGCCGGAATAATAAAGGTCGCCAGGGAGGCCAGTAGGGCAACATAACCATCGTGTGCGTTTGGCATATTTAGCCATTCACTCCAGCCCCCGTAAGGATCGCTGCGAAAAACCCAAGCCAGGATGGTGACAGCATATAGCCATAGTATACGTTTTTCAGCCGCCTGCCATGGGCCTTGCCGATTAATTGATAGTGTGGCTGATGCTTTAAGTGTGCGTGTCAACCGCCAGGACAGAATGGCAAGAAGCGTGATGACGACAGGGATTGTCCACGACATCCACTGTAAAAAACTGAAGGCCTGTCCGCTGTATTGCTCATAAACCGACATAAACACCAGGTTGGCCGGTGTACCTATCGGCGTACCCATGCCGCCAATACTGGCAGCGTAACAGATGCCTAATAACAACGGCGCGGTTAACATTTGTTTATCTTCCGCCTTGTCCAATACTGCCAGGGCGATTGGCAATAACATCAGAGCAACGGCTATATTGGTAATCCACAGACTTAACGTTGCAGAAATCAAAATAAACACGATGACAACACGAGAGCCGTTAAGATTGGGGATGCGGCTCATTATTCCGGTGGCAATCCGCAAATGCACATTACTGTTGCTGATAGCCAATGACAGAATAAACCCTCCCAACAATAAAAAATGAACTGGGTGCCCATAAGCCTTTATAACATCGCCTTGATCCAGTACACCACTTAAAGGCAACAAGGTTAACGGGAGGAATGCTGTCACTGGAATCGGTATAACTTCAGTGATCCAAAAAATCGCACACAGCAAGGTTAACCCCGCCGTAAAGGCAGGTGGAAAATCCCACCCCGTTAGCATCATACAAGCGCAAACCAATAGCGCTACACATGGTCCGATTAGAAGTATCAGTTTATTTGACATCGATTATTAATGATTATTGTGTGTAAGGTAAATTGTGCGTACAGTTATTTCGTGCACGTCCCTTATCAATCGTGCTGCAAGGCCGTAATGGGGTCCAGCTTCGATGCCTTGATGGCCGGGTAAATACCAAAAATCAGTCCGGTGGCGGTACAAAAGAAGACCGCCACAACGATGGCATTGAAAGACCAGGAAACCGGCCAACCCGCAAACAGCGCGATCGCTATCGCGAGGACAATACCAAGCACAATGCCCAATAAACCACCAATGGCGGATATGGCAAGACTTTCTATAATAAACTGATTGCGCACATCCCTTTGTCTGGCGCCGACGGCACGCAACAAACCAATCTCATTGGTACGCTCAAGCACCGTAGCCAACATGATATTCATGATACCTATGCCTCCCACCAGCAGGGAAATACCGGCGACACAAGACATAATGATATTGAATATGCGCTGTGTTTGTTCTTGCTGGTGCAACAACTCCGCCGGCACCACAATGTTGTAGTCTTCTTCCATGCTGTGGCGGCGATCCAACAGGTGACCGAGGGTTTTGGCCGCCAGGGACGGACTCACTCCCGAACTCAATTCCAGCCGGAATTCGTCTAGTTCGGAATCCATTTCGCGAAACTGAAAACGCTTCAGCGCGGTTTGCAAAGGAATAAAAATTTTATTGTTTTCACCCTTGATGGGCACTCCCTGAAAGTGGTCCTTACTGAGATTTTTGCTCTTTAACACTCCCACCACTTCCAGCCACAAGTGATTCACCTTAAAGCGTTGCCCCACGGCATCGCCGCGGGGAAATAACTGGTTGGCGGCAGCGGCGCCAAGCACGGCGACCTGTGCGTAATGCAGATCATCACGTTGTTCCAGCCAGCGGCCCTGTTCAATGCTCAGCTTGGCCAACGCCTGGGAACTGGGAGTCACCCCTAACACCTCGCTGTCAGCATCGTTGAACTCACTGAAAAGTGTGTATGTATCCACTTCCTTGGCGGCCGCGTAATTCTCCACAAACGGCAAGACTTCCATACTGGCCCGAACATCCTGAAGGGTCAAACCGAGGGAATGCTTGCGCACTTCCTTCAAGCGATCGCCCCAGATTTCCTTATCCTGCACAAGGATATTGCGTACACCCATTGAATCGATCAGTTGCAGCGCATCCTTTTCCGCGCCCTCTCCGACACTGACCATGGCGATTACCGCACCAACACCGAAAATCATGCCGAGCAACGTCAGCAGCGTGCGCAATTTGTGAAACCACAGTTGCTCCAGTGCCTCCCGTACGCTTTCCTCAATATTCACTGCAGGGCTTCCTTTTCAGGTTCAAACAGGGCGATTCGATCGCCATCGCCAATACCATCCACGATTTCCGTGCGGGTCAAACTGCGCAGCCCGATGGTGACGTTTTGCCGGATAAATTGATCGCCCCGCTTCAGGTACAGTTGGTTTTCACCCTCCTTTTTAAACACGGCCTGGTTTGGCACACTCAATACATTATTTTTTCTCGCCACATAAATCACACCTTCCACTTTCTGTCCGGGGCGCATAAACTCCGCGTCCGTGGTCTCAAGCTCAATGCTCACTTCAAAAAACTTGGTGGGATTTTGTGCGTTGCGCGGCGCGGCAATGCTCGCGCGGGCCCGCACCTTGCCGCGAAAAATTCGCTCCGGCCAGGCGTCGAGCCGTATTTCGGCCTGTTGCCCAACGTCGATGCCCGCCGCTTCATTCTCAAACACATAGAGTTTCGCCTGTAAGTGATCCAACACGGGAATGAAAGCGAGCTTTGAACCCGGCCACATCTGCTCGCCGACACGCACTTTTTCATTGCGCCAGTTTTTTTCATAAACCAGCACCCCATCGTTGGGGGCATACACTTCCAGGTTCCCCAGTGCCGAGTTGCTGAGGTCGATGGTGTCCCTGTGGTTCTTGGCTTCAAGCTCCAGCAAATGCAGCTGCGCCTGCCCTTGCTGTTGCTGTCTGGACGCCTGCCAGTCCAGAAAGTACTGCCGCGCGGCGAGATATTCTTTATCCAGCAGTTGGTCAATAACCTCCAGCCTGGAGTACATACTCAGGTTTTCGAAGCTGAACTTTTCTGCCATGCTCAGTTCCTTATCCACTTCGCGCTCCTGCTGGCGCAATACAAATTGTTTTTGCGCCAGATCGCGTTCCGTCATTTTCTGGCTGATCAGGCTTTTGGTCAGTTCCAACTCGGCACGTTCTTTCTGCAACTCGTGCTCGCTGCTGTCAAAACGCGCGACCACATCGCCGGTACGGACATATTTGTTTTCCTCTTCCAACCAAGCCAGGGTCAGGGAACCGCGATTACCCATCGGGGCATTGATGGGAATTTCTTTCGCTGCCACCAACTCCCCTTTGGCCACCACCGATAAAACAAATTCACCGCGCTGAACTTCGATGCTGAGCGTCTCTCCGGCATCGCTGCCACAGGCCGACAAAAACACACATCCAGTGAGCACTAATACAGTCCGCAGAGTCAGCGATATCACAACAATACCTCGTCACCTTGCTGCAAACCTGAGTCGACAATGACCTGATCCTGTTGGTGTGAGACAACCCGCACCCGCTGCCGGCGTTGCCCCAGGACAGATTTCACCCGAACAAAGGCCTGGCCATCGTGATACACAATGGCATTGTGTGGAATCGCCACGGCGTTTTCGACCACACCCTGAATAATCGACAGGCGCGCGGCCATACCGGGACGCAGCACCTCCGGGTCCGCATCGCGCAGTAGGATGCGAACATCGAACACCTTGCGGGGCTCCTCCTTGGATTTCACTCGCACAACACGCCCTAAGCTTTCCACTTCTCCGTGAAATACCCGGTGCGGAATCGCGTCTATTCTGATCTCTACTGGATCTCCCTGGCGGATTTTGTGGGCCTGGTGTTCGTCGACAGTGCTTTCGATAATGAGCTTGTTTAATTCCGGTAGTTCAACCACTTTATGCAACGGCGTGAACTGGTCGCCTTTGGCGGGTTTTTTGCCGTTATGATCCGCCCTGTATACCACAATACCATCGCGAGGGGCTTTCACTTCCATGGCGGCAATCGCTTGTAACTGTTCGTTGACTTCGGCGTTCAAACGTTCCACTTCGGAACGCCCGATATCATCACCGACTTCCATTTGCTGCAGCCGATTGCGCTGCCGATACCTGGCCATTTCATACTCACGACGAGCGATCTTGAGGTCTATTTGCAACTTGCGAATCTCTAGGTGCGCCATCAGGCCGTCGATGTTTTTTGCCTTGGCCTTGGCCTTGTCCAGTGCCATTTTGGCCACTGCGAGATCCAGCTTCAATTGCTCGCGCTCCTGCGCGTTGTCCAGCCCCTGGCTGGCGAGGCGCTGCTTTTCCGTGGCTAGGGAATTTTTCAATTCACGCAGGCGTTCATGTTGGGCCTGGGCATCAAAAGCCATAATCTTGTCGCCTTCCTCCACCCAACTACCCTCGGGAGCCAAATAAGACAGTTTCTGTTGCCAGGAACGCTTGATTGCCGGAGGCCCCAGTTCAATGGACTGCGATGACTTCAACTCACCGGTGGCGGTGATGGACAAGGTCACGGACGACCAGTCAACCACCAGTATCGATGCTTCTTCTCCTGAGCAGGGAGGTAAAACGAAAACGGCCAGTAGCAGAAAAAAAGCTCTCATTGATCCATATCCCCCCCATCTTGCACTCCCACCAACACGCTCATACCTGGCAGCAACCCCACTGGCACATCCCCCTCGATGTCTATTTCAACGTCGATGTAATTGGCATCCCCCCAGTAGTGCTTGGCCTGTGCCTGACTGCCAATATGCACGATGCGGCCCCGAGCACGGACCCCGGGTAAGGCATCAAAGGTGATGCTGCCTTGTTGGCCACGGGTAATTCTGGCGATATCCACTTCGTTCAACCAGGCCTTGATACGCAGGTCATCAATATCGGGCAACTCCAGCACCCGAGCCCCGCGCGGCACCGATTCGCCGGTGCGGATTTTTTCTCTCGTCCAGGGGTGCTCAACATACATTGCCGTGCCGGCTTGAGTGGCTTTTTGTGTCGTTCGCTCCAACATCAATTGCATGCGCTGCAATTCATTTTTAGCGCCGGCAATTTCCATTTGACTACGTCGTTTTTCCGCCGCCACATCCTTCTCTTTGATTTTCAATGCCTGCTTGGCTTCATTGACCGCGTGAATCGCACGCGTGTAAGCCAATTGGTTTTGCTCGTATTCCAACTTGCTGAGCACAGTTTGCGGAATATTCGCGTCCAGCTCCGCTTTGTCCAGGTTGAGTTCGGCCACCATCAGCGCATGGCGCGCTTCCTCCAATTCCAGCCCCTGGGTCAGATCCGTTTGTCTGCCTTCGGCCTGCGCTTTTCGCAGTTTTGCCTCAAGCTGCTCCAATTGTGACAAAATATTGGCCGAATCGTACTGCACCACGAGTTCGCCCGGCTGCACACGTTTACCTTCGTCCACCATCCAGGCTATTTGCATCAACCAATTCTCACCCTGCGGCGCGAGAAACACTTCCGAGTGACGCGCCGCCACTTCGCCACTCAACAACAGCGGCTCTGCCCAAACCGTTACAGTGAACAGGAAAAAACTAAGCGGTACGATTTTGAACATATTCCATTCGTTCTATTTTTCCGTCACGCATATACACCACTTTTTGCGCGTAGGCGGCAATTTCAGATTCATGGGTAACGAGAATAATGGTTTGACCGGCCCGGTGCAGCTCGCAGAATAATGTCATGATGTCGCGGGACGTATGGCTGTCGAGATTGCCGGTGGGTTCGTCGGCGAAAATAATTTTGGGGGAATTCACCAGCGCCCGGGCAATGGCCACGCGCTGCTTTTGACCGCCGGACAATTCATTGGGCAGGTGCTTTAGCCGGTATTCGAGTTTGACGCGCTTGAGCATCGCCACGGCCCGTTCACGCGCCTCTGCCTTTTTCATGGTGGAATAACGCAGGGGCAGCATAACATTGCGCACTATGTTGAGCCTCGGCAACAGGTGGAACGCCTGGAAGACAAAACCGATATCGCGATTGCGTAGCGCAGCCAGTTCATCATCGTCCATGTGGGCGACTTCGCGGCCGCCGAGTGCATAGGCGCCGCCGTCAGGCTTGTCGAGACAGCCGAGAATATTCATCAGCGTGGATTTACCGGAGCCGGAAGGCCCCATAATCGCAACAAATTCGTTTGCGGCAATGTTCAAATCAATCCCGCGTAGCGCGGCTACCGAGATTTCGCCGCTGCGATATTCCTTGCGAAGGTCTGTTAATTTAATAATGGCTGGCGTCATGCTTCCGCTTTAAAGGTCACACCGCTCATGTATCGCTAACGGTTCAAAATAGTCATTCAACAGAGTGATGTGTTGGGCAAAATTTTTCGCAACAAGTTCAATGAAATGAACGTTATAGTAGCTGCGGCAATCCTATTTTCTATATTTTGACGTGCAAATCCACAAGGTAATCCGGCCACAAAGACAGACTTGTATTACGGGCAATAAACCCTATCGTTGCATAAATTTTCGAACTCAGGACCTTTTAGCGAGCGAAGGCAGGATAGTGGAATAGCTGGCCAGTTTTTTGAAGGTGTTTTTCTCTGTAGGGAGTTATAAATAATTCGATGATTCGCGTTGCAGGACCGTAATCGAGTCCAGCTTCGATAAGATGATGGTGGGATAAATGCCAATATAAATAAATCACATGTGGGCTCAAAAAAGCCCACACTAAGGAACGGGCACGGAATAACTTCCCGTTCCTAAGGGCAGGACACTAGTGCGATTCGCGTTCCACCTCACAACCACTGCCACCTGTCAAAAAGTCCAGATCACACCCCTGATCAGCCTGTAATACATGGTCAATATAAAGTTTATAGTAACCTCGACTGTATTTATTCCCGGTCGCCGGCCCGCCCCACTCCTGCAAGCGTTTTTCCAGTTCCTGATCGGAAATTAATAAGTTCAACGTCCGTAGCGGACCGTTGAATTCAATTTCATCGCCATTTTGCACAACAGCAAGAGCACCGCCCGCTTCGGCTTCCGGGGATACATGCAAAATAACCGTCCCAAAAGCCGTGCCGCTCATACGGGCATCGGAAATTCGAATCATGTCCCGCACGCCTTTTTGCAAAAGCTTTTGCGGCAATGGCATATTGCCCACTTCAGGCATTCCGGGATAGCCCTTGGGACCACATCCTTTTAACACCAAAATGGAATTTTCATCGACGTCGAGCTCGGGACTGTCGATGCGCGCTTTCATATCTTCAATACTTTCAAATACTACTGCCCTGGCGCGGTGCACAAGTAGATCATCAGAGGCGGCACTTGGCTTAATAATCGCGCCGTTCGGGCACAAATTCCCGCGCAAAACCCACGTGCCCGACTGTGCTTTGACCGGGTTTTCAAACGTCCGTAAAACGTCATCATTGTAGCATTCGCTGCGTTCGGCGATGCTACCCAGAGATTCGCCAGTTACGGTTTCTGCCGACAGATGCAAAAACGGGTGCAATACTTTTAGCAAATAAGGCACACCGCCGGCGTAATGGAAGTCTTCCATCAGATATGCGCCCGACGGCTGGATATTGGCCAATAGCGGAATGTCCTTACTGAGTTGGTCAAAATCATCCAGCGACAATGGCATACCGAGCCGCCCGGCAATGGCAAGCAGGTGTAAAACCGCATTGGTGGAACCGCCAATGGCGGCGTGAATTTGAATAGCATTTTCCACCGCTTCCCTGGTCAGAAAATCCGACAGTTTCAGCCCCTGTTGCACCAATTCGACAATGCGCCGGCCCGTCATATGCGCCAGCGTTTTGCGCCGGGCATCAACGGCGGGAATCGTGGCATTGTAGGGCAACGACAGACCCATGGCTTCAACCAGGCAGGCCATGGTCGAGGCGCTCCCCATGGTCATACAGGTTCCGGGGCTGCGGGACATGCCGGATTCGGCTTCCATAAACGATGTCATTGACATCGTGCCGGCCCGGACATCTTCACTGAATTTCCATACGTCGGTGCCTGAACCAATATCCTTGCCTTTGTATTTACCGTTGAGCATTGGCCCGGAGGAAATCACCATTGCGGGAAGGTCCACACTTGCGGCCCCCATCAATTGAGCCGGGGTGGTTTTATCGCACCCCCCCAACAGGACCACCCCATCGATCGGATTGCCGCGCAGCGATTCTTCAACATCCATAGCCACCAGATTTCGAAACAGCATGGCTGTGGGCCGCATTTGCGTTTCACCCAATGACGTGACCGGAAATTCCAGCGGTAAACCGCCCGCTTCCCAGACCCCTTTTTTCACACTCTCGGCAATATCCCGCAGGTGCGCATTGCAGGGGGTTATTTCCGACCAGGTATTGCAGATACCGATAACCGGCCGACCATCGAAGACGTCGTCGGGCAGTCCCTGGCTTTTCATCCAACTGCGATGAATAAAACCGTCTTTATCCCGCTTGCCATAAGCCTGGCGGCTACGCAGTTCAACCACTTTGATTTTTTTCGACATAGTGCCTCACTGAGAACGGATAACTTAATTCAAAATGCATTCAACGCGCCAGCCACCGTTCACGGGCAGAGTAATGCCCTGCACATAGTCGAAGGCTGATGATGTTAGGAATATCACAGCGTTGCCTGCCGTCCAGGCTGGACGCTGAAACAGATATGGCTCACCTCCTATTTTAGCTGACAGATATCCAGCACTTTCATATCAGTGTAGTCAAGGTTTTCGCCGCCCATGGATGTGAGTGTAATTCAGCGAAACCTTTCCGGGCTTGAAAATGTCCGCCACCATGTAGAGCTCGCGTAGCTTTTCATTGCTTACGCCATCCATCATATTCGGATGAGTTGCCTGATATACCTTATCGAACACCGTACGCCCTCCTGGTTACTTTACTGCTTACTTTATTTTACCCTGGTGCGACGTAAGTCGCTAAAAAATTATTGCCAGTCACATCGCTGTTCATCGAAATGTCACGGCCTTCCACATGTCGAATTTGAAAATAGGTTTGCAGTTATCGACTTCGATTTTAAAATATTATTTATAGTATAATATACAAACTGTTTCCAAGGTCTGCAAGCAAAAAAGCGCAATATAGTCAGCAGACATCATTGACGCGTAGCGGCCCGGCTCGCCGGAGAATAGGTTTGGCGCCTCATGGGTCAGATTCGACGCGTTGCACGCCAGTACCAATTCGCGTTCGAGGTGGCCCGCTGGTGTCGTTGCGAAAACGCCGGCATAGTGGGCCTACGTCAAGTTTTCGCAGCGGTGGAGGCAATCGGGGCAGCGCGGGCATATCGGTTACTATGCAGCACGCCAAAGGCGTACCGCTGCTTGATTATAATACTATTTATAAGATAATATTTTCCCCAGCGACTGGCTACCGATGTTGTAATAAACGACATAAAATGAATAGCACCAACCCTCTATTCACGGGTTCACACAAGAATAACTCACTAATCCCCAGAGATAGCTGATGAGCAACCACTCTATACCCAAACAAACATTAATATCCGCCGCCATCACCATCAGTACCCTGCTGCTGTCGGCCTGCGAACCTCAACTGCCACCCGATCAGGCTTCCACAGATCCCACTGTCAAACAGGTTAATGACTGGGAAAACCCTGAAGTTTTTCAAATAAACAAAGAGCCGGCGCGCGCCAGCTTTTTTGCCTATGAAAACCGCCGCCTGGCCAACGACGGGGTCAGGGAGAACTCCCACTATTTTCGTTCTCTCAATGGTGAGTGGAAATTCAACTGGGTCAGAACACCTGCCGAGAGGCCGGTGGATTTCTGGCAACCGGCATTTGACGATTCCGCCTGGGGCACAATAAAAGTCCCCTCAAACTGGGAACTACAGGGGCACGGCATCCCCCACTATGTCAATATCCCCTATGTTTTCCCCGCCAATCAACCCCACATTCCACACGATTACAATCCGGTCGGCTCCTATATCAAAACGCTCGAGATACCGGACGACTGGCGTAACAAACAGGTTTTCCTGCATTTTGGCGCCACCAGTTCCGCCATGTATGTGTGGGTAAACGGCCACAAGGTGGGCTACAGTCAAGGGTCGAAGCTACCGGCGGAATTCAACATCACCCGCTATGTCAAACCCGGTGATAACAAGGTCGCGGTGGAGGTTTATCGCTGGTCCGACGGCAGCTACTTAGAAGATCAGGATACTTGGAGCCTGAGCGGTATCGATCGAGAAGTCTATGCCTTCGCCACCCCCAAAACCCATATCCGCGATTTTACCGTCACCAGCGATTTGGATAACCAGTATCGCAACGGCGTGTTCGCGCTGGATCTGGACATTGCCGACACCGCTTCCGCGAAAGCCCCCATCGAAATCAAGGTCGCTGTCAGCCACGATGACGACATCGTCTTCAGCGAATCGAAATCCGTCAACCCCGGCAAGGATTCCCATGTCCGGCTTGCCGGTACAATCGACAAGGTCAAGCCCTGGTCGGCGGAAACACCCAATCTCTACCAGCTGACCATCGAAGCGGTAATCGGTGGCGAGACTCAAGTGATTCAGCAAGCTATCGGCTTTCGCAACCTGAAAATGGAAAACGGCCAGTTCCTGGTCAACGGCGTTGCGGTGACCATTCGCGGCGTCAACCGCCACGAGCACGATCCTCGCACCGGAAAGGTATTGACCCGGGAAACCATGCGGCGGGATATCCAATTGATGAAAGAATTGAATATCAACGCCGTGAGAACCTCCCACTACCCCAATGATCCGCGCTGGTACGCGTTAACGGATAAATACGGCATTTACGTACTCGACGAAGCCAATATCGAATCCCACGAATATATGGGGATGGGCAACATGGGTCACACCAGCGACACCTCAAAGCAGGCCCAATACCAGCTTGGATACCAACCGGAATGGGAAGCCGCACACCTCGCGCGCATCTCCCGTATGGTGGAAAGAGACAAAAACCACCCCTCGATCATTCTCTGGTCGCTGGGAAATGAAGCCGGGATCGGACCCGCATTTGAAAAAGCGGCGCACTGGATCCACGAAAACGATCCCTCCCGCCCCGTGACCTACGGCGGCTGGGGAACAGTGGAGGGACACGCGCCCCTGGACTATGTCGATATCTACACCCCCATGTACGATTTCATCGACGAGATGGCCGACTACGCCGAGAGCAATCCGAGCCAGCCAATGATCCAGGCGGAATACGCCCATGCCATGGGCAACAGCGAAGGCAACCTGCAGGAATATTGGGATGTGATCTACCACTACCCACAGTTACAGGGTGGTTTTATCTGGGATTGGGTCGATCAGACGTTGTTTAAAACCAACGCCGACGGCATTGAAATCATGGCCTACGGTGGCGATTTCGGCGCCAGCCCACGGCCGGATTCGGACAACTTTCTGGCCAACGGCATCATTCAATCGGACCGCACACTGAACCCCCACGCCTGGGAGGTCAAAAAAGTCTATCAACCGTTGAAATTCGAGGCGGTTAATTTGAATTCACTCGAATTCAGCCTTTGGAACCGACACAATTTTCTCACCGCCGACAAGTTCAGAATCGACTGGCAATTGTTTGAGGACGGCACCCTGATTCGCGAGGGCGCCGGCCCGGCCATGAACACCAAGGCGGGAGCAAAAGAACCGTTTAAACTGCAATTGCCCAAGTTCGACAGGCGCCCGAGTGCAGAGTATCACCTGACCCTCAACGCCCGCCTCAAGTCCGGTGCCAACGAAATGCTGGACCAGGGCCATCTGCTCGCCTGGGATCAATTCCAGCTGCACAAAGCGGTGCCTGAAAAAGTTCAGCCGTCCACCCAGAAGGTCAGCATCGAGGACACTGACGATCGACTGCACATAAGAGGCAGCAACTTTTCCGTGCAATTCGATAAAGCCGACGGCCAGATGGTGTCTTATAAGGTCAACGATAAAGAGTTACTGTTACAGGGGCTGACGCCCAACCTTTGGCGGGTTCCCATCGACAATGACGCACCGTGGATGCTGAATGATCTCACCTGGAGAACAGCCACCCAAAAACAGCGTCTGATTGAATTCCGGCACAGTGATGAAAACCCTTACATCGCGGTGCTCAAAACGGTGCACCAGCTCGGCGAACAAACCGCCGAATTCACCACCGAATACCACATATCCGGTGACGGCGAAATCCAGGTCGACGCCAACCTGAAACCGCTGCGGGAACAGCTGCCCAATATTCCGCGGGTGGGTATGAACATGGTACTCAAAGGCGATTATAAACACATGCAGTGGTTCGGCCGCGGCCCCCAGGAAAACTATGAAGACCGAAAAACCGGCGCCGCCGTCGGTCTTTATAAGGACCACGTAGACCGGCAGTACCACGACTATTCCAGGCCCCAGGAAACCGGCAATAAAACCGATGTGCGCTGGTTGTCATTGGTGGATGACAGTGGCTCGGGCCTATTGATTTCCGGTGAACCCCTATTGAGCCTGTCCGCACTGCCCCTGCGGCAATCCGACCTGGAACACGACCGCAAAGCAATCCACCTGCACGGTGCGGAGTTAAAACCTAAAAACCTGGTCAGCCTGAATATCGACTGGAAGCAGATGGGCGTGGGTGGGGACAACTCCTGGGGTGCCAGACCCCTGGAAAAATATCAAATCCCACCGGCCAGTTACAGCTACGGTTTCCGTATACGCCCAATCAAACAAGCTGAGCCGGAAACGGCGAAACAGGCACAGGCAAGGGACTGAATAACATAGCGAATGGCGTCCAACCCCGGGGCTCGGCAATAGTTTGGCGACACGCTCAGCGCGTGTCGCCTGGCCGGGTCCCGTAACCCATTGACTCAGATGTAACAACCCAGAGCACGTCGCACAATAAACTCTTTATGATCGGCCAATTCATGCATAATTTATTTGTCTCCCTATTGATCCCCATACTGACTGCCCTGACACTGGCCGCCTGCCAAACCCTATCCACACCCACACCAACACCCACACCAACCCCAACACCCGCAATCACACCTGAGATCCAGGATCCAAAGGATGTGGGAGCACGGGAAATTCCCATTACCGCACAGGCCTACGCCGGCAGTTCCGTTAACGTGGTGGCGGGTGCCCGCCAGACAATTTATACCGACAGCGTATACCAGTACGCCGGCTTCTATAACGCCGAGGGCCAACTGGTGCTCGCCAAACGCCGGTTGGGGGAAAATCAGTGGCAAACCCGCGAGACCCCGTTTACCGCCAACCTGAAAGATGCCCACAATACCCTCAGTCTGGTGGTCGATGGACAGGGATATTTACATCTGGCCTGGGGTCACCACAACACAGCGCTTCACTACAGCCGCAGCCTCGAGCCCGGCGGTCTGGTTATGGGTTCCCCCCGGGCCATGGTGGGAGAAGCGGAACAGAGCGTTACCTACCCGCAGTTTTTCCGGCTCGGGGACGGCAACCTGCTGTTTCTCTACCGCGACGGCGGCTCCGGCAACGGCCGCCTGGTGCTCAACCACTATTCCACCAACAACCAGCAGTGGACCCGGCGCCAGAGCAACCTGATCGACGGCGAAGGCCAGCGCAGCGCTTACTGGGACATGACAATAGATAGCAAAGGTCGCCTGCACCTGGCCTGGAACTGGCGAGAAACACCGGATGTGGCCAGCAACCACGACCTGCTTTACGCCCGCTCCGATGACCAGGGGCAAACCTGGCGCAAAAGCGACGGCCGCGACTATCACCTGCCGATCACACAAAAAAGCGCCGAAGTCGTCGCCGCCATACCGCAACAGCACAACTTGATGAATCCCCCCAGCATCGCTGCGACTCGCCGCGGGCAACCCGTTATCGCCTCCTACTGGTCAGCCGCGCCCGACGCCCGCCCCCGATTCAATATCGTCTATCGCAACGGTGACGGCTGGCACACCCTTGCCGGCCCGGAAGCGGGAGAGGACTTTGCCCTCCAGGGACCGGGCACCAAGCACCCGCCGATTTCCCGTGCAGCGCTGTTGTCGGAGTCAAACAGCATTCACCTGATCTACCGCGATGACAGCCGCGGCGGCCGTGTACTGGGCGCGACACTGGAGAGCCTGAACCAGGCACACGAGGGTAACCCAAAGTGGCACTACCGCTATCTGACGCAAACTGACGCCGGTGCCTGGGAACCTTCCATAGACCCGGCGCAATGGCAACGGATGAAACAGGCCCACTTATTGCTCCAGCCGGTGAATCAGTTGGATGGCGACGACCGCAGCGGCAGCGAAGCCCGACCCACACCGCTGAACCTGCTGATCTGGAGCCCCAACTGGGAACACCACCAGCGCCGAACAGCAGCGGGCGATACACAGCCCGCCGGCGTTTCCGCGCAAACCAACACAGCGGCTGACTCTGCGCCGGAACCCGAACAGATTCTGGACTATGCACGGCGCGTCGCCGACTGGCAGTGGAATAACCTATCCTACGACAACGCCCACTTCCATCCCAAGGCCTGGGGTGTCTGCCCATTTTATATCGGCACCCTGAATATCGCCGCTTACCTGCCCGAGGCCGGACTGGAGGAGCGCGTGCTGCAGCGGGCCAGGGAGAACGGTTTTGAACCGCGCGAACACAACCCCTACGATGCCGACAACTACTGCGTCAGTCAGGCCTACCTGCGCCTCTATAAAAAATATAAGCAACCGGAAATGCTGGCCCCCTCACAAAAAATATTCGATGACATTCTGGCCACTCCCTCGCCCCACAACCTGGACTGGGGCTATAGCCACAGCCGCAGCCGCTGGAGCTGGTGTGACGCCCTGTTTATGGGCCCCATGTCCTGGCTGCTGACGTGGGAGGTCACCGGAGATCAGCGCTATCTGGATTTTATGAATCACGAGTGGTGGGCCACCACCGAACGCCTTTACCGCGAGGAACTGGGGTTGTATTTCCGCGACGAATCCTACCTGGATGTGCGCGAGAAAAACGGCAAAACCATCCACTGGGCCAGGGGTGCCTCCTGGGTTATCGCCGGGCTGGCACAGGTGATCGATCACCTGCCCAAGGATTACCCCGACTACCCACGCTATGTCACCCTGTTCCGGCAGATGGCGGCCGCCTTTGTCAAAGCCCAGCAGAGCGATGGCCTCTGGCGCCCCGGCCTGCTGGATCCGCAAACGCATAACGCCCGCGAAACCAGCGGCAGCGCCTTTATTTCCTTTGGCCTGGCTTCGGGCATTCGACAGGGATTGCTCGATCGGGAAACCTACTTGCCCAAAGTCTATAAAGCCTGGAGCGCTTTGACAGCCAGTGTGGCCGTCAACGGCATACTGCGCAACGTCCAACCCGTCGGTGCCGGCCCCCACGGTTTCGACCCGGAGGCGAAAGAATTGTATGAGCTCACGGAGGAAGGGGCTGATAACAAATAACAATCCCCACCATCCCTAGTGCCCTGCCCCGCAATGAAATATCCATCAGCGCGGGCAGGGACTAACCTCTCATTAATACACCTTGATATTTCTCTTCACATCTAACTCAACCCCATCGTTGCATAAATTTTCGGCCCAGAACCGCTTCGCTGTTCTATAGCGGCATTTGTAACGATGGGGTCAAGAGTCAGGGATTCTAAAAATAAAGACCGTGTACGGCCTAAGTCATCTTGCGGTTACTGCAGCCGGGAGCCTTTTCACTGTTTGTTTTTTATCAACTCCTGATAGTACTGTTTCAAGACATTGAAGGCTTTCTTCTTGTTGCCTTGATCATCAATCAGGCCTTTTCTGTTCCAGCCCTCCTGATACACAGGATGATTTCTCCTGGGCGATCTGAAATCCATCAATATCCACGGAGAAAGGCCGCTGAAGTTGTCGGGCATACGTTTGAACATTTTCACCTGTTCTTGATAAAACCACTCCTGATACTCTTCACTCCAACGGGTTTTCTTATCGGCGTGAAAGCCACCTTTGGCACCGGCACCCGTTTCACTGAAAAACAAGGGTTTATCATAGGCCACTTCCCATTGCGCCGTCCGGCAGGCATCGGGAAGCCCGCCGTACCATCCCAAATATTCGTTGACAGAAACAATATCCGTAAATTCACCCAGGGGATCATCGATGCGATTTTTACCCTTGTTGTACCTCACTTCCAATGCGGCGGATATCAAGCGGGTGTTATCCAGGGATCTGGTTTTCGCAATCAGCGCTTTCATAAATTCGGTTCGCACGGGGGTGACAGGTGTTTCGTTGCCGACGGACCAGATGATAACGGAAGCCTTGTTTCTATCCCTGACAATCATTTCCTCCAATTGAGCTTTGGCCTTTTCCAGCACTTTTTCGTTGCCAAAGTCTATGGTCCAATAGACAGGAACCTCTGACCAAACCAATATCCCCATGGCGTCGGCCAGTCTGGTCATATATTCGTTGTGGGGATAGTGAGCGAGCCGGACCATATTGGCATTCAGGCCCCTGGCTGCGGCCAGCAACTGTTCGGCGTCTTCTTTGCTGTAGGCCCGCCGCACGTCCTGGGGGATCTCTTCGTGAAGACTGATGCCACGCAAAAAGATTTTTTCGCCGTTAAGGCGTATTTCCTTGCCTACGGCTTCAATTTTTCTGAAGCCAATTTTATCCGTCAGTGTTTCATGGTTAAAACCCCATTCCACCCGGTAAAGCTTGGGATTATCCGGAGACCAAAGGCTTAGCTTTTTCACCTCGAATTCGAAATCCAGGCTGTCGCCATCAACACGGTATTTGCGTTGCAGTTTCAATTCAGGAATGCCAATGGTGACTTCAGCGCCTTTAACCGCCTTGTTTAAGCTGACACTTCCCGAAAGCCTGAAATTTTTAGTTTTTTTAGCGTTGTGGATATCCTGATTTTGATCCAACTGCAGTGTGTATTGCTGAATGAAGTTTTGCGGTAGTATCAGCAACTTTACATCCCGTGTTATACCGCCGTAATTCCACCAGTCGGTATTGACGGTCGGGATCTCCTGCGGGTGCCGTTTATTGTCCACTTTCACCACGAGAAAATTGCCTGTTTCTTTAAGCATGTTCCCGGGGATTTCAAGGTTAAATGGCGTAAACCCACCTTTGTGAGAGCCCAGCTTCTTTCCATTCAAATAAACCTGGGCCTCATAGTTTACCGCGCCAAAATAGAGAAAAACTCTTTGGTTGTTTTTCACCTTTTTCAGATCAAAATACCTTTGGTACCAAACCGTACCTTCATAGTATTTGAAGATATCCTGCTGGGAATTCCAGTCACCCGGCACTTGGATTGTGTAGGGTTGTTGGTATCCGTGTTCCTTTCTCTGCGTTTTGTTTTTAACGACAGGCTCATTCCAATAAGCCTCACCATCATTTTCCCTTCTCTCATTGTACCTGTAGTCATAGAACCCGGTTTCATAAGGATCCACGATATAGTGCCAGGTTCCATTGAGGGAAATGGATGTCCGGTTATCGGTGTTATTAATGAGCCTGTCCTGCGCCAATGAGGCCATGGCGAACAGAAAAAAGACAATAAAAATTGTTATTTTTTTGTACATATTGTGTTGTCATCCCATGGCCCGAAAGAGCCTTTGATAAATGGTTAGCGTTCGGTCCCATCATAGGGACCATCGGCGACGGGAGTGCCAAAATCCGGCGTACCATCGGCTTTCCAATGAATCACCTGAGCGCGGGTGGCACGGTCCGGATTAGTGAGCGAATCGCCTTCAATTTCTTTGTAGCTGCGGGCGTGATACACCAGAATGTCGGTTTTACCATCCGGTGTTGTGGTGAAGCTATTGTGGCCCGGGCCGTATTGACCGGCGGCTTCATCACTCATAAAAACGGGTGCGGGAAACTTGGTCCAGGATGCCGCGTCGAGCAACTCGGCATCCTCATCGACGCTAAGCAACCCCATACGATAGTTGGCGTCGGTGGCATTGGTCGAGTAGGTGACGAAAATACGACCGTTCTTTTTAAGCACACCCGGACCTTCCTGAACCCTGTACTTCAACAATTCCCACGGGTGCTCGGCCTCGGCAATGTTCACTTGCCTGCCGGTGATCGACCAGGGTGTGTCCATCCCCGCGATATAGATATTTGTGCCCTGTTTTTCGGGCTCGGACTGCGCCCACAGAAGATAACGGCTCCCGCGATGTTCGAAAGTGGTTGCATCCAGACTAAACGAATCCCAATCCGTTTTTATCTGGCCCTTTTCCACCCAATCGCCTTCGAGTGGATTGGCGGCGCCGGTTTCGAGAACATACATGCGAATCCGCCAGATATCTTCCGCCTGGCCGGCGGCAAAATAAACATACCATTTACCGTCAATGAAATGGAGTTCGGGCGCCCATATATGATGACTCATGGGTCCACTCTCGTGCTTGCGCCAGATAACCTTCGCCTCGGCGCTGGCAAGGCCACCGAGGGTGCGGGCCCGACGCAGTTCGATGCGATCGTATTCCGGCACAGTGGCCGCCAGATAATAATAGCCATCGGAATGCAGGATCACATGCGGATCGGCTCTTTGCGGCACAATAGGGTTGGTCCATTGCAGCGGCTGCTCCATGGCCTGGCAGGCCACCAGAGCGGCAACGGTTACGACTAAAGAGATAAATGTCCGGGTAAAACGAATTAATGCGTGAAGATTCATTTTTTTCCAGTTCCTTGAATGCGGATAATCGTCAGTGAATAAGGCGGCGCTTCATAATCAAACGCCGGCCCGACAGCAAGGGTTGAAGTGTCCGGTAAAAATCGCTGTGGCTGATCAAAATCGTTCACATCCATTGGATCGCCACCACCAAGTACCGTTTTCACAGCCGTCGACGCCATGCCCCCTACGCCCGGGAGTTCAATACGCAGCGACTTGGCGGAGGCGGCGGCGTTGACAACTTTCAAGATCAAATCACCGCTGCCGCTATCGCGAACGGAAGAAAAGGCAAACTTCTCCGCATGCTTCACGCCCTCCACCCTGGCGGGCAGATAGGTGTCGCCGCTGTTGACACTGAATAACTGCTGCATGTAGTAATTGACAGTCGGCACGACGTCCGTATTGGTGAAATAGATCAGATCGGGATTCCACTGGGTGTGGCCGCGCTTGGCCAAAAGCGGGGCGTAAGAGGCCATGACCACATGGTCGGCATTGCGTTCAAGAGCGGTCATATAGGCAGCTTCGGCCAGGGCCGAGCGCAGTGTGGTGCGCCGTTCCTCGTCATGAGCGGCCCACTCCCCCAGATAGACTTTCGACCGGGAACGGTCATACTTGTCAAACCGTTCGAGATTGTCCCAATACCATTGCGGTGGCTTGTAACCGTGTTCGTCCACCAGCGGCAGTTTGAGCTGGTCGGCAATTTTCCAGCCCTTATCGTAATCCTCACCATCGGGGAAAGGGCCCACGGTCCCAATGACGGTGATCTCGGGATGCTTTTCTTTCACGGCGTTATAGATCATGGCGAAACGTTCGTTGAACGCAGGCGTTATGCGATCCTCGTTGCCGACACCGAGATATTTCAGGTTGAACGGTTCCGGGTGGCCGGCTGCGGCGCGCCTGGCGCCCCAGGTCGAGGTAACCGGACCGTTGGCGTACTCGACCAGGTCGAGCACGTCCTGTATGTAGGCCGGCATGACCTGCTCCGGTAAGCCTTCCTGCCCCTCGCCCCATTTGCCGGTAATCCAAGCACCGGAATTCTGGCAACAGACACCCGCGGCCACGACCGGCAGCGGTGTAGCGCCGATATCCTCGGCAAATTGAAAATATTCGAAATAACCCAAACCTACGCTCTGGTGGTACCCCCAGAGATTACGTTGTTCCCTGCGCTGTTCCAGCGGACCGATGGTATCTTTCCAACGGTACATATTGTCGAGGCCGTCGCCGTGAACCAGACAGCCACCGGGGAAACGCACAAATTTGGGGTTCAGATCAGCAATCACCTGCGCCAGGTCAGCGCGTAGCCCATTGGGGCGATTGCGAAACGTCTTGTGTGGAAACAAAGAAATCATATCGAGGGCGAGTCTTCCCTCTCCCTGAGTCAGTACCACCAGACGGGCATCGTCCGCTGTCGCCATCGCTTCGATGGTGGCACTGTATTTTGTCCAGATACCGGTGGGATTGGGCAGCACCGTTTCCCCGAGCAGAGCGCCGTTTTTGCCTTCAAGTCGCACCGTAACAGGGCCGCCGGAACCCACCAGTTGGCGTGCAAACAGGGACACATCATATTCATCGCCCGCCTTCAGCGCGATGCCATCGAACCCGGCATTGGCGAGCCCCACGCCAGCACCACCCGTCGTGACGGCGAGAACGGCATAGTGCGGATTATTGGGGTGAATCGATGTCTCAGCGCCATTGAGAAAAGCGAGTATGGGGTTGCCGGCATAGCGCGGTGCGCCCTTTTCCACCGTCACAGAACCATGCCCGTCACCGCGCTGGACAAGTTCCCACGCGGTCAGGGCCTGCCACTCTTTTCTGTCTTTCGACGAATATTCAAAGGAGCGATTCTGTACCAGTTCAGCATATAAACCACCGTCTGCGGCGTAGTTTATATCCTCAAAAAAGATACCGAATAGTTCGGGACTGATCGGTTTACCGGTCGTACCCGCCCGCACGGTAATGGTGGTATCGGGCGCGGGAACGACCTCCGCCACCGGCGCATTGCTGGCGCAACCGTAAAGCAGCCAACATATACCGGCCACCCCAAAACCAAACCGGGCCTGAAACTTTCCAGCGCCGGGGTATAAATAAACCCTTGAGAAGCGATCGAAAATACCCATAAGATTTTTTCCCATTCGATAGTGATTGCGGCGCAATCAAATTTTATCTCCACATCAGCTTTCGCAGTCAAACCGATCCCGTGCCACGGCTAGGCAAACCGGGGTTATTTTTCTTCTTTTAACCCTTCCTCCTTTAACCCTACCTCCTTTAACCAAAGAGCCACTCCACCCGAGGCGTTCAAATCCAACTGTATCACTGAGCCGGGTTTCACCATGCGCTGCGATAGCGAAACACCGGTTTTTGTCCGCACTTTATCATCGCCCTGGTAAATGGTGGCAATGTATTTTTTATTTTTATCCAAAAAATCAAAATTGATTGCTACGTGCCTTAATAGGGTATCTTGTCGATGGTTCATAAAGCGCCGTTGTCATGGTATTGGGTTTGCGATCAGACAACTTAAACTTGGTGCGGGCCACTCTGATAAGGCCCCTGGGCCCAGGGTTCAAACCAGGCTCTGATGCCTTCAGGAAAGCGGAACTCTGTATTTTGAAGCCTTGGTTTCAGTGCCTTGGATACCTGCCACAGTAGTCATAACGTGTACCTCTCTGATTCAAAACCGGTTTAAT
Source organism: Exilibacterium sp. (assembly GCA_037384225.1). Classification (GTDB taxonomy): domain Bacteria; phylum Pseudomonadota; class Gammaproteobacteria; order Pseudomonadales; family Cellvibrionaceae; genus JARROD01. The sequence continues at coordinate 29,443 of JARROD010000137.1, forward strand.
GGTTTGTGTCCAGGCTTTTTTGAGCGGTACACAGCGAATGACTTTTGAAGATGCTCTCACCATTTAACGGCTTCTTAATTTAAGACTTGACGGAAGTCTTAAATTAATGGCTTTTTTATTTAAAGTACTTTCTTAAAAGAAACATAGCTAAAGAATTTTATTACACCGGCTTTTATTTAAATATTATTTATAATATATTAAAATCCTACTTCGGACAAGGCAAGCGATTCAGCCCGCCCCGCTTGTAACAAATACACTTGCCAGAAAATAATAAAGCACATGTACTAGCCCAAGCATTGGAGACATAGACCATGCCACCTTATCGCCTGATCACCCGCCCGGTTCGAACTCAACCAGAGCCTGCGGGCAATACCGGGTGGCGCAAGGTTAAAAATTTTTTGTTACTTGCCTTAGTGGTCTCTGTCACATCCTGTAACATCAAGTCATTACCGCCCAAACAGCAGCCACGTCCGTTTGCACTGTCCCAGGTACGCCTGCTGGATAGCCCTTTCAAACGCGCCCAGGATAAAAACCTGGACTATCTGATGGCCATGGACCCCGACCGCCTGCTGGTGCCCTTTTTACGCGAAGCCGGCATAAAAACCGACACTGAAGCGTATGGCAACTGGGAGTCCACCGGCCTCGACGGCCATATAGGCGGCCACTATCTCTCAGCGCTGAGTCTGGCCTACGCGGCGACGGGCGACAACGATGTCCGCGACCGGCTCAACTATATGCTCAGCGCGTTAAAGCGCGCGCAGGATAAACACGGCAATGGTTATCTCGGTGGTGTACCCGGTGGTGAGGCATTGTGGCAACAGCTTGCCAAAGGCGAGATAGAGGCGGACTTGTTTTCACTCAATGGCAAATGGGTGCCCTGGTATAACCTGCACAAGATTTTCGCCGGCCTGCGCGACGCTTACCTCTACGCCGACAGCCGCCAGGCCCGGGATATGCTGATTACATTATCCGACTGGTGCCTGACGCTCCTGTCCGGGCTATCGGAACCTCAAATGCAGCGGATGTTGAACACCGAACACGGCGGCATGAATGAAGTGCTCGCCGATGTCAGCGCTATCACCGGGGATAACAAATACCTGGAACTGGCCCGGCGCTTTTCCCACCGCAACATTCTCACGCCTCTGCAACAGCAACGCGATGAGCTAACCGGCCTGCACGCCAATACCCAAATTCCCAAGGTTATCGGTTATAAGCGCATTGCTGATTTGTCCGGCGATGCAAGCTGGAGCCGCGCCGCAGAATTCTTCTGGCGCGAGGTGGTCGAGCACCGCACAGTTGTCATCGGTGGCAATAGCGTGCGCGAACACTTTAACGACCGCAATGATTTTTCCTCCATGATCAATGAAGTCGAAGGCCCGGAAACCTGCAACACGTACAATATGCTCAAGCTCACGCGCTTGCTCTATGAAACTGACCCAAACATAAAATATGTGCGCTATTACGAGCGGGCGCTGTACAACCACATTTTATCGTCGCAACACCCCGATACCGGTGGCCTGGTTTACTTTACGCCAATGCGGCCCCAGCACTACCGCGTCTATTCACAAGTGGATAAGGCCATGTGGTGCTGTGTGGGTTCGGGTATCGAAAATCACAGCAAATACGGCGAATTTATTTACGCCCACAACGACAATGATTTATTTATAAACCTCTTTATACCTTCGCGCCTGAACTGGAAGGAAAAAAATCTGATTCTGACCCAGACCAACCGTATTCCCGACGCGCAAAACGCCACGATTACCCTGCACAGTGATGCCAGAGTCACACTGCAGTTGCGCTATCCAAGCTGGGTGGCCGAGGGCGGACTGAGCATTCGCATCAACGGCAAGCCTTATCCATTCAGCGCCATCCCCGGCAGCTATATTCCCATCGAGCGTCAGTGGCGTGCCGGCGACAAAGTGGAAATTAATCTGCCCATGCAGCCAAGGCTGGAACAAATGCCTGACGGATCCGACTATTACGCCGTACTCTACGGACCGGTGGCACTGGCCGCCCCAACGCAACCCTTTGCCGATGAACAGCTGAATTTTTTCGCCGACGACAGCCGCATGGGGCACAGCCCCCGCAGCCGCATGTGTCCGTTGCAGGCGGCACCGCTACTGGTCAGCGACCCGGACAACTTTCTCGACAAACTGAACAGACTGCCCGGCCCCGAGTTACGGTTTTCCGCAAGGGATTTAATCTATCAGCAAGAACAAAAAGATCTGGAGCTGATTCCCTTTTTTCGGTTGCACGAATCCCGCTATATGCTGTATTGGCCGTTTAGCACACCCCAAGAACTGGCATCCCACCAGCAGCGGGACAACAGCGCCGAAGAGCAGCGCCTGGAGCTGCAGGCCCGCACCGTCGACGAGGTGGCGCCCGGGGAGCAGCAACCGGAAGCCGACCATTTTTTTGCCGGCCACAACACCGAAGCGGGCGTGCACCACGGACGCCATTGGCGCCATGCCAAAGGGTGGTTCAGTTACCAGCTGAGAGATCCACAACAGCACGCGACGCAGCTGCGCATCACCTATTACGGTCTCGACCGCGACCGCGCTTTCGATATTTTGCTCAATGGCGTTAAGCTCGCCAGCGGACACCTTGATGGCACAAAGGGGGACAAATTTTTTAACGTGGATTATGCGATACCGGAAAACGCCAGGGATAAAGCGGATGCAGGGGTATTGGAACTGCGCTTCGAAGCCCGACCGGGTTCAATCGCGGGCGGGATTTATGGCGTGCGGTTGCTCATGGACCGTTTCCCAGACAGCTAAGGGACCATCCCGCCTGGCGCCGCTATGAAAACTTGATTTTGTGAATTCAATCGGTTTACCCTATCGTTGGTTTAGAAAGAAAAACCGGCTCTCAAACTGAAATTATTGCCGTCCACTTCTCCAGCAAAACCACTCACTTCATAATCGATGGCGGTACTTCATAATCGATGGCGGTATAGCGCAAACCAATCGCAACTGAATCCGATACCACCCAATCGAATTGAGCCATAACCCCCAGTGCGTTATCAAAATCAAATGAACCCAGCCCAGTGTCATCCAAATCCAGTTCGGGGTTCAATTCATAGGTAACCCCCCCGCCGATTTTAAATTTACCTAGCCTATAAAAAGCCATGGCATCGATCGGGAAGCGATCAAAGGATGCGTTATCTCCACTGATTGCAAACACTCCATCGGATTTATAACCGAGGCTGACATAGCCCTCCCAGGGTCCGTTCTCGCTCAGGTCGAAACTGCGGCCGGCGGCAAAGCTGAAACCACCACCCGCTGTAATATCCACATCTCCAGTATCCCCACCGATATATTCAACTTCAACCTCGGCCAAGTCATCGCCCCCGGAAGCCAGTGCAAAATCCACATACCAATTATTTTCAGCCAATGCGTTTGCACTTGCAGCCCCCAACATGACAACAGCTATTACAGCGCTTAAATTTTTCATACTCAATCCCGTATTGATTACTGACCGACAAGTTCACCCAGAGTGATTCCCACCACAGGTATGGCTTTAGCCAGGAGATAACATTCACAAAAATATCAAGAGTTATATTATGTGGAAGGAATTTTTCGAATTATGCCTAAATCCAGAAACCAACTTCCTATTTTTAATACCGCAATATTAAATTCTTTTATATATTTTTCAAGTTTTTCACTCTATTTTTTTGGAATTATTACAATCAAAACTCTGATTGTCGTGGGCTATGAAAGCTGCCGCGTAGTTAACAAAAAAACACAGTTAGAACTTCAACGAACTTAGACCTGTAAAGAAATAACTTTACGTTCTCGGTGCTCCATCGCCCGTCTGGCAAGGCGCTTGAGCGAAGGCTTTTCTATTAGCTGAAGGCTCCTGCCGATATTTCGAGCTCAAGCAACACCACCAGGCGGGATGGGTCGGAGGCCCTCTCTAATCACTAATAAAAGGGCCTGGAGTTATTCCGTGCCCGTTCCTAAGATGATCGATAATCAATAAAAACTTCCCACCAGCGCCCAACCTTCTATCAGTACAAACATCAATATTTTTATCGGCAATGATATCGACAGCGGCGGCAGCATAAGCATACCCATGGACATAAGCACGCTGGCGACGAGAATATCGATCAGTAGAAAAGGTAAAAAGATCACAAAGCCGATCTGAAACGCTGTCGCAACCTTTTCGCCATCGCCGCTATCCGCTCAGGTTTCAGTCGGGTGTTGTTTATAGAGCTTGACATCATAATGACTATTCACATCGCGCGAATCGGTCGCGGACGACTCCAACGGTGACAGGGCAACACCTGCCGCGCTTTCCACAACGGTGAACAGCCGGTCGTCCACCGCAATTAATGACATATGGGTCTGCGGACCTATTTTCTTTCTTTCCAGAAGTTCAATTCTGTTGCCCGCAACACCTTTATAAGGATTCAAGCCCAAGCGCTTGCGAAGATAGGTCAGCGCAAGCAGCAGCACAACGACGAAGATCAACAAGCCGATATAGCTCGAGCTGATTTCCGGTCTGTTCGGACCGTTGGACTTTTTATAGGGAATCGCATTACTTTTCTCGCCGGCTGCAGACTCGCCGCCAAATTCCGCATCGGAACTATCCTCCACCGGAGTGGACGGCGGGATGGCATTTTCCGCGTCGGTTTCCGCACCGCAACCCGTGCAAACAACCCAACCACTCACCAACAGAAAAAGCAACAA
>JARROD010000137.1:34171-37453 GCA_037384225.1 Exilibacterium sp.
CACTTTTGTTAAACATTGAGGGTTACATCTGAGCCACTTCCGTGAGCTCGGCGCTGGCGCTGGCGCCGCTACCACAGACGCCAGCTCGCCGTCATTTTTTACAGACACTTGTCGCTGTTGCCCAGTGTCACCGTGGCTCTGGTACTGATTTTCATCGGCGCCGGCGTAATTCCAACGCTCCCATTCACGCAACCACCTCTGTTTATCGAGATGGCTGCGATCTGCGGCGCCATCCGGGCCGGCGGATTCCGGTAAAATAGTCAGTATCGGTGTGGACACACTACTCTCCCTCCCCTACGATCAAGTCCGGCGCCGCATCAGCGACGGCAGTCCGGGCAGCCGCGGAATAAATAGCCAGTTCATCTAATTGCCGCTGCGACTTTTCCTCGCGGTGACCATGCAGAAGTCGATTCATATCGCTCAGTTTGTTTTCCAGGGATCTTTCCGTTTGCTTGAGGTTGCCCAGTTCAGACCTGGCCTTGGCGACGGCTTTTTTCGACCTGACGCCGGTAGCGCTGCAGCCGCTCGATAAAGTCCACCGCAATAGTCTTGCCCCGCCCCAGATTGTCACTCAAGTCGCCGTCAATCCGCGCCAATTCCGCTTCAAACTCTTGCATCTGAGCTTCGATTTTCCGCTCCTCGCTCTCCTCTTGCCCACAGGCGATCACGGCCTGTTCGACCTGCCAGCGGCATTTTTTTAGCAGTGCGTTGATCGCTTTAATCCGTCCTTCCATACCCATCCCCTTTCATTATCCCGAGTAGAACACCAGCCCGTTTTCAAACAGCCCGTCGGCTGGCGAGTATTCGTCTTAATTCATTTAACGCGTTCTCTCTGGCAATATTGCTGACCAGGCCCTGACGCAGAAACTCATAGATTCTGTCGATCAGTTTTATGGCGCGATCGAGCTTCGGCCGTTGTCCCTCGACATAGGCGCCGACCTCGATCATATCCCTGGACTCTTCGTACAGGCTTATGATCTCGCGCGCCTGCAACAGCAGTGAATTGGCCTCGGCGCCATCATGGTCTCCCGATCGTACCTGAGCGCTACAGCGACACGAACCGGGTTGGTAATCACCACATCGGCGCTAGCAACATTGTCGAGGCTTTTACTTCGATCCAGCAGTTCTTTGGCAATTTCTCTGCGCTTTTGCCTGATGAGTAGGTCACCCTCATAACGCTTGTGCTCGTCTTTGAGTTCCTTTTTACTCATACGCAGTTTTTTCTGATAATCCCAACGGCTAAACAGGAGGTCGACAAAAGCGATCAGTACCAAAGAGAGGAGAATGCGGAAAATAAGCACCGCCGCCGTGGAAAGAAAAAAGCCCGGGTAAGCATTGGGCGATCGGTTCATCAATCCCATGTATGCGGGCATATACTCCATATAAGTAAAATAGATAACTGTACCGAATATGCTGATTTTCAACAGACTCTTAACCAGCTCTACCAATAACCGTATGGAAAAAATTCGCTTGAACCCTTCAACTGGATTCAGCTTTTTAAAATTCGGCTTCAGCGAGAAAACGCTGAAAACCGGACCGGTTTGCAACCAGGATGACAGAACCGCCACCAGCATCAGTGGCGCCACATAGGCCGCGAGAATAAACAGTCCCTGGGAAAACACCCATTCGATCCATTGCATTAAATTTTCAATCTGAAAATCGAGCCGCCCCGCTTTCAGAAAAATTTCTCTGCCCAGAAGAAATGACCGCATAATCAGCGATTCGCCGATGGCGTACATCAACAACAATCCGGCCGCCATTATCAGCAGCGAGTTTATATCCAGACTTTTAGCAACCATGCCTTTTTTACGGGCTTCCCGAACTTTGTGGGGAGTCGCTTTTTCCGTTTTTTCGGCTGAATCCTGCTCAGACATAATCCATCATTTAACAACTCAATCAATAAATACCCGGCTCTTTATAAAACCTGGCCCCAGGCGGTGAAAATTTCGTTAAAAACGCTTTCAACCACCGGCAGTAAATATTTCAGTGAAAGGGAAATCAGCCACAGCCCGAGAAATATCTTCAACGGCAGGCTGACAAAGTAAATATTGATCTGAGGCATTGTCCTGGACACCATGGCCACACCAGTGTCCACAACATGTCATCGAGGAGAGTAATAGCGAAGTCCGTATTCATTAACAGCCCTTTTCTTCCTGTCCTTTTTCGTAACTTCTCAATAACCCGGGGTATTTGTGCCTTCGATTCGGCAGCCATCCGGATGGTGACCACTCAGCCAACACTTTAGTTCGGCAGGTTTACCCCTATGTTGCACAAATAGATGCTGAAATTACCGCCCTAAAAGCCTCTGAACTCCAGAACTTATGCAACCTTGAAATTTATAGCAAGGCATCACAGAGTAAATGTTATGGAGTTACCAAAATCTAGAACCCAGAATATCAGATTAGTTTCCTCACAAAAATCCTATATGACGACAATTGGTTAACCTTGACGCCATCCTCCCCCCGACACAAATCACCTGCATATATGGAAGCTTTTATAATAAAGATGTTTAACTCCCCAGCTTTCGCGGAAAATGACCATCTGAATTGGTAGTTCGAGGCTTTTCAGAATTTTCTTGACCCGTTTTGTAAAAATACGCAGAATGGGCAGAATTCGGTCCGCTAATCGACAATGACGACATCACCATTATCTTGAATTAGCAATTAAAAAAGATGTAATAAAAGTTAAAAGTTATACGATCACTTTAAAACCAAACGCTCAGGCACTGAGCGCATTCACAATTAAAACGGATTTACGCTGGAAATGAATGATGGACTCTGATCCACAGGCGCAATTGCAGCGCTATCTCAACTACCTTCAAACAGACCCTGAAAATCTCAAATTGATCGAGGCGGTGACAGAAACCCACATGCGATTAAACCGCAATCAGGATACCCTGACGCTTATCGAACGGGGTTTGCAAATCGCCCCCCACAATTGCAATTTGTTATTTACTCAGGCTTCCGCATTAATGGCCGACGGCCGCCCAGGACTGGCCATCTCTATTTTTACAACAGCTTTTGGACGGCAATAGCGACAACAGCGTGGTGCGTTACAACCTCGCCTATGCCCACGCCCTGAATCGAGAATACGAACAAGCCGGTGCGGTGTTGAACACCGACTTTGCACGTACCACCGAGCAAGTTCCCGAAGCTTATATCCTCGCGGCTCGCATGAAACATTTCCTGGCCGACATAAAAACAGCCGTCGGTCTGGTGGAGAAATTTTTATTGCAGTATCCCGATCACCCTTTTCGCAGTGAGGCGCGGGGTGTATTGGCAC
>JARROD010000138.1:0-12183 GCA_037384225.1 Exilibacterium sp.
AGGAATATCATCGCGTGATTGCAGGTCGAATTCAACGCTGTTAATGTCGACTTCTCCAAGTTGGATTTGAACAGGCTGCGTACAACGCATATTGAATTTTCCTATCGAAGTTTTGGATGCAAAGATCAAAATTGCCTATTGGATCCGATTTTTCTGTGAAATAGGAAAAACTTCGCGTGACAGAATTCGAAATTTTCCCTGATTTTTCAATTGGTTGCTGCTTTTCGTTCAGGCGCTAGTTAAAAAAATGCTATGGGTGTGAGTGGTTATAGGTATTCCAAGGTTCCAGCCGAGTGCTATTTGATCTGGAACATAATCACCACCGAGTCCTGGCAATGACTTTGACCTGACCTCCGCAGCGCTCGCAGACTTCAATGTCGATGTTGAAGACTCGCTTGAGACGTTGCATCCAGGTTATTGCCAAGGATGGCATGTATGCCGGTTTTGCACCACCAGACCATCCATCTTGCCATCACTCACCCGGGAAAACATACGTACCCGTGATCCCTTTTCGTTAACGCTGACCAAAGGCTCCCAGTTGGCTTTGCGAATATTACCGGTAACCTCATCCACCACTTCCAGCGCTTTTTTGGCATTGCCCTTCAGTTCATAAACACGCACTTTAATCATTTCTATATTTTCCAGCAATTGTGCCACCTCAGGGTCTTCCTGTTTGGAAAATGCGCCGATCATGCCGATCAGGCCTTTTTCGAGATTGATCTCCACCTTGGCTTCACCATAACTGCCACTCAGGTCGGCAAAATTTATTTCACCGGCGGGGCTGGCCAGGCTCTGTGTGCTGAACAACACACTGAAGCAAAAAAACAGGTAGATTCCAATCCTTGCCTTAGCTACAAATAATTTCATACTAAACTCCTTCACTCGACGACACCGAGTACACTGTATGCATAATGGGTTTAAGGGTGGCGCTTTGCAGTGAATCATTCAGGGTGTGCTGTAAACTCCGGTTTGCCTTATCATTGGCTTTTTGCAAATACTGTAAAGCAATGCGCAGATCTTTTTCAGCTTGTAGCAGATCGCGCTCCTGTTGCAAAGGCTCCAGCAGAAGGCTGAAAGCCAGCATCACAAACGCCAGCGACGCCGCGATAGCCCCCATCATTATCCAGCTCTTCTGTCGCGATTTGCGCGGAATCCGATAAAGTTTGTCGTGCAAACCCGCAGGCAAATCCACCGGTTCAGCGGTATCCTCCCCATAAACACGCTGCAAAAACTCTGAATCCTGATTTTTATTCATCATTCACCCCCTTGTAGGATGGCGCGTAGTTGTTTGCGTGCGCGATGTAAATACACTTTCACTTGATTCTCGTTAAGCTCACAATATTCAGCGATTTCACGTTGACTCTGTTCATGCAGATCAGAACGCAAAATAATGCTGCGATAGGGTTCCTTTAACTTGCCGATCGCCGATCGTAACCAGTGGCCCAATTGGCTATTCTGCAATTTGCAACTGGGGGAATCGCTCACGTCGGCCTCGTGGCTATCGTCATACTCCTGCGTTACATGGCGCTGGCGCAGGTAATCAATAGCACAATTGCGGGTAACCTGTGAGAGCCAGGCGCCAGCCCGCACCTGTTCAACCTTGCCAATCTGTTTCCACAGCCGTTCAAACACTTCCTGAGTACAGTCCTCCGCTTCCGCGCGATTGTTGAGTATACGCAAGGCCAGGCCATAGACCTGGCGTGAATGGGTATTCACAATACTGCGGTATTTAAATTCCATAAATACACTTTAGGTCTGTGAATTGTCATATTCTATATTCATTGCTTTAGTCAGATGCACCAGCTTCGCCGGGTCTATTTCCCCCACAACATTAATAAATACAGCATCGTCCTCACTGACCACCATTGCCACCAAACCGTCCATTTTACCCTCGTTCATTTTCGCGAACAGTCGCACCTGCGACTCCTTGTCATTCACACTTATTAGCGGTTCCCATTTGTCGCGGCGAATCTGCGCACTGACCTGATGCAACCCCGCCAGAGCCTGCTCCCGCTTGCCGTTCACGTTGTAAACCCGAATAATAACCGATTTGACGCCGCTGATTATCTCTGCCAATTCAGGTTCTTCACTATTGGCAAGTATGCCGATCAACCCCAGCATCCCCTTATCCAGGCTGGTTTCGACAACCGCGTCGCCATAGTGGTGGCTGAGATCCGGAAAATCAATGGCCCCGGGCGGAGCGGCCATAGCGCTACAGCCAGCCAACATACCTATCATTAAAAACATCGAAGCCACAGAGCAGGCTATTTTTTGCACAAACCTCATGTTAATTCTCCTTTGATTTAATCGTTGTTCAACCCTTCGTCCGGACTTCTATCCCGGTCTTATTCAGCTATACGTAGCAGTTACCCAAAGGTTACAAAAAAAGCCTGCTTTTTCGGAACGGATACTGCCTGTGGACATCGCTGTTGCGCAATGTTGTGCTAGGCTTCCTGTCTCCAAGGTTGTGGCTGCCAGCCACATAGATTCACCGAGAGAAGTTGCCAATCCCGCAACGGATATTTCGGATTTCTACCTGTTTCGAAGCTGGGAAAATTCGGACAGTATCATTCTGGCAATGAACGTTTTCCCCGGGCAAAACGCCGACGATGGACCTGTTTTCTCCAGCTTTGACAATGCGGCCATCTATAGGCTGAGCATCGACAATGATATGGATGGAAGAGCCGACGATCTTGTGTACGAATTTCGTTTCGAAACAAGGTTACAGCCGATTCCCGGATTTGAAAAATTTCCGTTTCCCGCCATAGGGCACCCGAATATGGCCAACCCGGCACTATTGTTTGTAAAATAGCTAACGGCAAATTCGGGACACCCGCCAACAGTCACGATCTGCGCCAACCGCTGCACACCATGCGTATTTTTCTGGGTGATCTCACCCGCTATGTGTCCTCACCTGTCGGCAGGGAAATCCTCCTCGGTTTGCGGCAGTCCGTCGATGAAACGGATAGCAGCTTTGAATCGCCTATGGATTTGAGCAAACTCGAGGCCGGTGCGGTACAAGTGAATGTGCAGCCTCTGGCCCTGGCGGAACTGTTCGGCAAACTGCAGCGGGAATACGTCGTTCAGGCGGAAGCGAGGCACACCCGGCTGAGCGCGCATCCGACGAAATATTGGGTCGCCAGCGACGCGCTGTTGCTGGCGCGCCTGCTGCGCAACCTGATATCCAATTCCATAAAGTTTTCTCCGGGCGGTCGCGTTTTGCTCGGCTGTCGCTATCGCGGGCACTCGATATGCATTCAGGTTTGGGATAACGGTTGCGGTATTGCGGAATCGGAGCAATCCCTTGTTTTTGATGTCTATCGCCGCGCCACTGACAGCAAGCACCAACAAGAATTCGACGACTTCCTCCAATGCGGTCGCCTGGAGTATGGCTTCTTGCGAGTGCGCTGTGAGGATTGCCACCATGAACGCCTGGCCATCCGGCGTTTTGGTTCCGCGCTGAATCTATAAACCCCCTCACATAGGGTGAGCTATGCTCCGGTTAGAAAAATCTGCGCGTGCCCCTGAAAATACCGCTCTAAAAGGTCCCGAGCTCGAAAATTTATGAACAATAGGGTAAACTTTGTGAACTGGTTCAAAAATAAATTTCTTCAATGTGGAAGATTATAATTTACAATGGTGCAAACACGGCAATTAATTGATCAATAATAATACAGTCATATAACAATATTACCGTGGTTCACACTTAAACGACATCCCTCTTTTTTATTTAGTTTAAGTCGCTGTTGCATTTCGATAAAAGCAAAAATGGGATCGGTGACAAATGAGAATCATATGCCTCCGACCCCTTTTTTCTTTTTTTATGGCTGTTGAGGAAGTGCAACATCCTGCCAGCCGGTTTCGCTTTCCAGGGTCGATTGAAGTGCGCTATTTGCGGTGTCGAGTTTATAGGAATAATAATCCTCTGCATCGAACACCTCGTCGGTCTTGTTTTGCGGAATGGTGGCGGCGCCGTTCAGCAATAGATTCCCCGAGGCCCGCACAGCACCGTCCTGCCTGACCTCCACCGCCGTTGTTGAACCGTTTCCGGCCGAGAAAATATTGTTTTCCACCAGCACCTTGGCTTCAATCGCCGAGCGAATACCGTAGTCCTGCCAGTCCTTGATCAGGTTGTTGAAAACATGCACGCGACCAAAACGAACCCGTGGCTGGCGTTCGATAATATCGTGGAAATAATTGTGGTGTATCGTCACCCGAATAATGTCGTCGAAGGTATCGCTGTCAGAGGCCGAAATCAGCATTCCTTTGCCGTGATCCCAAAAGTGATTCCAGGACACGGTGATATCCGTCGAGCGCACGGTAATGTCCAATAACCCATCGGTAAACGCGGTAAAGTCGCAGTGGTCGACCCACACCCGGCTGACGTCTTCGGTAATGGTCAGGGCGTCGCGCTCACCTCCATCAGCACCTTCGAAGCGGATATTGTGCACAATAACATTTTCCACGCCCTCTTCAATAATCAGGCCGCGACCGGTCAACGTGATCAGTTGGCCTCTGCCGTCTATGGTCTTGTTGGACTGCACATCAATCGAGCTACCGCTCACTTCAATCGTACCCGACACATCAAACACAATCCACGTCGCCGCGTCCTGTTCGGCACAGGCGCGCAGGGAGCCGCTGCCGGAATTGTTCAGGTTTGTAACATGGCAAAGCTCCGCTCCCTTGCCGCCGGTCGTATCGTCGCCGAAACCAACAATATTGTTAGTAATGGCTTCCCAGGGACGATCGCAATTCTCCGTACAGTCGTCATCGTCGCCATCATCGTCATCACCGCCGTCGCCATCGTCGCCGGACAAATCCGGAACCGGCACCACCACCGTATTTTGGCTTCCCGCCAGAATCAGGTTTTGATCGTCCGGCGTTATCATCAGGGAGACATAATTGGTTTCAACTGTTTCCTGCACCGGGTCGATGACCTGCGTGGCTCCTCCCGGTGTGGTGGGTAATTCAATGCTCGTCAAGCGTGTAAAACCGGTATCGCCATCCTGGCTATCCAGGTCGTAGACCGCAACCGCATCCGGTTCGGTATAAACATACAGACGCTCGCCATCCGCCGAAAAAACACTGCTGGCGGTATAGGCGCCGGCGACAAAGCGCAGCTGGCTATCGTAAATACTGGGACCTGAATCGCTGCCCAACAAAAAATGCTGCCCCGATCTGTCGGCGACCACCCGCGTGGAAGACACTTCCAGATCACTCAGCGCAACCTCTCCGCTGGCGGCGTTATACTCGTAAACCTGTGCCGCGTCTGTATCCGCTTCCGCGGCAATGATAACCCGGCTGCCGTCGACCGTGGCGGCCAGTTCCCAGGGCCCGCCGGCGTCTATCAGAGACTCGAAAGTCTGCCCGGCGAGACTGTACGTGTAAACACCGGTACTTGCATTCGCATTGGAATCCACTGACAACAACACAACGCCGTTATTGGCAATAGCGATATTGTCCAAAAACTCGGAAGCGTCGGACAGCTCCGGTGCCTCAACACTTTCCTCTGTACTGAAACTCTCCGTATCGACGAACATCAGAGCGTGGGGAGTAACTGCAATAATCTGTGCCCCATCCAGAGTCAAAGCAATATCGCGAATATCTTCAACAGGAAGTTGGTCGGCGTTCCAGTCTCCGCCGTCATAACGCAGTCTTTCCAATATGCCGTTTTCATAGTCGGCCATGTAGATGGCCCGGCGCTGCGAATCGTAAAGCAGCTTGCTTTTCGCGCCCGATGCCGCTACGGTCGCGTCGCTGTAAGTCTGAGCATCCACTACCACAAGCTCAGCCGAGGACTTAAACTCACCGGCCGATGTAGAGACTTCAATCGGGTAGGTTCCCGCCGCGAGGACGGGGAAGCTCGCCCGTATCTCCGTGTCGCTGCGAATGTCAATTTCAGTGGCCAGATTTTCGCCGAATGAAACCCCGGTAATGGCGACACTGTTAAACCCGCCACCTCTGATAATCACTTCCTGGCTGGCGCCGGCCATGCCGATATAGGGACTGACAAATTCGACTTCGCCGACCTGTTCAACGTCGGAGTTGGAGTTGGAATCACTACCCCCGCCTCCGCAGGCTGACAACAGCAGCAACAATATCCCAATACAACTGCCTTTCATGCTATTTGCACAACGGTGAAACACATCCATAAAACACCCCTCTCAATGGCACGCAAACGGGTTCGCCCAGATTAGCTGACATGAGCACCAGCCTTAGAAGCATGCACAAAATTATGTTGCGCATGTCCGTTTTGAGATTGAAGAAGATCTCGGGTAAAGCCACCGCTGATAGACCCTGGAATATTCAGGCTATTCAAATACGCGAAAAGTATTTGATGTAATTGTGTAAGTCATCACAAACCGAGAGAGATGTTGATTTGATTATGAACAATCGCCAAGATGTGTTCACAGTTAGCGCTCGGCCTATACCGTAACGTATCAATACAATTCAGTGGATAATTTGGATATCGGCGCCAACGCACCCTTTCTAAGCGACAGTTCGAAACACACCTACAATCTCACCGCGTATTTGATAACGAACTGTTTCAGGTGCGCCTCGCATACAACTGACGCGTGAATCTATGCTGCACAAAGAGAGTGCCTACGGCGATCTGCTGTGGCCATTATTTATTCGTCGCATTCCATAACCCCTTCACACCAGAACGGGCTTCCTTCCTGCTCACAGGCCATTCGCGCACGGGCTTTGGCTTCTGTTTTAGTATTCCCTTGACCGAGAAAGGTACCGCGATTTCGGGTTTGAAGCGAACAGCTATACTTCATGGGTATGGGTTCACTCTGCTGTAAATCAAACATAGAGTCCTGTATCTGTATCATCGCCAATTCCAGGCGGTGGATTCGCTTGCGCAATGCACGATTTTCCCGATAGAGATACTCGACTTGTCTATTATAAAAGTGCTTGTCGCGAAACGCTTTATCCCGATGCCGCATAGATTTAAAATCTTGCGCCTCCTCCATTTCATCCTGCACCGTTATCTCCACCATTGGCTTGCCATTAATCATCTTATTGGTATCGTCAGCGGTGACACATTGAGAAACCAACAGCAGGGCCGCGCATTTTGCAATTGCACGTAACGTCATCTTCCAATCCTCTGTATCCGTGATGTGTTTAAGGGCCGCATTATACGTGATTCGATAGTGAACATAAGCTGAATGGCATCGGCGGTAAGGGTGGGGCGGGCTTGGATAGCGAAAAATATAAAAATACTGCTATTATAACGTCATTTTTGGCCATTTAATGTTTGTTTCTACCAAGGCTCCGCTGTGCATTCACCCCAACCTGAGAACCTGCTGCGCAACGTCAACTTCCTGCAACTGGTTGCCGGCCGTGTGGCAGGCTCCTTCGCCACCCAAATGCAGTCCATCGTCGTCGCCTGGCAAATTTATGAACTTACTCACGACCCACTGACACTGGGTTACGTCGGCCTGGCCCAGTTTATACCCATGGCGATATTGGTATTGCCGGCGGGCGATCTCGCCGATCGCATCGACCGGCGCTGGATACTGACCTTGAGCTGGCTGACACAGTGTATTGCCAGCGGCTTGTTTCTGGGGTTGACCCTGAGCGGAAATACCGCCCTGCTGCCGTTCTATGGCGTATTGACTCTATTTGGCGTGGGGCGCGCGTTTTCCGGACCGGCCATGCAATCCTTTCTGCCACTGCTGGTGCCCAAACATCAGCTCGCCAAAGCCATCGCCTGGAACGCCTCCGCCTTTCAGACCGCCGTGATCGCCGGCCCCAGCCTGGGCGGCGCCATCTATCTGCTAGGCCCCGCCTTTGCCTACAGCCTGTGTGCCATCCTTTTGGGCATCGCCTCGCTGCTGGTGTTTCTGATCCGCGGACAGGGCCGCCAGCAGATCAGCGCTCCCGGGCCCAGCGCATTCGCACGTTTTACCGCCGGTATCGCCTATGTGCGCGGTCAACCCATAGTATTGGGCGCCATCTCTCTGGATCTGTTCGCCGTCCTGCTGGGCGGCGCCACAGCGCTTTTGCCGATCTACGCCAATGATATCCTCAACGTCGGCCCCAGCGGTCTGGGTATGCTGCGCAGCTCCGTGGCCGTGGGCGCGTTCGCCATGGCAATATGGCTCGGCCGCTACCCGATCAAACGCCATGGCGGCGCGATTATGTTCGCCAGTGTGGCGGTGTTCGGAGTGGCCACCATCGTATTTGCGTTATCGCAGAGCTTTATATTGTCACTGGGCGCGTTATTTATACTGGGCGCAAGCGATATGATCAGTGTTTACATTCGCGGCACCTTGATCCAACTCGCCACGCCGGATGAAATGCGTGGCCGCGTCAGCGCGGTGAACATGCTGTTTATCGGCGCGTCGAATGAACTGGGCGAATTCGAGTCCGGAGTCACCGCCGCCTGGTTCGGCACTGTGCGCGCTGTGATCTTCGGCGGTGCCGGGACGCTGGCGGTGGTGGGGTTGTGGATGAAATGGTTTCCCGCCCTGCGCAATGTTGATCGACTGGAGGATGCGAGTGTTAAGGATTAGCCGGTAACCGAATTGGCAAAGCGTACAACAGTGAAAAAGCAACCTCAGCGAGAATCACAATGGCTACAAAAACAAGGTATATCTCAAACAATGTACATCACCAAATAACGAGTAAAAAATGAAAATTTTTTCAGCATTGTTAATTGCATGGATGGCGCTAGGTGCGTCGGCATATGCAAATTCAGAAAAGGGTGGCGGGATGCATCATCAATCGAATATTGTGGCGGTATTCGCCCATCCGGACGATGAGACCTGGATCAATGGCACAGTGGCGTTGATTGCGTCGAAAACATCGCGGTTTCATGTCGTCTATGTCACCTCCGGCGACGCCGGAACCGATGTCAGTGGACAGGATTTAGAAGATGAAGCGCTGGCCAGGGAAAGAGAGCGGGAAGCTCAAAAGGCATTGACGGCGCTCGGCGTTCAAGCGCCCCCCATTTTTTTACGCCTCCCGGATTCGCACTTGCAAGAGCGTGAAAATCAGTTGCTGATGCAATCCAAATTGAATGCGCTGTTTCAAGAGCGTCAACCGGAAGTTGTCTTGACTTTCGGTGAAGACGGAATCACCGGACATACCGATCACCGGCTGGTGGGCATAGCGACGCGAAGGGCTGCCGATGAGTCTAAATCGGTGCGCGTGGTCTTAAACATTGCAATTTCCGAACAGCGAGCGAAAGCGCTAAACGACTATGCGGCGGATATGGGCATCGATTTACCCAGTATTTATCCCACTCTTCCGGTGGACAAAACCTCGGTGGATCTGAGAATAAACGTCGAAAAATTCGCCACCCAGCGCATTGAAGCCTTTGCGTCCCATAAGACGCAGTTCCCTCCCCGGCTCAACACCCTCTGGCAAGAGTTCGTCTCCCGACAACACAAGGAAGAGATCATTGTTTCAAGACGGCACAAAACACAGTCAGGTATTTTTGAACGCGTGCTTGCCGATGACTCGATCGAACGCCTCGACCTGAATAACGGCAGGCACCCTGAACACGACCGTCACCCTGAACAGGGTGTACAGAAATAGAAAATTACCAAAGCTACACAAATATGGCAGCCGTTATTTTTGTTCATGGACTAGCACAGAACGTATCGTGGTGTTGAACTCGATTGCCCGCGATGTGGTATCGCCGAGAAGGGGAGTCCATTCTGAATATGTATTCACATTCCGAAATATACCCTTTAAGAAGCTTCGCAATAACACCTGGAGAAGAGCCTGGGAAGTCTCAGGGCTGCCAACCGAGCCAGGGTTTTTAAGGGCGTGCATAACTTGAGGCACACCTTTGGAAGGCGACTGAGAGCGGCGGGAGTACCCCTTGAAACACGTAAAGTACTATTGGGTCACGCGAACGGCGATATTACAACGCATTATTCGGCGGCGGAGTTGAGTGAACTTCTGGACGCTGTCGAAAAGATCGTGAACCAGAATATTGCGCAGACGCCAACCTTGTCTCTAGTGCGTCAAAGAGCTGGAAGCCACCTGTCGGAAAATAAAAAAGGGTTAGCAGGCATCAGCCCACTAACCCTTGAAAATGGCGCGCTCAGGAGGATTCGAACCTCCGACCACCTGGTTCGTAGGCACTTAAATGGATTGCACTATCACGCTGAATTTAAACAGCTTTTTTGGCTTATTTTTCTAATAGATGCTGCAGTGCAAAAACGGTGGTTCGCGGGCTGGAAGCCCATTTTCATCGATCTATTAGAAAGAATTTCGCCTATTTTGGCGTGTGTAATGATGTTTAAAAAACTGACTACAAGCTTGTATAACACAGCACCGGTGTTATAACATTGTTATTACACAGCTAAGTGAGGTATGCCAGTATGCAAACCAAATTGCGCCCCCTGGGTAACAGCGTAGGTGTGGCAATTCCCGCGCACGAATTACGTGCCTTGGATGCAAAAGTTGGCGATCTTATCGAAATCGAAATTAAGCGCGTCATCCGCCATGTCCGTGAAGGCTGGGACAACCCCGCCGTATGGGCCGGCGCTGATGAAGATGAGCTTCTCCTCAAAGATGCTCCGGCCACTGAATTTGACAATATAGAGGAATGGGAGTGGTAGCCAGATTTGATGTATTTTTAGTTGACCTTAACCCCACGAAAGGAAGCGAGCAAGCCGGCACACGACCAGTACTGGTCGTTTCTCCAGACGATATGAACCGCTGGCTTAAAACCGTCATTGTCGCCCCAATGACGACAAAACTGCGTGGGTGGCCAACACGAATACTGATTGAGCATGGCGGGAAGGAAGGGGAAGTCGCTCTCGATCAATTGAGAACCATAGACAAAAGCCGACTAGGCAGAAATTTTGGCACACTTGACCCACAATATCATGATGCCATTTTAGACAAGCTATCGGAGATATTTTCTAAATAACCAT
This sequence comes from Exilibacterium sp., assembly GCA_037384225.1. Lineage (GTDB taxonomy): Bacteria > Pseudomonadota > Gammaproteobacteria > Pseudomonadales > Cellvibrionaceae > JARROD01. Next base: position 10,902 of record JARROD010000138.1, read on the forward strand.
GTTGCCAGCCAATGATATTCCCGTGACATGAGTACAACCAACCGCCACGGGATTTGCATCCTCGGCTATTCTGGTCCGCAACGCCGAAACTCAAACTTGAGAGCACTGGTTAAACACTCCAACAGAGTGGCAAAACCAATCGCCCCCTCTTCATTCAGTGAAAAACCTTCACCTGAACCGCTAGGTACAACAAACGTCTTGAGTGCCTCCAGCGTGTAGAGAATATTCTGATTGGTTTCCCGATAATCCCCACCAATCAACGGATTAAAAAACAGAGATGCCTTTTCTCCTATATCGATGTATTCGGGAAACTCTCTCGGGCAATTCTTAAGCCATGCATTGAATACCTCTTCGCGTTTTTTTCCATCCATACTCTCATCACTCATGACATTCTCCCGCAGATTGGTTAGGGGTATTCAAGTGAGAGCGGCTCCTGTGAAGCCCGGCGAAGGCACGACAGATGAACTCGCGATCCTGCAGGGCGCAGCCGCGAGGCTGACGAATTAGCGTGCATTCCTTGTCAGAAAGCGCAATCGGGTAGTTACGACGGGTGGCTTGTAGTCGGTTGAGGTAGAGGCGCAGGCGTTGGCGAGCGTGCAGATTCGATGGAAATAGGATTGCGTTCATGGCATTGGCCCTTTTGTGCGATTAATTCGCCCGCTACCCTCCTGCTAAAAAGGGTGAGCGGAACCGTGTGGGTTAGCAGACCGGCCAAAAGGAAACCGGCAGCCCCGAAGGGCTCCCGCACGGCCCGCCCATTAAGGTGTGCCATGTAACGAACAAAAAAAGCCGCACTGGCGCGGCGTATCCGCCTTTTGATTCCAGGCTGCTAAACCCGGTCACTGATTTTGCAGTGACGGCGAGGAGAATAATGAAGTCCCAGCGCTTTATCAAGCGCGGCGCTGGCTTATATCTCTGCCCCCACATCTCTTCCATTCGCGCTCAAACGTCTCTCCTGGAGCTTGCCATTGGCTACGAGTGAACCAGCTCTCAGTTTGCCGGCAGATCTCAGTGTGTAGCCGCTAGGCACACCTCTCTGATCGGTGCCGCTACCTAGCATGGATCCCCATTAAGCCTGCAGTTGCTGCCGAAACTCATTGCGTGACTTTTTTCTTATATCTATCCGCCGATAAAATTTCAGGAGCGGGGGGAGAACTGAGTATCCGTGGATAGGGGGTATCGATTTAGCTAACCTATTGATATTTGGGGAAATTGTCCCCACGAAATACCCTCTTTATTCCACACTTTCCCCCGTTTCTTCCACGTTTTTGGATTTTAAACC
>JARROD010000139.1:0-8933 GCA_037384225.1 Exilibacterium sp.
GAAAACTTGACGTAGGCCCACTATGCCGGCGTTTTCGCAACGACACCAGACGGGCGCCTCGAAACCGAAAACCGGAAGTTATTTCGTGCACGGCCCTTATCACCGACATTGAGCGTCTACCCTATCGTTGCATAAATTTTCGAGCTCAGGACCTTTTAGAGCGGTATTTTCAGGGGCGCGCGCAGATTTTTCTAACCGGAGCATAGCTCACCCTATGTGAGGGGGTCTATACATCCTCCGGCGTTTTGCCCTGTAGTTGGTAGGCAAAGGCGATAATGTGGGCTATGGACACATACAGGGATTCGGGAATGGATTCACCCAGCTCAAGCGTGATCAACAGTTCCAGCAGGGCAGGGTTATCGCACAGCGGCACCTGGTGTTGGCGCGCGATAGCTACAATTTCTGCAGCGGTTTCACCTATGCCCTTGGCGCTGACGGTGGGCGCTTGATGGCCGTCGTAAAACAGTGCCACAGCTTTTTGCAGCGTCTGTTCGTCGATGTCATTGCTCATGTTGTGATATCCACCAGTGAATAACCCAGTTGTGTGTCCCGGTTTGGGGGCTGCCCTTTAAAGCAGTTGATGTCCCTTACCTCTACACCACTGGCTTGCAGGTTGTCGCGCAGCGTCTGAAGTTTTTGCTCCGCCTGGTGCAGGGTGGTTTCCCGCTCGGCCCAGAAATTGGCGCAAACACTGTTTTCTATGGCCTTCAATTGCGCGTGAAAAGCGCCGCAGGCGGGGATGTCGAAGCTCAGCATCACTTCCCACTGGCGGACTTTTTTAGTTTCACCGCGGGGCGTTTTTTCTTCAACCCAGTCTTCGTTAATGCGTATTTCCAGACTGTGAATATCATTGCCGCATTGCACAGGGAGTTCCAACTGCCAGCTTTGCGGCTGTTGTAAAGTTTGTTGCGCCGGTTGTTGAGATTGTTGATGCGATTGTTCCGTCGCCTGTGACTGTCCCAGCCTCCGGGACAAGGCGTATATCTGCTGGTATTGCAGTTTGGCCAGGCTCGCCAGTATTTGCAGGTGCAGAAGTTCTATCAGTTGGTAGCGCAGACTGTTGTTCATGGGTTGAACGTTTTTGTTGACAGGTTGATCTCCCGACCCGTGAGCGGCGAGATCAACCAGTTGCTGCAGGAATAACAGCAGCGGCTGTCGGTCTTTAGCGCCCTGAAATGAGGCTGGCACGGGCGCATTGCTCAAACTTGGCGGCTGCGCGCTGACCTCCTGCAAACGCGCTAATGTCTGCAGCAGGCCGGCTTTCAGATCCTGGTTCGCAGGCCAGGGCTTGCCAGTGGCCGCCGCCCCGATGTGAGTAAATCGGTGCTCAAATTGCACACCGCTGCGGGCGAAAGCCCGCGCCAGCGTTGCCGGATCCGATAACTGCCGCGGCGTGTAGCTAAAAGACTGCAAATTATTCAGATTTTGGCGCAAGGGCTCGGGCAATAATGCGCGGGCGGCGGTGGGCAGTTTGAGAATTTTGTCGACGGCCCGCAGCAGATTGCTGAGCGGCGCCTGTCGCGGTAGGATGGTGCGCAGATTTGCATCGATTAATTTTTGTGCCTTGGAAATCCGGTCCGGCTCCGGTTTGATGGTGTCCAGCAACAGCAGCCGGGACTGAGAGGCTAACTGTATCTGCACGGTTTGCTTGACCTGTAGAGGGCGGTCTGTGTAGGTGTGCAGGGAATGTCCGCCAACATCCAGTTCCAGCAGTCGCAGCCGGGGTGATTGCAGGAGCGTGGACAGTTCGCGGGTGAGTGCAGGTTTTTGTGCGGCGGCTTGCTGCAGGAGGCTGCGTTGCTCCGGCGTCAATAACGTCGACTGTTTGATTTGCGCTGAGAGCGAATCGCCGGGTTTAAGTTTGAGCGCCTGGATCAGAGATTGTAGTGTTCCAAGGGGGGCGCTTTGCGCACCCCGGTTTGGATTTGAATTCAGCGCCGACGGGCGAGCGGAGGCGTTGTCGGGAAGAGAGGGTGGATCGATGACCATGGTTTCCGCTTATCGATAAGGTTTACGCTTTGGGTATAGTATGGGCTAATTCCTGTCCCGGGCAAACAACACCCGATTTGCCGAGTTGATGGCCAAGCCGCTGTTGGTATAGTGCTCATTGGTATGGACAATGAACAGGCATGGTCCTATAACGTGGTTTAATCGACTAAATTGAGAATAGTGGGTAGAAATTACGTAAAAATCGGTTAGGCTAGCCCTGCCCATTGCCCACAAGTCCCTTCAGCGAGCCGCCAAGGGGGCTGGCGCAAGGCGCATTTTGGCGGCTCGCCCGAAGGGAGCCCTCATTTCGCCCTTGACGGCGTTGCCGTTGTTGGAAACCTGCGTTGATGAGGCGGGCGATATTAAATGAGTAAAACACTGGTAAAACTGGAATTGGTTGTTATAAAGGAAAAAAATTGAATAGCCCGGATCTAGAGCTTAAACAACTCTGCTGCGAGCGGGACGAGCGGGTTTTATTCCGCCACTTCGATATGCGGCTTTTCCCTGGTGATATTGTACAGATCGGCGGGCCCAATGGTTGCGGCAAGACGACTTTACTGCGTATTTTGACTACAGTTTCCCAGGATTACCGTGGTGAAATTTTCTGGCGCGGCGCGCCCCTGAGCCGCAACCGCCTCGATTACCTCAATCACCTCATTTATCTGAGTCACCTCCCCAGCGTTAAAAAAGCGTTGAGCCCCCGCGACAATCTGCGCTGGTTCAGCGGCATGAGCAGCGGACACCGGCAATTGCCGCTGGAGGAAGCGCTGGCGTGTGTCGGCTTGTTTGGCTACGAAGATGTACCCTGTTATACGCTCTCGGCCGGGCAATTGCGGCGGGTGGCCCTGGCGCGGCTGTATTTGACACCGGCCCGGATCTGGATTCTGGATGAGCCTTTTACGGCGATCGATAAACAGGGTGTGGCCAGACTTGAACAATTGTTGACGGAACACGCCGCCGGCGGCGGCGCCGTTATTCTGACGACCCACCAACCGCTGGCGCTGGCGCGAGTGAGGTATATCAATCTGGAGGATTTTCAGCCAGAGGGTTGGGAATTGGATGCTGAAGCGGAGGTGGCGGGATGAATGCGCCGGCCTCTGTGCAACAGGTATCCGGGGCGTCTGCGCCACTGCCGTCTCCGCATCTGGGGCGGGCGTTCGCGGCCATGCTGCAACGCGATCTGACCCTCGCGTATCTGCACCGGGGGGAAATCGCCAATCCGCTGGTGTTCTTCCTGATTGTGATAACCATGGTACCTTTGGGGGTGAGCCCGGAGCCGGAGGTGTTGGCGGGGCTGGCGCCGGGCATTATCTGGGTCGTGGCGCTGTTGGCGACATTGCTGTCGCTCGACAGTTTGTTTCGGAGCGACTTTGAGGATGGGTCGCTGGAGCAGTTGCTAATCAGTCCACAACCCTTGTATTTAATGGTGTTGGCAAAGGTCCTGGTGCATTGGATGGTAACCGGTTTACCGTTAACCTTGGTAGCACCGCTGTTGGGTATTATGTTGTCGCTGCCCGGGGCGGGTTATCTGCCGCTGGTCTTTTCACTGTTGCTGGGGACGGCGGCGTTGAGCCTGATCGGCGCTATAGGCGCGGCGCTGACCGTCGCCTTGCGCAAAGGTGGGTTGTTGTTGTCGTTAATTATTATGCCGCTGTACTCGCCGGTGTTGATCTTCGGTACCAGCGCTGTGCGCGGTGCTATCGAAGGCTCTCCGATCGGTGCGCAGATGGCGGTGCTGGGTGCGTTGCTGGCGGTGGCGATCGTGCTGTCGCCACTGGCTTCGGCGGGTGCCCTGCGAATAAGTATCAATGGCTGAGGGATCGGCTGTTACCATTAGGTGTCAAATACCCGTGGTTTTTATGCGGCCTGCGAACCCGGGTCGCGGCTGAATTAAGTTGATATACATTGATATAAAAAGAGAGGATGTCAAAGTGGCGTGGACATGGTTTCATCGGCTGGGATCTCCGCGATGGTTTTATGAGAAGACCCAATCCTGGTTGCCCTGGCTGGGGCTGGTTTCTGTGGGGTTGCTGATTACAGGCGCGGTCTGGGGGTTGGGTTTCGCCCCCATTGATGCCAAACAGGGCAATAGTTACCGCATTATTTATATTCACGTGCCGGCCGCGGCGGTGTCCATGGCCGGGTACTATGTCATGGCCATAGCCGGCGCGGTCGGGTTGATCTGGAAAATGAAGCTGGCCCATATAGTGATGAAATCCGCCGCACCTATAGGCGCGGTGCTGACCTTTCTGGGGCTGGTGACCGGTGCTGTCTGGGGCAAACCGACCTGGGGCACCTGGTGGGTCTGGGATGCTCGCATTACCTCCATGCTGTTGCTGCTGTTTCTCTACCTGGGTGTTATCGCACTGCAGGAGGCTTACCAGAGTGAGGACACCGCCAATAAGGCCAGCGCAATTCTGGCGTTGGTCGGCACCGTGAATATCCCTATTATTTACAAGTCCGTGGACTGGTGGTTCACTCTGCACCAGCCGGCGACCCTCAAACTGACCTCTGAGTCGAGCATCCACCCGTCGATGGCGTACCCATTGATAATAATGATTCTGGGATATTACTGCTTTTACGCCTGGACACTGATTATGTATACGCGGTCGGAAATTGTGCACCGTGAGAAACGCACCCGCTGGGTGCAGGACCTGGCGGCGAAAGCGGCCTAACCAATCTAATGGCAACCGAGATGAGCTTTCAATTTAATTCTCTCAGTGAATTCTGGTATATGGCTGGACACGGTCCCTATGTGTGGGGCTGTTATCTGGTGACGGCAATGTTGTTGATTTACCTGGTGGTGATGCCACTGATGCGACACCGACGGTTTTTGAAACAACAGGGGCGCCAGCGACGGCTGCGGGAGCGCAACGTTAAAAGCGACGTGCTGAGATCAGCGGCGGCGGGGGATTAGCATGCATCCTGTAAGAAAACAGCGGCTCTTTCTAGTCCTATTTATCGTTTCCTTCGCGACGGTGGCGGTGGGTTTGATGACTTACGCACTGCGGGAAAACCTCGACCTTTTTTATCCCCCCTCGAAAATCGTCGCCGGAGGCGCGCCGGTGGATAAACGCATTCGGGCCGGCGGCTGTGTGCTCCCCGGCAGTGTGCTACGGGATACGGAAAGCCTGGGGGTAAGCTTTTTGGTTACCGACGGCGCCGCCCAGTTGCAGGTGCGCTACAGCGGTATATTGCCGGATCTGTTTTCCGAAGGGGAAGCCGTTGTGGTCAATGGACGTCTCGACGGTGACGGTGTGTTCCAGGCCTCCCAGGTTCTGGCCAAGCATGATGAGAACTACACGCCACCGGAAGTGGCCGATTCTGTTAAGGATGCGACACAACACGCGAAAACCTGTGAAGGTATGAATTATGGTTCCTGAGCTAGGCCACTTTGCGCTGATACTGGCGCTGTTTCTGAGCATCTCCATGGCGGTGTTGCCTTTGATCGGTACTTACACGGGTAACACGCTGTGGATGGCTAGCAGCCGTTCACTGGCGACCGGTTACTTTGTATTTATCGCTATTGCCTTCGGCTGTCTGGCTTACGCTTTTCAACACGATGATTTTTCAGTCAGGTATGTGGTCAGCAATTCCAACACCCTGTTACCGGCGATCTATAAATTCACCGCTGTCTGGGGTGGGCACGAGGGGTCGATTTTGTTGTGGGTGCTGATACTTTCGGCGTGGACACTCGCCGTTAGCGTTTTCAGTCGCCGGCTGCCGTTGGACATGCTGGCACGGGTGCTGTCGGTACTGGGAATGGTCGCCACCGGCTTTTTGCTGTTTATGTTGATGACGTCGAACCCGTTCGACCGTATTTTGCCCCGCTCTCCGCAACAGGGTAGCGACCTCAATCCGCTGTTGCAGGATCCCGGCATGATTATCCATCCGCCGGTGCTGTATATGGGATACGTGGGATTTGCGGTGGCATTCGCCTTTGCTATTGCAGCCCTGCTTTCCGGGCGTCTGGACAGCGCCTGGGCGCGCTGGTCGCGACCCTGGACCAATGTCGCCTGGGCCTTTCTAAGCCTGGGCCTCGCCCTGGGAAGTTGGTGGGCATACTATGAACTGGGCTGGGGCGGCTGGTGGTTCTGGGACCCGGTGGAAAACGCCGCGTTCATGCCCTGGTTGGTGGGTACCGCTTTGATTCACTCGCTGGCGGTAACGGAAAAGCGCGGCGTGTTTAAAAGCTGGACCATTCTGCTGGCCATATTCGCATTTTCACTCAGTCTGCTGGGTACCTTTCTAGTGCGTTCCGGTGTTATCACCTCCGTGCACGCCTTCGCCAATGACCCGGAACGCGGCATTTTTATTCTGCTGTTTCTGCTGGTGGTTATCGGCGGCTCCCTGCTGTTGTACGCCCTGAGGGTGCCGGCGATAAAAAACGTTGTGGCTTTTTCCTGGTTTTCCCGTGAAACCCTGTTGCTGGGCAATAATATTCTGCTGATGCTGGTCACGGCGACGGTGCTTCTGGGAACCCTCTATCCACTGATTGCCGATGCCCTGGAGTGGGGTAAAATTTCGGTCGGTCCGCCGTACTTTAATTTCTTCTTTGCGCCCTTGATGGGCGTCCTGTGTCTGCTGCTCGGTGTCGGCATTGTCAGTAACTGGAAGCGCACTCGGTTTGAGGTACTGCGCCAGTGGCTGCAGGTGCCTCTACTGATAAGCGTGGCGGCAGGTCTGGTGTTTCCGGCGATCTATGGCGACAAGTACAGTGTTGCGGCGGCTGTGTCTGTGTTTGTGGGGGTGTGGATCGTAGCGGCGACTGTGAACGACATCCGCCGCCGACTGCGTAACGCGAGCGAAATCGGTGCCGGACTGAAACGCTTGGGCCCCAGCTACTATGGGATGGTGAGCGCCCATATCGGGGTAGCCTTTTCCCTGCTGGGGGTGTGCCTAAACACCATCTACAGCGACCAGCGGGACCTGCGTATCGAAGAGGGCAAGCAGATCACGGCCGGTGGCTACAGCTATCAACTGGTAGGGGTGGAAAAAGTGCGCGGCCCCAATTATATGGCCGATGAGGGCACGGTGTTGGTAACCCGGGGCGGCCGCGATGTCGCCTCACTGAAACCGCAAAAGCGCCACTATATGTCGGGTGGCAATATTATGACTGAAGCGGCGATCGACGCCGGCTTTATCCGCGATATCTATGTGGCCCTGGGTGAATCGCTGGGCGGCCGGTCCTGGGCGGTGCGAGTGCATTTTAAACCCTTCGTGCGCTGGATTTGGCTGGGAGCCCTGTTAATGGGCTTTGGCGCTATGCTGGCGGTTATCGACAAACGTTATCGAGTGAAAGTAAAAGCGTCCGCACAGGAAGCTGGTTCGCCGGTGCCGGAAGCGGGGGTAAGTATCAATAAACCGGGAATGGAATTGAAGGAGAACGCCTGAGAATATGGGACGTTTAAAGTTATTTATACCGCTGGGAATTTTTCTCATACTGGCCGTGTTTTTCTGGCGCGGACTGAGTATCGACCCTACCAGTCTGCCATCGGCGCTCATTGATAAACCGGTACCGGCGTTCAAACTTTCGACCCTGAAAGACGAGCAGCATCTTGTTGACCAGGAGGAGTTTAAGGGCAAAGTGTCACTGGTAAATGTGTGGGCAACCTGGTGTGTAACCTGTCGCTATGAGCACCCTTTTTTGATCAAGCTAAAGGACAAGGGTGTGCCTATTTACGGTATCAACTACAAGGATGATGTCGCCCAGGCGCGGGAATGGTTACAGGAGTTTCACGACCCTTATGTGTTAAGTGTGGTGGATGCAGATGGCCGCCTGGGACTTGACCTGGGCGTGTACGGGGCGCCGGAAACCTATGTCGTGGATACCAAAGGCGTCATTCGCTACAAGCATGTAGGGGCTGTCGACGAAATGCTGTGGGAGAAAAAGTTAAAACCGTTAATGGCTTCCCTGCGGCGTGATTGATCAACACTTCGCCAATATTTCGTGTGCGGCTCATACCCAAAGCGCAAGCTTTGGGTATCCTTTACCGCAGCGCCAACTGACGCTGATTATAACTTTCCAAAACAAAGTCGACCGCCTCTCGAATGGCAAATGCCGGGGCGCTGTGAGTTGTGCGGGCGTTAGGTATCTTTTTATCGAAATAAAAACTGGTGGTGTCTTTGTACTTGTATTTTGTGTAACCAAAATGAACACTGCTCTCGGTTGATTTCCTGTTCATATAGACCGTTGAATGGTAGGGCATATAGGTGGATCGCAGGCCCTCTGCAGCGACATAGGAGGCGACCGGGTAAAATTTATTGTGTATGGCAAGATCGTCCCAGTCCGTTTCCCAACGGCTTTCGCCATTGCTGAGCGCAACAGCGCAGGTGCTCATAGGGTCGATAATATTCGCCATAAAAACGTCGTCGGTCTCGACCATCCTCAACCAGCCGTAGTGCTCCTCATAGGCCGGATCGCCGTCGAGCATCTGATGCCCGGCGGTGTAGTCGAGAACCAAGGTCGCGATGTCTTCCACCCATTCACTGAGTGTTACCCCCCAGTGGGGCGAATCTACGGAAACATAGGTTTCAACGCCCATTGAATTGTATTCTTGTGCAAACATGGTTCTGGCGACTATCCCCCCCATGGAACCACCGACGATAGCGAGGTGGTAGTCGGGTTGCGCCTGGGTGTCGAGATACTCAATAAAACGGGCAAGGTTATCGGCGTTGTCTTTTAAATCGATCGAACCGTCGACATAGTCGAAATAAATAATGTCCCAACCGAGGGGACCGATAAGGTCTATAAGCTCTAAATATTCACTGTATAGTTTGTCAGCGGGATGGTCGTCATTTTCAGTATCGAAACCGGCAACCAGCATGAACACTTTATCGAGGGGGCCATTGACTTCCCAGGCAGTCAGATAACCTTCGTGGCCATTGATCACGGTTTTGTCATATATGATACTTTCGGCGGCGCTTTGGGTGTGGAAAAAAAG
>JARROD010000140.1:0-9720 GCA_037384225.1 Exilibacterium sp.
CTGTTGCGCACCTGGATCGGGTCGATTCCCCTTTCTTCGGACTTCCGCAGAGAGCTCCTGCAAAAGGGAAAAATCGACAATGAGCTTCTCACCCGTTATAAAGCACTCAAGCCCGCCGCCGAAAGAGTAGCCGCGGTCAAATCCTGGATCGAGCCCCCGGAGCCGAAGCAAGAACCCAAACCCGAGAATCAATCCACGGCGCCCGAGATACCGGAATCCACTATCGCGCCGGCCGCCACCCCCAAAATCGCCGCAACTCAAGCCCAACCTCAATCACCCCCGAGCGGTGAAACTTCCTCTGTTGAAATACCCTCCGTTGAAAAACCAAAGTCCCAGGGAAAAGCGATTCCCAGAGTTGAAGCCCGACCGGTTCAGGTGACGCTCGCAAACGCTTTTCCCAAGCACGAAATCACCGAAGAGGCGAACCTGAAACGTGAAGAAGAGATGGAGGAGTTAACCGCCGAAAGCCTGATTAGCCAACAGCTCTACCACGCCAAACTGTTAAAATGGACGTATCAGCACCTCAGATACCCGCCAAAAGCGCATAAGCGTCGCCAGGAAGGCCATGTGCGTTTATCGGTCACTATCAGTCGTACGGGAAAATTAGAAGCCGTTAACGTTATATCCGAGTCCGGCTACGCACTGCTCAACAACGAAGCCATTAACGCCGTTAAAGAATCCAGCCCCTACCCCTCTATGCCGGAAGATGTGCGCGGCCGTCAGTTTGAATTTTCAATACCGATTGAATTTCGTCTGTAAAGAACAAGCTCAAAAAATACCCAAAGCGTCTAACCGGCCCGGTCCAAACTTGAACCGGGCCGGCGGACACATCGTGAAAAGCCAAAGCCCTTAGGAACGTGCAAGCCCCTTAGACATAATAGCTTCCCACCTTCCCGGGTTATTGAAAAGTCACCTCCTCGGTAGACAACGTGCAACAGTCCATCCAGCGCCAGGCGCTCGCCGAGGCGAACATAATCCTGCCCGTCGGCGGTATCTGGGATCACAGCAAACAACAGATTGAGTTCATCCTCATCCCTGTCCATCAATACCCCCACCTGTTCCGGCAGATCCATGAAGATCAGGGTTTGCCCGTGAACGGACTGCGACCGCCACATGACTTCACCGAGATCCAGCGGACTGTTCAACCCCTGGCTGTCCAGCTTCAATTCAGCCACGCCGCTGTTGCCCGCCGCCGCATCGGCGCCGTGCAACACAGCGGTCAAGGTGCCGTTCCAATTGCTGAAGAGGGTCACATCGACAGTCTCTCCCCCTTCCGGTGTCAGCAGTTCAACCAGGCTCTTGGCCACAATCGGCATTAGCGATTCCGTATCAAAACCGACCTGCACATAATTCATGCAATCGAGCGGTACGCTGTCAGGGTAATAGTCGCAATCCACCTCATAGCCTTCCTGAATGGTGGTCAGTCTAACCTCCATGGCCCTGGCTTCCGGCGCAAACACCGCGCCCGGATCCAGCGAACGGCCGGCCCAAAATTCCGGCAGCAATCCCAATTGCAGTGCCGAACCGATAGCCCAGCCGCCCACCTCCAGTTTCTGGCGTGCATAGGTTTCACCGCCGGCCGCCCTGGCCAATATCGCGCTACCGTCTTCGCCGATACTTTCAACCAACACTGTGTCCTCGACGTCCTGCCAGCCGGTGCTACCCAACATCAATACACTTTCGGTTAATGCCGGCACCCAAAGCTGGAGTTCAGGGTCAAATTCATATTCCGTTACGGATGTCCCGACACCGTCGAAGAGGACTTCCTCATAGTCGTACTCCACACTTCGGCCCTCCCAATCCACTTCACCATCCCCCCAGTTCATGCCACCGAGTAATGCCGTCTCGGCAGCTATGGGGGTCGAGGGCACGGCGCTGAAGCTATAGGTTTCAACACACGCCTGGCTATAAACGCCTTCTTCTATCATAACCTCTTCCGTGTCTGTGGCCGTGCCGGTGATCTCGCCGCTGACGAGGTTGTAAGTGGCCGATACCGAATAGACCGCGCGCCCGTCTTCTTCCTCCTCGATATTCTCGACGGTAATCTCTCCGTTGGCGGTGATACTGCCCATATCGCGGTAGTCTTCACCGTCGGGGTCGGTGCCGGAGGCAATCACCAGGGTGCCCGCCTGCCACCAGTTTTCCAGGAAGCTGATACTGGCACCGACCGGCAGACCTTCACCACATTCGAGACCGGCTCTATCCATGACAGTCGCTGTGACAAGATAGACATTACTGAGATCAAAGTCCGGCAGTTCGCACAGGTCGCCAATGCCGTTTTCATTCTCATCAAGCTGGTCGGCATTGGCAACATGAGGGCAGTTATCGCTGTTGTCGCCAATGGTGTCGCCGTCGAAATCCTCCGATTCAAAGGGGTTGTCGGGGAAGGTGTCGACGTCGTCCGGCTCGCCGTCACGATCGGAATCGATATTGTCAAAACCGCTCCACAAATCGCCGCCGGTGTCTCCGCCGCTAAGATCATCTACGCTGAGGTCGTCTCCACCACTGAGATCGTCGCCGCCGCTATCACCACAGAATTCGCCACAGTCGGACAATGTATCTTCAAAAACCGTGTCATAAACACGGATGACAACTTCAAAACCCGTGTCCTGGATTTCCAAATCCCAGTCATGGCCGTTTTCATTGAGATACTCGACAAAAATGGGAATACTTTGACCACGGTTGAAACTCAAGCTATTACCGCTCTGAGGCTCGCCGGTTGCGGGATCGAGCCCGGCGAGATTGACCCCCTGAGCGTCCTCGGGCAACAATAGGGTCACTGTGGACGAATCGACACCAAAGGATATAAGCAGAGTACCGATGCCATCATTGTTTAAACCAACCTCGGTATCGAAGTAGAGTGCCCCTGCGCCCTCGTTACCAACGCCGAAGTCGTACACCACTTGCGGGCAATCGAAACAATCTCCAAGGTCACCTGTATTGGTGAAATCACCGCCGCCGAAGATATCGAACCACTCCGCGTGCCCTGTGCCACTCTCGTTGAACTCGGCGATAAAGTTAAATTGAATATCACTGAAGCGCAGGCCGAACTCGGCGCGATGCTCGCTTTCGGCGATCACAATCGTATAGTCGCCGCCCTCGCTGGCACTCAGCTCTTCACTGCCGACAGCGGTAAAGTGGTTGACGCCCGCCAGTTCGCTGCTGAAGCTAAATGTCCAGACGCCGCTGTCGTAACTCGCTGTCACATCGGTGACGCCATCGCCATCGACGTCGTGCTCACCGGCCAACGTCTGTCTCGGCGGCGGCAGGAACCAGGCCAGTTTCATCAGGTCAGCGCGGATAAAGCGCAGATCGAAATTCACTGCCTGGCCATTGCTGTGAAGCACGTACATAAAGCCCGGCGCGGTCAGTTCGAAACTATTGTCGCCGTCGCCACTGTACTCGTTGCCGCTGGCGGTCAGGGTAAACCTGGCCCAAACTTCTCTGGCATCGCCTTCTAAGGTGAAGCTGTCAATGACCACCTCCAGAATTTCTTCGCCGGATTGCGGTTCAACCACCACAAAAAAGCCTTGCTGGTCCAGTGGTATGGCACCGGTTTCCGTAGTCGGTCCCTGAATTTCCAGCTCCATGGGCAGGGAGTCCAACAGTGACAGTTCAGTAAATTCGGCATTGACGGCAAAGAAATCCGTCATTACATCCACCCGATCCTGTTCGGTACAGAAGTTGGAATAAATGTCGGTTGAGATGGCACCGCAGGTGGGCGGCACAATCCCCCCCTCCCCGGCGCCCAGATCGACATTGAAAACTACCAGCGAACCGGCGGCGAGCTGACCGTAGGTCAGTTCCTTGCGGCCACCGTCCGCAAAAGCCTCGCTGACACCGGAGCCGAAGACTATTCGGGCTGTGGAAGAGTCTGTGGTGGAACCCTCGGTGGTTATAGAAACTTCTGTAGTAGAAGCCTCTGTACTACTACCGTCTTCACCGGTGACAATCGCCTCCAGGGTAAACAGGGTATTGTCTTCTGTGCAGTCGGTGATCGACGGCGCGGTAAAACCATCCTCCGCCATGTTCAGGCAAATGCTGTCGCCCACCGCCAGCTTGATTTCATTGTCGACAAAAAATCCCTGATTGAAGCCGGCTCCGCCCGAGGTCGTGACATCGTCAAAACTCAACACACTGACACCGATAAAGTCACCGGCGTCATTTTCCAGGAATGCCGTCAACCTGAAGTCGCAGGTACGGCCGCCGATCCAGGGAGTATTGAGCAAAAACTCCGGCTGTATCGCGCGCCCACTGCCGTCCCGCGCCGGGGCGAAGAAGAACATGTTTTCCTCCGGTACAAACGCCTCGCCGGGTTCCGATCCGGGGCAGTAGACATTCATCTCGTACTCCACTGCACCGGGAATCTTGGCGCCGGTGAAGGTGAGATCGCGGGTCACATCCAGGCTGGTCACGCCGCTGAACGACTGCGGATCACCGGTTCCCACCGCCAGGGTCAGATCCTCCAGCACTGCCAACTCGGCCGGTATCCGCACCGACACACTGCCCTCGGTGGTGGGCCGCGCCGGACAGGGCTCGGCGCCGCACATAAAGGGATTGCCCTCGATATCGGTGGGGGCCCGATAACTGATCTTGTAAGCGAAATCCACTCGACTGCCAAGCCCGACAAAGGTTTCCTCCGGCACACTCAGATTAAAACCGACACCGTCGCCGAATTTACTCGCCAGCGCCACACTGACGCCGCCGTCCACCGAAAGGGAAGAGCACTGAAAGTCGGTAAATTCGCCGGTATCGCCGTCGACAGCGGGCGGTGTGCAGGTAAAAATCACCTGTTGTCCCGCGTCGGCACCGAAAATTTCACTGTCCAGCACCACCGCCTGAATATCGCCAGGGTAAACATTTTCCGTTTCCACCAGGAAGGATTTCTCCACGCCTCCGGCGCCGTCGGCTTCCGCCATCAGGCTGATAAAAAGGCCCTCGCCGAACCCGGCGTCGGTACCGCCACCTGCAGAAGCCTGGCCGGGCACATTGGGGTCGCTGTCGTTGGGATCAAACAAAGTCGGCACACCATCAAAATCAGCGTCGTATACGCTGCCGATAGCGGTATCCAGCGCCGATGAAAATACCAGGGTCGGGTGCTCGGCGGGGCATACCATTGCCTCCTCAGTAAAACAAACCACATTTGCCTCCGCACCGTGGTCTGCAGACGCGGGATCAAAACGAACCATGTCCAGGCCGATTTCAAAATTGGCGTAAGGGTCGTCGCTGGGAATATCGCGGATTACCCGTCCGAGAAAGGAGGGGGCGGCGCCCTCGCCGTCATTGTCATCAAACACGGCAATAATATTGTTGTGCTTGAGGTTGGTGACAAAGGCGGTGGCATTGTCGGGGCTGGGTTCCATCACATAGGTGCGGTCCTGCTTGTTAAAGCTCAGTTTGACAAAGCGAATTCCCGTGCGACCGGCGTCGATTCGCACCGGAATACTGCTGTAGTCCGCAGGGTTGCCGAAGACAGTGTCGAAATCCGCATGGCCGCTGATATTCTCCTCGAAATGCTCGCCCGCGTAGCGGAAGAAAACCCCGTCGGTAGCCGTCGCCAGTTGCGCGTACTCGATATCGTTGCCGCCGAAGGAAACCTCCTGCGGCGGTAACAAATCCGGGCCGCTGTATTGACTGGGATTATCGAGAATCAACCAGTCGCCGTAAAGCAACCGGTAGTGGGTCATGCCCGCCGGGCCGCCGCCGCCGTTAACTGGCAACGCGTCGAAAGCCGCTTTCGGTATCGCCACCCGACCCAGGCTGTCGACGCTGGCGATACCGACATCGATAAAGGCCACCTCGGCCCCGTCCGGCTCGATGAACTGATCGAGAACGCGCAATTCCAGAATCCAGTACTTGCCGCCGCGGTCTCGCATCAGATAGAGACGGTCGTGGACAAAGTTCTCAGTATCCACCTCAACGCTGGCGGAAAGCGCACCGGAATCGACGGCCACCGATTCGATCAGTGAACGGATATTGGCGCCCATAATAGAAGCAATACCGTACACGGGTTCCAGGCCGCCGTCCGACGACAGCGACAGCGTCAGCACCCCATCGCTGTAACCGCCAAACAACGGCGCGAATCCCAGGTTGTCTCCGCCTGCCGCCTCAATGGCGTAGCCCGTGTCGGTGGCGCTGAAGAAAAAGTCCACCGCACCCAGGCCCGCCGCTTCCTCTTGCGTTGTGAGATAAATGGGCGCGCCGGGCTGTTCAAAGTTGGAGATATCTATGCCTTCTGGTTGTGGCGGCTGTCCGGCAATACCCGGGCGGCTTTGATCGCTCACCAGCCCCAGGCCGGGCACCGGCTCAAACTGTTGATCCGGGCCGATCATCATCGGCGTCTGCGGGTCGCACAGATTCATCTGCGGCGCAAAGCCGTCGACATAGAAGAACAGTTCCGGCAGGTCATTCTGATAGCTGGGAATACTGAAACGAATCACATAATCGCGGCCGTATTCAGCGCCATCCAACGCCGGCAGATCTTCGATGGTATAGGTTCGGCGCGCTGGGCCAGCGCCTTCAAGCAGTTGTGAATTCACTGTTGCATCGATGCTGTCGCCTTTAAAGAAAGAGCCGTCGGCGTCATTGTATTGCACCGCAAAGACCTTAAGCATCAACTGGTCGGTGCTGTCTCCGGCACCGGGGTCGCTACCATCGAAACGCTCGACAGTACAACTGATATCGACAACATCGCTGCGGTTATCCAACGTGTCGACAAACTCATCGATATTCTGCTGTTTAAACTCGGGCAACTGCGGCAATCCGCTCAAACCGTCGGCCACACTCGCCCGGACGCTCTGGAAAAACTCGCCATTGGCGATTTCGGTAATGTTCAACAATGAGGAAACCAAAGTGGCGACGCTTACCGAAGTGCCCGGCGCCATCACCTTGAGGTTGTCAAAATTGGGGATCTGGCGACTGTGTTGCGCACCCTGCCCATCGATAATCGTAAACGCCGTAAAATAACCCTGATCGGTATCGATCAGAAATTTACTTTTCAGCAAAAAGTCCACCATGAACAGCGCCGAACGGACATTGATGCTGCTCTCACTGGTCAGCGTCTGCCCAAACAGTGTTGAAGGCACGGCGGAGGTCAAGCCGCGCGCGACCCGATCGCGGGCAAAGGCATAAGCGGGCGTGGTCGGAATGCCGGAAGCGGTGCCGAGAATCAAATCGCGGTAACCATCCGCTGTTTCAGGATAGGTATCCAACAATGCCTGCAACAAATCAAAATTCAGCTCCTGCTGAAAGCGGGCGCGTTGAATGGAAGATTGCACCGCATCGGAAGCAAACTGCGCGTAAAAGCTGCGTTTCTGTGTCAGCAGCCTGGCCGTTTCTTTCGCCGACTCGCCCAACGTCAGACTCATAGCGCGGACCAACTCAGAGCTATCGATGCTGGCACCGCCTGCCAGAGGGGCAAGACGCCCGGTAAAAATCGGGAAGCCTTCCGGCGTCAGGTTTACGGACTCCTTGACCCAGGTAAAATTCTGTGCCAAAACCGCCGCCAAACGCTTGATGCGAATACTGCTGCTTTTATTAGCTATCAACTTGTCAATCACCTGACGGGAAACCAGGTTCGCGTGGCGCAGTCGGTCGGAAAGTTCGTGAAAAATCCGCACCCGATCCAACAGTTCAAAATCCGCCTGGTCCGGCGTACTGCCGGGGTTGTTCACTTGCATAAAGGCGGCATCCAACGCGGCTTGAAAATCCTCCAGCGACTGCCCCCCCAATAACCGATCCACCACCTCCGCCAGTGGCGGCGCGTAATAAAAAGGCGCCCGCGGCACTCCGTTTTCATCCAGTTGCCCCAACAAAGCACCGGGATCGGATGTATAATCGCTGTCCACATCCAGGTCCCCTTCGCCGAGTTTAAACAGACGGATTTCGCGATCACCAAAACCGCGGCCGCCCGGCAGCAGCGCATTGCCGATATGGAAAGGCGAAGGCACATTAATCGCGACCACGCCGGCGTTGCCGAGAACGTTTTCATCCACCATCACCGCCAGCCCCATGGAAAGGAAAAACCGCTGCAGCGTACGTCTCAACAGCCGATTTTGTTGCGTCAGCGAAGCGGCCAAAGCCTCTTCGGTCGTCTGCCCCTCCGCCACAACGAACACCTGGTCCAAGGTTCCTGCCGACTGCGCCTCCTCAATCACCTCATTAACACCGTCGGCGACATTCTCATTCAAAGCCGCCTGCAATCCAGACAACAGCCCCTGAGATTCACTGTCCAATGACGATTTCAGCGTGCTCTCCTCATCATCGATGATTTCATCGGCATTCAACACACCGTCTTTCAACGTATTGACCACCTCCTCATCAACGTCGGTCGTACCACTGATCACATTTGTCAAACTGCCAAGTTGTTGCTCGGAAATACTCAGCTCGAATTCACTTTCCTGACTGGCAATCACATCAGCCAGCGACTGCCCTTCAGGAATTTCAATTTCACCGCCGGCAGCATCCTCCAGCACACGATCGATTTGCGCAGCCACAGAAGTGATTACCGTATTGGTCAACTCCGCAACCAACTCATCGGACACGCCCATATCCCTCAGTGAAGCAATGGACTCCTTCACCTGGGAAACAATGCTTTTGGTAATACGGTGCGCGATGGGATTAACCGATACCGGTGCCGGCAACCCCGTGGTTTCATCCACCTGCGCCGGATCGGCAATGGTCTGAATCGCCAACGCTTTCTGCGTGCCGTCCTTTTCTTTCACCAACAGCGCCCGCACCTGCAATTTACCCAGAGAACGAAACGCTGCGATAATCTCCTCTTCCG
Organism: Exilibacterium sp.; assembly: GCA_037384225.1. GTDB lineage: Bacteria > Pseudomonadota > Gammaproteobacteria > Pseudomonadales > Cellvibrionaceae > JARROD01. Next base: position 8,786 of record JARROD010000140.1, read on the forward strand.
TTGAGCTTGTCGTAATCAGATTCTGACTCAACAGATAAGTCGTCACATCCGCCGTGGTCACTTCATAATTACCGGAAGCATCGGTGCGCACCGTGGCAACCGGGTTTTCGTAACGCACATCCGACAAAAGAAACAAAGTCACCAGCGCCGAGGACGGAACCATATCATCGCTGGTAATTGTGCTCGCCGTTGCAGTACCAACCGTCGCGTAAGCCACACTGTCACCGACGCCGGCTCTCACCCCATTGTCCGTAGCCACCACAGCCGCCGCATCGCTCCCTAGAGCAACCGAAACATGTTTGTATTGATTCACCGGCACATCGACCCTGCGCACAATACTTTGCGCCTCTATATCGCTGCTATCGGAAAATGTAGTCACCGACCCCGACAGTGTCACTGTGCTGGATACGTCGTTTTCCACCGGTGCCGTTACCGACACTGAAGTCGAACGGGAGTCGGAAGCACCATGGCTGTCCAGCGCCGCCAGGGTAGCGCTGTGAGAACCGGTCCCGGAATAAGTAACTGCGGTGGACGTTGAATTCACACAATCTTCTATCGCCACCGCCTCCATATCCGAGCCCGGTGTCAACACGCAACTGACACTGTCACTATCGCTGTCACTGACACTCCAAGTAAAAGTCACCTGCAGGGGATTAGATTCGCTGACGGCGGTTGAAAAACTGGCAATAACGGGAGAAGCGTTGCCGTCGCTGCCGCTATCGCCAGTACCGCTGTCGTCACCGCCACTGGAACCACCGTCGCTGACACTACTGTCATTACTGCCACTGTCACTCGAGTCGCTATCACTACTGCCGCCACCGCAGCCTGACAAAACGGCAATCAAAAGTAACGCTGTAGCTTTTTTCCACACTTTCATCAAATCAGCCCCTGTAGATAGAAAATGAAATCCCATAACAGGGGTTGAAGATATCAAG
>JARROD010000141.1:0-8918 GCA_037384225.1 Exilibacterium sp.
TGAATGACTCTAAGCATATAAATTTTGGTGACGAGTGTTGCGTTTTCAACCTCTGACAAACTCAAAGGTTCAATATTCGCGCACTGTATCCAACCCATGGAGCTTCAAACTCCTATAATTGCACTAACCTTAATACGCCTGGACGAAAAAGAGTGCGGGCCAGCTAGATAAAAGAAAGTAGTTAGTTTAAAAATAGTACCGGGATCTTAGAAATATTACGTGAACCTATCTGGAGAAAGAGACAATCCCGTATAATGGTTAACAAATGATACAGGATTACCAAACTTATTACTCATGAAAGCTCTTAATGCTCTAACCTCAGTAGTTATCGGCAGTTTCGCCTTATACGGATGCTCCTCCCATGTCCCACAACCGGCGCAGCCCCCGCCGCCCGTGGAGGAGACGGTAGATAAAAAAGAAATTGTAGCTCCACCGCCGGATCGCCCATTTCCCGCCGATACACTTTACGCCCTGCTGGTCGCGGAGATGGCCGGCAGCCGGGAGCGCTACGATGTGGCGCTGGGCAACTACATACAGCAGGCGCACAAAACCCGCGACCCCAATATCACCGCCCGCGCCACCCGTATCGCTCGCTTCCTAAACGCTCAACAGGCCACGCTTAGCACCGTGATGCTGTGGATTGAAATTGAGCCGGAAAACAGTGAAGCACGGCTGATAGCCGCCACAGAGCTAGCCCAGGCCGGGCGCCTGAAAGAAGCTTTCGAGCAGTCCAGATACCTTATGAAATTGGGCAGTACCCCGATCTTCCAGAGTATTGCCGCCCGCGCCGCCCAGGCTACAGACACCCAGCGTGAGCTGTTACTGGCAGAGTTCAATCAATTACTGGAAACCAATCCGGACGATCTGCAGTTGCTGGTCGGCAAAGGGTTGCTGCTGCAACAGCAAAACGATCTCGAAGGCGCTCTGAGCACCGCCCGCCAGGCTCTGGAACTGGAAGAAGCCTATATTCCGGCCGCGATCCTCGAAGCCAAGTTACTGCACCAGATGGAGATGCCGGAAAAAGCCCTGGAAAGGCTCGTCTCACTGCTGCAGAAGTCTCCGGAAAACAAACGTTTGCGCCTCCAGTATGCACGCCTGCTGGCCGGATTCGACCTGGAAAAGGCCCGGGAACAATTCAGCGTGCTGGTGGAACAGTCCCCCGACGATCCGGAGCTGGTATTCTCTCTGGCGCTGATCTGCAATGAAATGGATTTAAAAGAGGAGGCGAAAAAACACTTTGAGACTCTGCTGACCGTCGGCCACCGCACCTCTTCCGCCCACTACTATCTGGGCCGCATCGCCGAGGAAGAAGAAGACCTGGAACAAGCCTTGCCGCACTACCTCAGTGTGGAACCCGGCCCCGATTTTATGCCGGCCCTGCTGCAATCCACGAATATCCTGGTGCGCCAGCAGGACACAGCTTCCGCTCACCAGCGACTTGCCGAGCTGCGCGAACGCTTCCCCAGCCAAAAAGAGCGTTTCTACCTGCTGGAAGCCGAGGTGTTGAACCAGCACCAAATGCTGAATGAAGCCGAAGATGTGCTCTCTGAAGCCTTGGTCGAATTTCCCGCCAGCGCTAAACTGCTTTACGCACGCGCCATGATCAATGAACGGCGAGATTTTATCCAACTGGTTGAAAGCGATTTGCGCGCCATTCTCAAGTACGAGCCCAATAACGCCACGGCGCTCAATGCCCTGGGTTACACACTCGCCGACCGCACCGACCGCTATGAAGAAGCCTATGAATTGATCAATCAGGCATTAAATATCAAACCGGATGACCCCGCCATTATCGACAGCCTGGGCTGGGTGCACTATCGCCTCGGCAATCTGGAAGAAGCACTGTTGCGGCTGCGCGAAGCCATGAAGGCCTTCCCTGATGACGAAATCGCCGCCCACCTGGGCGAAGTGCTCTGGGCCTCCGGCAACGAACAGGAAGCCCGCGACACCTGGGAAAAAGGACTGCGGATCAACCCCGATAGCTCTGCCATCCACAGCACGATAAAACGCCTGGAGTCCGAGAAAAAGCCGGCGCAGGCTCCACAACAACCAGAGCCAGATGTAACTTCGCTCGGTAACAAGTAAATTATGCACCGTGTCAGTAGACCCAAATCGGCGCCACTGCCACGAAACCGGTTGTGGGTCTGTTTTATCGTGTTGGCGACACTGCTAAACGGTTGTACAACCACACAACCGCTGCCGGGGATCAACAACTGGGATACCTACCAGGCCCGATTGTCCCAGCTCGAGAACTGGAAATTACAGGGTAAACTGGGCGTGCGCCTGCCGGATGATTCCAACAGTGTTTATGTGGACTGGGAGCAGGCTCCCAAAGACTACGCCATTCGCCTCAGCGGTCCGCTCGGCCAGGGAACCACCTGGATCCGCGGCAGCGATGAAACCGTGAGCCTGGAACAGGCCGGGCACGCGCCCCTGTCGGCCGAAACCCCGGAAGAATTGATCTACAATGCCCTGGGCTGGAATCTTCCCATCAGCGACCTCTTCTACTGGGTGCGGGGCATTCCCGCGCCCCGCACCCACATCACTAACCAGGAAAAAACCGAGGCCGGGGCTCTGGCGTTTCTGGAACAGGCCGGCTGGCAGCTCACCTATAGCCGTTATAATGCTGTCGGACCCTGGCAGCTGCCGGGAAAAATAGTCGCCCGCCGGGATGCGTTAAAACTGACGCTGGTGATCAAAGAGTGGCATCTGCCCGAAAACTGATTTTTTGACCTGACAGCGATGCAAACACTCAGCCTGCCGGCGCCCGCCAAACTCAACCTGTTCCTGCATATTACCGGCCGCCGCGCCGACGGCTACCACAACTTGCAAACACTGTATCAACTGCTCGACTACGGTGACCAACTGGATTTCAGCCTCCGCGATGATGGAGAAATACACTTGACCTGCGGCCGCGATGACCTCGCCGGCGACAACAACCTGGTCGTAAAAGCGGCCAACGCACTGCAAGCGGTCAGTCACCCCGACAGCCAAGGCGGTACCCACCGCAAAGGGGCCAATATCCACCTGCATAAAACCTTGCCCCTGGGCGGCGGTGTCGGCGGCGGCAGCTCCAACGCCGCCACCACCCTGGTGGGACTTAACCACCTCTGGCAAATCGGCTTACCAACCTCGGCATTAGCGGCGATCGGCGCCCGGCTCGGCGCCGATGTGCCGGTCTTCGTGGGCGCCCAAACCGCCTGGGCGGAAGGTATCGGGGAACAGCTGCAAGCCATTGAAATCCCTCAAAAATGGTATTTGGTACTGATCCCGGACTGCGCCGTGTCGACGGCCGCTATTTTTTCTCACAAAGAATTGACAAGAGACACATCCGCCATTACAGTAGCGGCCTTTCTTGAGCAGGGTGGCCACAACGACTGCCAAAGCCTAGTGCAAAAGCTCTATCCTGCGGTGGATAGGGCCATAAAATGGCTCAGTCAATATGGTCCGGCTCAATTGACGGGAACAGGTGCCTGTGTATTTGCCCCGTTTGACACAGCAGCAGCCGCGCAGGCCGTGCTGGCAGGAAAGCCGGAAGATCTACAGGGATTTGTCGCCAAAGGTGTCAACCGGTCACCTATACACAAGTTACTTGATGCCCAATTTACTACTGGGGTGTAGCCAAGCGGTAAGGCAGCGGGTTTTGATCCCGTCACGCGAAGGTTCGAATCCTTCCACCCCAGCCAATTTCAAAACAGGCGGCATTGATCCCACTTCTCATTGATTTGATTAACACAGGTTAATCACATATAAATTCAAACCAGCGATCTAATCGAAATCAATCAAGAAACGGTAATAAAAGGTATACGCGCGTGGCTGATTTAATGGTCTTTACCGGGAATGCAAACCCAACCCTGGCCGGGAAAGTGGTTGAAAAACTGGGTATTCCCCTGGGAGACGCTACTGTCAGCAAGTTCTCCGACGGCGAAGTCATGGTGGAACTCAATGAAAATGTACGCGGTCGCGATGTCTTTGTGTTACAGCCTACCTGCGCCCCCACCAACGATAATCTAATGGAACTGATCGTAGTGGCCGACGCCTTGCGGCGTGCTTCGGCCGGCCGCATCACCGCCGTGGTTCCCTATTTCGGTTACGCCCGCCAGGACCGCCGCGTACGTTCAGCCCGCGTCCCCATCAGCGCCAAAGTAGTCGCCGATATGATGGTGGGTGTCGGTATCGACAGGCTGCTTACCGTAGACCTTCACGCAGAACAGATTCAAGGCTTTTTCGATGTACCGGTGGACAATGTATACGGCTCCCCGGTACTGCTCGACGACATTGCCTACCAAAATTACCAGGACCTGATCGTCGTTTCACCCGACATCGGTGGTGTCGTTCGCGCCCGCGCCGTGGCCAAGCAACTGGCCATTGACCTGGCCATTATCGATAAACGCCGGCCCCGGGCCAATGTCGCCGAGGTAATGCACCTGATCGGGGAAGTGGAAAACCGCACCTGCCTGTTGGTAGACGATATGGTCGACACCGCCGGCACCCTGTGCAATGCCGCAAAAGCGCTCAAGGAAAAAGGCGCGAACAAGGTGATTGCTTACTGCACGCACCCGATATTGTCGGGCAACGCCCTGAACAACATCAATAATTCGCAACTGGATGAGCTGATCGTCACCGATTCCATTCCGCTCAACCCGGCTGCCAAAGAGTGCTCCCGCATCCGCGAACTGACACTTTCGAATATGCTGGCGGAAGCCATGCGCCGTATCAGTAATGAAGAATCCCTGAGCGCCATGTTTAGAGCCCGGATAAGGTAAGTGAAAAATTCCGCTCAAACCTGACGCTCAATTAACCGCTTCCGTGGACTGTGTAAATGATTTGTTTTAACACTTTATTTTAACAACAGGAAGCTTTCCATAACCTGTAAGACGTTCTGGTCGCGGACGCTTGCAGTGTAAACACGAGGATCTGGCAATGTCAGCTGTAGATTTTGTATTAAATGCCGAGGCCCGCGAAGACGCAGGGAAAGGTGCGAGCCGCCGCCTGCGCCGTCTGGCCAACAAAGTACCCGCCATTATTTACGGGGGAGAAAAAAACCCACAATCCATCTCGGTATCTCACAAAGAGTTGACTAAACAACTCGAGTCCGAAGCGTTTTACTCCCACATTATCACCTTGAAAATCGGCTCTGACCGCGAAGAGGTTATTTTAAAAGACCTGCAACGTCACCCGTCCAAGCCGTTGATCATGCACGCCGACTTCCTGCGGGTATCCAAGTCTACCAAGCTGCACACCAAGGTGCCGCTGCACTTCATCAACGAAGAGGCCTGTAAAGGGGTTAAATTGCAGGGCGGCAATATTTCCCACAATATGACAGAACTGGATATTTCCTGTCTGCCGGGCAACCTCCCTGAATATATTGAAGTCGACCTCCTGGAAGTGGAAGCCGGACAGATCATTCATATTTCCGACCTGAAGCTGCCCGAGGGTGTGGAATCCGTTTCCCTGTCCCACGGTGAGGACTACGACCTGGCGGTTGCCACAGTGCACAAACCGAAAGGTGGTGCCGAGGAAGAAGCCGAGGAAGCCAGCGAATAACCAAAAAACCCGGTAATGTTGATGGACACACCGATTCAACTGATCGTCGGCCTGGGCAACCCAGGCCCCGAGTATGAACGGACCCGCCACAACGCCGGGGCTGACCTGGTCAGTGAACTGGCGCGCCGCTGCGGCGTACCGCTGACACCGGAAACAAAGTTTTTCGGTGAAACAGCCCGCGTCCGCATCGACAACCGGGACATCCGCCTGCTCAACCCGACCACCTATATGAACCGCAGTGGCCAGGCAGTGGGCGCTTTGGCGCAGTTTTTTAAAATCCCTCCGGAAGCCATTCTGGTCGCCCACGACGAACTCGACCTGCCCCCCGGCACCGCCCGCCTTAAGATCGGTGGTGGCCATGGCGGTCACAACGGGCTGCGGGACATTGTCAGCGCCCTTGGCAACAGCAAAAACTTTGCCCGTCTGCGCCTGGGTATAGGCCACCCCGGAGCGGCGGAGAAAGTTGTCGGCTACGTGCTGAAAAAAGCACCCGGGGCCGAACAGACGCTGATCGACGCCTGTATCGACTCCGCACTGGAAATCCTGCCCCTGGCGGTGAAAGGTGAGTGGAACGCGGCCATGAAGCAGCTTCACACCAAAAGCCCGCAATAGCGTCAGCCAGAGAGAAGTACAGTTCTATCACCCATCAGTAAAAGCAAAGGCATGGCACAGGCCGGAGTAACTTCTCAATAACCCGGGAGTCTTTGTGCCTTCGATCCGGGTATATAATCGAGAAATTACCCTGCGCGTGTAGTAGAATCCCCCCCAATTTAACCACTTTCACTCTATCCAACGGTAATCATCATGGGTTTTAACTGCGGTATTGTCGGGCTGCCCAATGTCGGCAAATCCACTTTGTTCAACGCACTAACCAAAGCCGGTATCGATGCAGAAAACTTCCCCTTCTGCACCATCGACCCTAACGCCGGCGTAGTGCCAGTGCCCGACCCGCGCCAGGATAAGATTGCCGAAATAGTCAAACCCCAGAAGATTATTCCCACCACCATGGAGTTTGTCGACATTGCCGGCCTGGTCGCAGGCGCCTCCAAGGGCGAAGGGCTGGGCAACAAATTTCTCGCCAACATTCGCGAAACAGACGCCATTGCCCACGTCGTGCGTTGCTTTAAAAACGACAACGTCATTCACGTCGCCAACCAGGTGGACCCCGGCTCCGATATCGAAGTCATTAACACCGAACTGGCACTGGCCGACCTGGAAACCGTTGAAAAAGTCCTGCAGCGGACCACCCGCACCGCCAAAAGCGGCGACAAGGACGCACTGGCCATGAAAACGCTGCTGGAAAAAATTCAACCTCATTTGGACCAGGCAAAGCCGCTGCGCTCATTCGGTTTGAGCGACGACGATCAGAGCAGACTGAAAGAACTCTCGCTCCTGACACTCAAGCCCACCATGTATATTGCCAACATCGACGAAGAAGGCTTTGAAAACAACCCCTATCTGGACCAGGTACACGCCATCGCTGCCGAAGAAGGCGCCGTGGTGGTCCCCGTCTGCAACCAACTGGAGGCGGAAATCGCCGAGCTGGACGACGACGAAAAAATGGAATTCCTGGAGGGCCTGGGTATGGAAGAGCCCGGCCTCAACCGGGTGATTCGCGCCGGCTACCAGTTGCTCAAACTGCACACCTACTTTACCGCCGGGGTCAAGGAAGTCCGCGCCTGGACCATCCCGGTGGGAGCCACCGCCCCCCAGGCCGCAGGTAAAATCCACACCGACTTTGAGAAAGGGTTTATCCGCGCGGAGGTCATCAGCTATGAGGACTTTATCGGCTATAAGGGTGAACAAGGCGCCAAGGACGCCGGCAAATGGCGACTGGAGGGGAAGGATTATGTTGTGCAGGACGGCGACGTCATTCACTTTCGGTTTAACGTATGATTAATGACAGAACACCGACGGCCAGCAGCACGGCGATGGCGCGGTGCCATGGAATGTTGCGGCTGCAGTGGTGTGCCATCGTGCCACTCCTCGTGGGCGAATGGCACGATGCTGTGGCATGCGGTCAGATTGCGCCGCAATGAATAGGAACAGAGTGACTACCGGATTTCAGAACCCATGGCAGAGAAACCGGGCCTTCTGTTCCGGGATGCCGGTAAGCAACCTCAGAAATAGCAATTAATTCGCGATAAACAACGTTTAATGATATATTGCGCGAAACGATTGCAAGATTCCTATGACTGCCCATAGCCCTTTGGCTGCCGTCATCGATGCGACTGAACGTGCCGGTAAGCTGAACCTGCACATGCAGGACATCCGCGCGGCATTGCCCGATACCAGCCTGGCTGCGTTGCAGCAGGCACTCTATCGACAGCAGCGGCGTGGCCGGCTCGTCCGCCTGTCCCGCGGCTCGGATCACTGGCTCATCGTGCCCCTGCAGCACGCCGCCGCCGGCGCCCCACCGCCGGAAGCCTGGCTGGATCGTTACATGAGCAAGACGCTGGGCATTCCCTATTACGTCACGCTGCTGAGTGCCGCCGAAACCTATGGAGCATCGCCCTACGCGGTGATGGTGACGCAGGTAATGGTGCCCGAACGTCGGCGTCCAATCACGGTCGGCCGCCACGAGGTAGTGTTTCACACCCGCGCGCGTATCGAGGACATGCCGACACGCTGGCACGAGACTCCAGACGGGCGCTTCAAGGTCGGCACACCGGAACTGACTGCGCTGGAACTGGTAGAGCGAGTGGCCTTGGTCGGCGGCATGGCCCGTGTTCGAGAGGTACTGCGGGAACTGTGGTCGCCCTGTACGCCCCAGGGGCTGACCGAGGCGCTGGATGCCCTGCAGGAAGTCCCGACAGCACAACGTTTCGGGGCATTGCTAGCTCTGGGGGGCCAGGACGCCCTTGGGTTGCGGGTGACCGAATGGTTGTGCGACAAAGCGCTGCGTCTCATACCACTGGAGCGTGGACAAGCGCGGGATACATCGTTTGAAGTCAATACCACCTTCAAGGTGCAATTGAGCGCCGACGACAGGAGTGCCAATACATGATCCAACACACTCACCTGACGGCTTGGCAGGCTCACGCACCGTGGCCCAAGCGCAGCCAGATCGAGCAGGATCTGAGGTTATCCCGCGGTGTGGCAGCTCTCTTTGCCGATCCTGTCCTGGGCGAGCATCTGGCGATGCGTGGAGGCACGGTCCTGCACAAGGCCCACCTGGCACCGGCGGCACGCTATTCCGAAGATATCGATCTGGTGCTCGTGAAACCGATGGATACAGAAAAACTGGACCAGCATCTGCGCCATGTGCTAACGCCCGTACTGGGAGAGCCGGCCGACTCGCTGATCGCCGACGCCTGGCTGGATCGTTACATGAGCAAGACGCTGGGCATTCCCTATTACGTCACGCTGCT
>JARROD010000142.1:0-17172 GCA_037384225.1 Exilibacterium sp.
CGCGCAAAACATTGATAAACCAGTTGCGCCTCCAAATCGAGAGCGAAGGCGGCCATGTTCTGCTGCTCTCCGGCGGCGATATAAACACCGGTGTGCCCGAGTCGGATATGCTCGACGCCGAGCCGGATTTCAAAGGCATGGCGGCGCTGGGCTACGATGCCATGGCGGTGGGCAACCATGAGTTCGACAATCCGCTGTCGGTGATCAGAAAACAGCAGGGCTGGGCCGGTTTTCCGTTTTTATCCGCCAATACCTACCACAAAGCGAGCGGTGAACGGGTTTTTCAACCCTATAAAATGTTCACTTTCAACGGTGTCAGAATCGCTGTTTTCGGACTGACCACCGAAGCTACCGCCGTGATCGGCAATCCGGATACGCTGGGGGACATCACATTTACCAAAACGGTTGAAGAAGCCCGCAAACTGGTACCCGAATTGCGGCGCCAGGCCGATATTGTCGTTGCGCTGACGCATATGGGCCACTATCCAGACGCCAAGCACGACATTAATGCACCGGGCGATGTGTCTCTGGCGCGGGCGGTGGAGGGGATCGATCTGATCGTCGGCGGTCACTCGCAGGACCCGGTGTGCATGGCGGCGGAAAATCAGCGCCAGACGGCCTATCGGCCCGGCGACCCCTGTGTGCCGGACCGCCAGAACGGCGCCTTGATAGTGCAGGCCCACGAATGGGGGAAATACCTGGGGCGGGCCGATTTTGTGTTTCACCACGGACAGCTGGAACTGCGGCAATACCAGTTGATACCGGTGAATCTCAAACGCAAAACATCTGTAAACGGCACAGAACAGCGGCAATTTGTCAGCCCGGAAATAATCCCGGCGGAGGATATGCTGGCGCTGCTACAGCCCTATCAGGATCGCGGCAATAGCGCGCTCTATAAAACCATAGGCCGGGTCAACGGAGCACTGGTGGGCGATACCGACAGTGTTCGCAATGGTTATACAAACCTGGGACGTTTGATCGCCACCGCACTGATGCGGGCCGGCAAGGCCGATCTGGCGATTATCAACGCCGGCGGTATTCGCGCCGGTATCGAAGCCGGTGATATCACGGTTAAAGATCTTCTCACGGTACTGCCCTTCAACAACACCCTGTGTTATGTCGAGTTGAGCGGGGCGGAACTGAAAGACTATTTGCGAACAGTTTTTGCGTTTCCCAAAAATTCGGGCGGCTTTCCTCAAAGTGCCGGGTTGGTGTTAAACCGAGAAGACCCATCGCAATGGCGGGTAACGGGAATAAGCCCGCGTTCCATTCGCGACCGGGAGACCTATCGCCTGGCGATCAACAATTTTATCGCCAGGGGTGGCGACAATTATCCCCCCATCCATCACCACCCCGGTTTTGTCGATACCGGCCTTACCGATGTCAATGTGTTACAGGCGTTTATACAACGCCGGGAATCCATCGATGTGGCGGAATTCGAGCCTTAGGGTAAGCGACCAACCTGCCGGCGATCCTTGCCGGACAGGTGGGCGACATTCTGTTGGGAGATGTCCTTAAACACTCAATGCTTTAATTTAACCGTCAAATACCAGGTCCGCGGACGATTGTAGGTCGCTGTCACGACACCGACCGCGAGGTTATTGTTGCCGGTAACGACAAAACGCTCATCGGTGATATTCTCGCCCCCCAACACCAGCGACCAGTCGCTGTCAGCCGCCTCATAGGTCAACGACAAATTTGTCATAGTGAAGCCGTCCTCCATCAGTTCGGGGGTGTTGATCAGATCCCGGGCCATCTCCCCCTTGTGGGTGACATCGGCGTGGAGTAGAAACCTCGAACCGCCCTCAAGATCGAAGGTATAGGTACCGCCGAGGCTGGCCGATTCCTCCGGCACATTGACCAGTTTGTGATCCAGCGTAATGCCTCCCGCCAGCGCGATATTGTCTAAAGAACGGTATTCGGCGTCGAGATAACCGAAAGCGCCATTGAGCACCAGATTCGGCGTTACGCTGGCATCCATTTCGATTTCCGCGCCACGGATACGGGCGTCACCGGCATTGAAAAACCAGGGCGCACCGAGGGTAAAGGTGGGTGCAGATACCACCTGGATACCCGTGTAGTCGGTCGAGAACAGGGCCATATTAAGGCGCAGCCGGCGATCGAACAGCTCCGATTTCAAACCCACCTCATAGGTATCGGCCTCCTCGGGGTCGTGCTGCGGCGGATTGACCGGATCCACCACGCCGGCGAAGCCGGTCGCCGTCGCAAGCGCGTCGGAAACCCCCAACGGCGCAGTGAGCCTTGTCGTCCAGCCGCCACTTTTGTAGCCCTGAGCATAGGAGACATAAGCCAGGATATCGTCGGATAAAGCATATTCAAATCCGCCGCGGAAGGAGACATCGTAGAACGTCTTCTTGTTTTCCTGTTTCGGGAACAACAGCTCCAGATCACCTTCCGCAAAACCGGGGAAAAATACAGGCGGAAAACCGAAATTGGTAACAAACAGTTCGGTAAAACCACTCAGATCCCGCTGCTTGCCAGTAAAGGTTTTTTCTTCCCTGGTATAACGCACACCAAACGTCATCCCGAGGTTATCGGTAATCTGAAAGTTGTTGTGGGCGAACAGTGCTTCAGATTTGTTTTCCAGATCATTGGGACCAAAGACCTGCAACAGACCGGAGCCAAAGGTCACGGTGTCGAGCAGATCGCCTTCCTCCTGGAAGTAATACGCTCCCAGTACCGATTTCAGGCGGCCGTCAAAGGCGTCGATATTGAATTGCAATTCCTGGGAGAATTGTTCTTGATTCATGGTAAAGGAGGTATCGAGAAACGCCAGCGGGCTGGCATCGACATCGACACCAAACGCCGATTCGAGTTCGCGATAGGCGGTTATCGACTTCACGCTCAGCCAGTCGTTGATGCTCCAATCGGCGCTGCCATTGACACCCCAGGTCGTAACATCCGAAAAGTTGCTGCCACTGGCGTAGGAAGTATCCTTATCACCGGTAATAAAGTGATCGCCCCAGGGCAGTCTATTGGACGCCTCGGACAGGGGCACCCCGATCACCCCGCGGTCTATGTCGCAGATACCGCTCAGTGCAAAGGTGGGTGCATCTCCCAAAGCCATGGTGGAGGGATCTGCGCCGTCGATACAGGCGTTGTAGGAAAAACTGAAGGGGAATCCGAAACCACTGGTGGCGATCAGTGACTCCGCCGTGGCTTCCTCGCGGGCGTATGTGGTATCGGCGCTGAGGGTGAATTCAAAATCCGCCGTGGGTGTATACAACAGTTTGACGCGCAGACTGCGCGCATTCTCCCCACCCTGGGTCGAGCCGCCGACGCCGTCCCGGGCGCGGATAAAATTTTCCGAATCGGACTCAAAAAAGCTGTTTCCGTAAACCGAGCCGGTAACGGGGTTAACGGTATTGACGCTGGTGGGGTCGAACCGGAGGCGTTTCTGATAACCGTCCCGCTCTGTGGAGGAAAATGCCACGGAAGAATAGAGTTTGTCTTCCACCAAAGGTATATCCACGGTACCGCGGAGGTCGAGACGATCATAGCGGCCGGCGGTCACTTCAAACCGGGAACTCAACTCCTCTCCGGGGCGATGGGTGATGACATGAATCGCACCGCCGATAGTGTTGCGACCGAACAGAGTGCCCTGCGGCCCCTTGAGCACCTCGACCCGTTGCACATCCAACAGGTCTACAGCCGCCCCCACCGTGCGCGCAAAGTAAACGCCATCCACGTAAAGTCCGACACCCGGCTCCATGTTAAAGGCGAAATCGTTCTGGCCTATGCCGCGGATAAAGGCGCTGATAATGGTCGATGACCCCGCAAAGGGAGAAGCTCTGTCAATCTGAATGTTGGGGGTAAAATCCGAAATCTGCGCGACATTGGTAATGCCTTTTTGGGCCAAGCTTTGACTGCTGAAAGCACTGATGGCGATCGGTACATCCTGAACATTCTCAGAGCGTTTTTGCGCCGTAACCACTATCTCCTCCAGATTATACTCTGCGCTCTGAGCATACTGGGCCGACAGTAGCGGAAACACGGATAAAACACCACCAAGGACAAGGTTTCCTGCCCCATGAGTAATAGAAATAGCCCGCTTTTTATAAGTCTTTGTTATTATCATTCAATCCTCCCAACACACACACTTATTATGATTATATTTAATCAATTAATATTGAAACGCAGAATGAAGCCATATCGCTCTCAAATCTTGCACAAATGCGATTAGAAAATAAGAATTGCACGCAAAATTGAAGAATTACTGCAATGCCGTATAAACTTTTGAGTTTTACGGCTTTATTATTTTTTAAGTGCCCACCGCTTATAACTATTTTAGATTAGTATTCAGCAAGAATAGACGCCAGCGGGCAAAACGCAAAAAACATTTTACGGCCGGATTTTAAGGTGTTGACCAACGTCCTCCAGCAGCTACAGGACAAACGAAGCTGCATCGAACGTTTACCCTATCGGTGCATAAATTTTCACTGTAATCGGTGCCACAGAGGTCTCGGTCAGCATTTAATTGCGGGACAGGGAATTAGATACAATAATAAAGCAAATCGACCTGTACAAATATTGACCTAACGGATTGATTTAACTACTCTTCTCTCATTAATCGCGCCCGCCTGTAAACCGCATTGCGCGAACTCTCCAGCCGTTACCCGGCGCAACTGTTGCTGCGCCGAGTGATAAAGCCCTGGTTGAGACAATGTCCGGGCCGGCGCGCCCGGACCGTCAGATTACCAATCAGAGCGCCCGCGCTTTGCTGCACAGGCTTTTCACACAATTGGTTAGGTCCTTGATGAGAAACCAAGATGCATTCTTTAGTCTGGTTCAGAAATGATTTCCGGGTCACCGATAACCCGGCGCTGTACCAAGCTTGTTCCGACAGTGACAGAGTGAGCGCGGTATATATCGACTGCCCGCACCAATGGAAACTACACGGTCAAAGCGCCGTGCAACGTGAATTTATAGCCCGCAACCTCGAAGCACTGGGGCGGGAACTGTCGGCGCTGGGGATTTCCCTGAATGTGTTCAGATGCGACAGCTTTGCTGACGTACCGGCATTGCTTGACAACTGGGTACGGGAGCTGGACGTTGCCGCCCTTTACGCCAATGTCGATCTCGGGGTCAATGAGTACAGGCGCGACCGGGCCGTCGACGCGCGACTGAATATTCCCCTGCACCGTTTCAATGGAGATTGTGTCGTCTCGCACGGCAGTCTGCGCACCGGCGACGGTCACATGTATCGTGTATTTACCCCTTTCAGCAGAGCCTGGATCAAGCACGTGATCCGCGACGGATATCGCTTGCTCCCCCCGCCGCAGACCTTTGAGCCTCTCGTTACAGGCACCGGCGACACTGAAACCAGTCAGCACCAACAAGGGTCGTTGGAAACCATCTGGCCCGCGAGCGAAGCCGCCGCACAGCGGCGCCTGACCGAATTTTGCCGCCAACATCTGATGGACTACGGCGCTGACCGCGACTTTCCGGATCTCGACGGCACCAGCGGCCTATCCCCCTATCTCGCTATTGGCGTGCTGTCCCCCAACCAGTGTTTGGCCGCTATCGAGATCGAACTGGGCCAGTTGCCCCTAAGTCTTGGCGAAGCGGGCTTTACCTGGCTCAACGAACTGATCTGGCGGGAGTTTTACCGCCATTTGCTGGCGGCCCATCCCCGTCTTTCCATGCACTGTGCCTTCAAGCCGGAAACCGATAGGATCAAATGGCGCCACGACGAGGGTCTGTTCCAGAGCTGGTGTCAGGGTAAAACCGGCTATCCCATTGTGGATGCGGCCATGCGCTGCCTCAACCAGACCGGCTGGATGCACAACCGGCTGCGTATGATAACAGCGGGATTTCTCACCAAAGATCTGCAAATCGACTGGCGCCTTGGCGAAGCCTACTTTATGTCGCGCCTGATCGACGGGGATCTCGCCGCCAACAATGGCGGCTGGCAGTGGGCGGCGGGAACCGGCGCCGACGCGGCCCCTTATTTTCGGATTTTCAACCCCACCACGCAGAGCCAGCGTTTCGACCGCCACGGCCACTTTATCAAACGCTGGGTGCCGGAACTGGCCGAAGTACCGAAACAATATATTCACACCCCTCACGCCTGGCTGTCCCGCCAGGGCCTCGCCCAATGCTATCCAGCGCCGGTAGTCGATCACGCCCTGGAACGGCGAAGGGCAATAGAGATGTTCGAATCAATCCGCCGTCGAAACGCAAGTTAGTAATCAATTTTGCTAGCTGTGCCATATTATTTCGATCAGAGAAAGATATAATCTCGCTCAAGCGGAAGAATTTAAAATAAGCGCTTACAGTGGCGAAAAAACCAGGAAAATAATTTCCACAGCAACAATCTAATTAAATTTTTCATTGAAAAAACCTGCACAATTTCAGTACTCGACAATTTTTTACTGTGCAAAAATTTTCACAGCGCCGGCGCTGAATTGACGCATGAGCAGCAATCGAAAAGCTCTTTTTGACAAAGGGCACAAAAATCCATGGCGAGATCCATTAAATTTATCAATGAGTAAGATAAAGGTATTTTATGCAATACAAACGAATTTTAGAAAAGTTGACAATCGTAAGGCTCGCCACTGTTTCACTACTGTTTTTATGTTCAATGAATACCACTACAACGCTGGCACAATGTTCAATCGATGCCTCGGTCGAAATAATAAATAGTTGCGAGCTTACACCGGAGGAAAGTCAAGCATTTGTATTGTTCGATCAAAACTCAAACAGTCTTTACGGCTGGAGCCATATTGTCGACAACCCCGACAATTTTCCCGGTTTAAAACAACAAACCGATTTATACCGGGTAGATAGCGAAAGCGTCACCACCGATAACGAATGCGCGAATATCCGGGTATTTAAAACCGTACTTGTCAAAAAATACGACGACTGGGATCAGCAACACGCAACAGGTCTCGACACTCGCTTTCCTGAACAGGGAATTACGTTTGCCGATGTCAAGGAGATCGTACTGGAGGTAAAAATCAATTCTGAACAAACATTTATCCCCAGCCTGGAGGAGTACTTGAGCACTTACAAACCCTATACGGGTTTCGACGAACTGCTGGAAATGGACAGGGGTAAAGTTAATCTGGGGGTGACGATCTTTGAAGAAAACGCCGACGATCAAAACATCGAGACATTTCAAGGGTCAACTTTTCTGGAACTGAATCAGAAAGAGCTTGCCGACCAGTGGCTGCGAGTAGTGATTCCGGCGCAATCGCTCTCATACTTTGTCCAGCTCAACTATGAAAATACCGAAAAAGATCTTGCTGACTATTTATCTAACAATGTAGTGGGAATAAGAATCAACCCGGAAACCGGCAATGGAAGAGTGCTCAGAAACTATATTTCCGACACGTTTGATGAGAACGTACCGGAAATGTACAAAGAAATGGGTATTTCCATTCGCAAAGTCGCGATACGTTTAAACGACACGACAGACTGCGCCGACGGCGATGCAGACTGTTCCGGAGACGATAGCGCCGAAGACGATGGCTCCGATGGCGATGGCTCCGACGACGATAGCTCGGGTGGTGATAACACAGGTGATGCTGACAATTCCGGCGATAGTGGCAATGCACCCACTGGAGCAGAAGGTGACAACAGCGCCGATGACAGTAACACCTCAACCCCGGGATCCTTCGTTGAAGATGCCTCGGAACAATTGGCGTCAAGTGGCGGTGGCAGCTTCGGCGCTCTCGATCTGGTCTGGCTTCTTGTTCTGGCCTCCTCAGCTATGCGTTTTCATCGAGCATGAAGAATAGTTTACGCCATCCATCGTTGCATACATTTTCGGGCGTAGAAACTTTTTAGAGCGATATTTTCTTTACCCTAACGTTAGGGTTTATCATCCAAAATCCATACCAAGCCACCCGACCTGATAACCTCGCTCATAAAAAAAGAGAATTTTCTGCCTGCAACAGACTTATCGTCTATCATTAATTAAACACAGTTATGTCGGTCCCGGCACAGTGGATTCCCGCCACAGTGATTGGTGTGCGAGAAAGCCTCGGCGCCGCCAGCGAACTCAAACGCAATCAAATCGAAATTGTCGATGCCATTGTCGCCGCCGATATCCAGCAACTGCCCGATTTCAGTGTCACCGAAGCGCTGCAGCGGGTCACCGGAATTCAGATTACCCGCGATCGGGGCAACGGCAATAACGTCGCCATTCGCGGCCTCACTCAAATGGAAACGACGCTGAACGGCCGCGAGATATTCTCCGCCAACGATGCCGAGGGTTTCGGCCGCACACTGGCCTTTGTCGCCGTGCCTTCGGAACTGGTATCGGGTATTAAAGTTTACAAGACATCCTCCGCCGATCACATCGAAGGAGGAATCGCCGGTTCAATCGATCTGCGCACCTACCGCCCTTTCGATTTTAAAGACTACAAACTGGTCGGCTCGGTGCGCAGGGTAGAGGGCGAACTGATCGATAAAGGGGAATTGCAGTACTCAGCACTGTTAAGTGGGCGTCTGGAAACCGCCGGCGGCCATGAGTGGGGGGGATTACTCAGCGTATCACAGCAAAAACGCGCCTATCGGAACCAAACCACCGCGTTCACCGACGGCAGTCAGGCGCTGTTCCCGGGTACCAACGACCTGCAGAAAATTACCTGGAACGACGCCAACATCTCTGTTTTGAGTTTTATTCGCGACACGGTGGACCGCTCCAAACAGGCCGCCGTCGGCGGCATCTGGGAACGCGACTGGCGGGAGGGAACGCTGACGCTAAAGGGTGATATCAGCTACACCGAAAGTACCAACAACCTGTTATTCTTCGGCCCGTTTTTATCCGCCAATGCAGCACAGTTTAGCCACGATCTATCCCCGTCGGTGCCGGGTACATCGGTCAGCGGGACCGATCTGCTCGATCCGGCAAACTTTCAATTCACCAACCTCGTCTTTATCAAGCGCCCTTTCGAGGGCGATCAGAGTTCGCAGCAGTTTGATGCCGAATACACCTTTGCCAATGGGTTCTTTACCTCGTTATCATCCGGACTGCGGTTTTCTCAGCGTGAAGCCGACAATAATCCCGGACTTATTATCGATCTCGGCTCAGGTATTGCCGGCACATCGGCGGCGGCCACCCCGGGACTCGTTGGTGTCTACCCTTTCAACGATTACTTTCCCGGCTCACACGCCCCGAGCCTGGACGCCTTTACAGTCGCCGATCTATCCTCAGCCAGACACACGGCAGCCTACCGCAGCGCTTTTGGTCTTACCACCCCGATCCCCACCCGTGGAGATCCGCTGGGCCTGTGGGATATCGATGAAAAAACCCGGGCACTGTACGTTATGGGCAACTTTAAAAGCACCCGTTATCCCATCGACGGTAATATCGGTTTACGGGTGATCCACACCAAGGTTTCCTCTTCAGGCAACCGGTCGGTACCCGACAGCGGCAATACCACCCCCATCGGAATCGACAATTCCTATACCGATTACCTGCCAAGTATGAATCTGCGTTACGATCTCGGCGATGGTCTCTACGGGCGGGCTGCCGCGTCGAAAACCCTGACCCGACAAAATTTTTCCGACCTCACCCCTTCGCTGACCCTGTTTCAGTTTGTCACCACACCGTCGCTGAACACCGGCTCGTCGGGCAACCCCGAACTCGATCCGGTGCGCTCGGACAATCTGGATCTGTCACTGGAGAAATATTTCGGTCAAACCAACTCGATCTATATCACCGGCTTTTTGAAAAAGGTGGACGGTTTCGTTACCAATATCAGTAACCCGGAGGTTTACGACGGCGTCACCTACCAAGTTAACCGACCACAGAACAACGAGACTGCGGATATCAAAGGCATCGAATTCGGTTACCTGCAATTCTATGATTTCCTACCCGGGTACTGGGGTGGACTCGGGCTGCAGTTGACCTACACCTATGTGGACAGCGAGGACACCAGCCTTGTGGCTGGGAGAAAGTTGCCGTTGCAGGATCTCTCCGAGCATAGCTACAACATCATCGGACTCTACGAACGGGGCAATTTCACGGCCCGCATCGCCTACAACTGGCGCGACGACTACCTGAGCGGTATTACTAATGTCATCGGTGTTGGCTCCATACCCATTTATACGGAGGACTACGGCTGGCTCGACGCATCTTTCAGCTTTAATTTCAGCGATACCCTCTCGGTGTCGATAGATGGCGCCAACCTCCTCAACACCATACGTCACTCTTACTATGGCAAGCAAACCAGGCCAAGTCGCAGTGAAATCAATGACAGACAGCTTGCCATTAAGCTAACGGCCAAATTTTAAGCCGAAACCTTTCTCCGTCGACGCCGCAACATTATCACGCAGCTTTCACATTGATCGGGATATTCCCGCCAGTGCTTCATTCAATCAGTTATTTCGATAATTACCTGCGAAAAATTGCGACAATTGATTGAGACAGATGGTTTAAGCTTACTTCCAGACAGTTAGCTCCTGTCGTGAAGCGCTTACCCTCATCGCACTCACCACTTACGGGGGCAGCTAATTAACTTACGGAGGTTACTATGAGCACACGCGAAGTCGTGGAAGTGATTTTGGCGCGTCCCACCACCGATGGCGCCGGCGTAAAGCTATTGAGAGTTTTCGGCGGCCAACATCCGGAGCGGTTCGATCCCTTTCTGATGCTGGATGAATTCGGTTCCGAGGAGTCCAGTGATTATATCGGCGGCTTTCCGTCACACCCCCACAGGGGGTTTGAAACCGTCACCTATATGCTGGAAGGTAAAATGGAACACCGCGATCATCTCGGTCACCTGGGCCTGCTCAACGATGGCGACGTGCAATGGATGAGCGCCGCACGCGGCATTATTCACTCCGAGATGCCGCGCCAGACCGAGGGGCGGATGCGGGGCTTTCAGCTATGGGTCAACCTGCCCGCCGCGGAGAAAATGAAAGATCCCGCCTACCGGGATATTCCCGCCGCCGAGATTCCCCACTATGACCTGGGCGCGGTGCGGGTCAAGGCTGTGGCCGGGGAAACGACCATCACCACGCCATCGGGTAGCGAAACAGTTACCGGGTATATTCGCCACCTCACCACCGACCCCCTGTTTCTGGATCTGCACTGGCAGTGCGACACCCCGGTGCGTCTGACACTGCCCGCTTCGCACACCAGCCTGTTGTATGTGTACGAGGGCCGGGCTCAGGTCGGAGACAAGGCGACCGCCGTCAAAACACAGCAACTTGCGCGCCTACAGGGAGACGGCGAGTTACTGGTCAACGCAAACACCGATACCCGAATTCTGCTGCTGGCGGGCAGGCCGTTGCGAGAACCCATCGTTCAATACGGACCCTTTGTGATGAATACAGCGGCCGAGATAGAAAAAGCAATTGAGGATTACCGGGAAGGGATTTTGACACAGTGATTTTTTCCCCATCGGTAGGCGTTGGAGACGGCTGTGATCAGCATCCTGACAGACGCACATAAAATGGTGCTGGCAGCTATGCAATTGAGTAGTTTCATTTTCCTTGTATCCTTTTAATGATGGTGTAGTTTGTTTTTTCCAATAACGCCGTTTTTGAAAATGGCTTCCCTAAACGTTTCCTTATCCCCTCCCGCTACATTGCCGGAGTTCCCGCAAATCAACCAGGCCCTCGGGTGACTCTATTCAATTTTCAAACTGAATGATTAAACATTCAACGAATGGAGAATGTGTATAAAGTGTTGGGAGGGATAAACAAGTCAGCGCCGGCATATAAATGGCGCCAAAATTTAAAAGCATCCGATATTGATTTATGCGCCGTATGGATGTTAACCTTTAGTGTACGTGGGTTTAATTTGAAATTGGAAGATTGATGGTCGAGAGGCTGCGTTGCTGGCAGGAATGTGGACAAGGTGCATATGAACAACGATACAGGCGTCGCCTGCCTCAGTCTGATTGCCCGCTACCATCAGTTGGCGACGGATCCCGCTCAGCTTTCTAATAGGAGAAACTTCCGCAACTAAATAAAAGTCAGAATAGGTCCGCATGAAGGGGTGCAAATAAACATCTTCCCATTGAAGACCACAACACCTCCATTCAAAACAACAAAAAAGACATCATGGAGTATACATGTAAAATAATCACAACAAAAAATTTCAGCGATTCACCAATAAGCCCATTGCCCTAGCCATAGCGGCATCTTCCCTGACAGTCGGCCTAAGCCTGTCTGCGGTAAATGCCACCGCAGAAGAGGCCGTCCTGGAAGAGGTTGTCGTTACCTCAACCAAACGCGAGGCTTCCCTGCAGGATGTCCCGCTGAGTATCAGCGCCGTATCCGGTGACAAACTGGAAGCAGCCGGTGTGCAGGACTTCGAGAGTGTCGCGGCTTCAGTACCGTCACTGTCATTCAAATCTTCAGGCCCGGGGAGAACCAAACTCAACATCCGCGGTATTTCTTCGGTGACCGGCGTGGCGCCAACGGTGAGCTACTACATCGACGAAATGCCCATATCAACCATTTCTTCCGGATCTTCCACCTCCTTCGCCTCTACCGTCGTCAGCCCCAAGCTGTTCGACCTGGACCGGGTGGAAATTCTGCGCGGTCCGCAGGGGACACTGTTCGGCTCCAGCTCCATGGGCGGCACAGTGCGCATCATAACCGCCCAGCCAAACCTCGACGAGTTTGCGGGCAAGGTTGCCGGGGAGCTCTCCTCAACCGCAGGCGGCGGCATGAACTACCTGATGAACGGCATGGGCAACTTCGTCCTGAGTGAAGACGCCGCTCTGCGCGTGGTGGCCTCAACCAGCGACCGTAGTGGCTTTATCGACCGCAAATTCGCGGGCGGCAAGGAGGAGGACGTGGACTCGGAAGAGACTCAGCTGGTCCGCGCCGCGCTGCGCTACAACATTACGGACTCCACATACATTCAGCCCGCCGTCTTCCATCAATCCATCTCGATGGACGGCAAGCCCAATTTCGATGGCCCCGATTTCGAGGACGAACAGATTCGTCCCTTCGATGCCGCCGAACCATTCGAAGATACGTTTACCATGAGCAGTGTAACCTTGGGCAGCGACTTCGAAATCATGTCCCTGGTGGCCAACTACTCCACCATCGACCGCAGCTTCGACAATGTCGAAGATATAACCGATCACGTGATTGCCCTCGAAAGTGCGTTTGGCTTCAGCTACGGCATGCCCGAAGCGCCGGCCTTTGTCGATGAATCAGTAACCCTGGATGATGAGACATTCGAGGTCCGCCTGTCTTCGCAAACGGCCTCTAACTTCCAGTGGGTGGTCGGTTTTTATCACAAGGACGCAGAAGTCAATGCGGATTACCGCATGGGGCGCGGCTTCGAATATGTGACACCGAACGGCCTCGCCAACACCAACGACAACACCACTTACAAGGAAAACGCTTACTTCGGTGAGGGCAGCCTGACCTTTGCCGAGGATTTCACCTTCACCCTTGGTCTGCGCAAACTCAAATACGATTTCAAGCAGCACAAGGAAGACTGGGGCATGGTGTACGCCCCTGCGCCAGTCAACGGCGGCCTGACTGAAGAGGAGGCGAATCAGCTCAACGTCAGCGCCTCGGATAACGAACTCAACTACCGCGCAACCTTCGCCTGGAACTTCTCTGAAATAGGCCAGATCTACGCCACCTCCTCTGACGCGACGCGTCCGGGCGGCGGCAACCGCTCTATTCCGCGCAGTACCGACCCCAACGACTCCCTGGCCTTTGCCTGCAACAACGACCTGAACGCATTGGGCATTACGGGTAATCCGACCTCCTATGCCGGCGACGTGGTGGACAACCTGGAGCTGGGCTTGAAGCTGGAGCCCACCGATGCACTGCGCATTAACACCTCGGTGTATCGAATTACCTGGGAGGATATCCAGCAGCGCGTCAACACTTCCGGCGACTGCGGTTTCAATTTCACCGCCAATGTCGGCGAAGCCGTTTCCACTGGTTTCGAGTTTGAAGCGGTGGCGGCAGTGACCGAGCGGCTCACCCTGAATGCCGGCTTCGGCTATACCGATGCGGAGTTTACCGAATCTGTTGCCAGCGCGGGCATCGCTAAAGGCGACCAACTGACCGATGTCCCGGAAATGACCGCCAGCCTGTCCGCCGATTGGAGCATGCCGCTGACTTCCGGTGAGATCTTCGTTCTCGGCAGCGTCAACTACGTCGATGAAACCCTGGAGACGCCGGGACGCGCCAATACAGACGTCTCTGGTCTGGACATTGATTCCGGCAACGTTAAACCCAGCTACACAATTGCTAACCTACGTGTCGGTTACGCCAGCTTAAAAAACTGGGAAGCCGCACTCTTCGTCAACAACCTCACCGATGAAGTCGCCATCTACTCCTACAATGACGCGATTGTATTCAACCTGCCCGGATTTGACCGCACCGCGAGAAACCGGCCGAGAACCATAGGACTTACCGCGCAGTACAATTTCTAAGCCCCGGTCGGTAACTGGTCGAAATAAACCAAGTCGGCCCCAATGTGCAAAAACACAACATTGGGGCCGATTGAATTTGACCTTTTAATTCACTGCCAGGAAGCAGCCAAGGTCGGTTGCAGTTGTTCCTGTACTTCGGTCGGAATTATCGCTCCCACTCCCTCTGGCACTTCAAAGGCCGCCATTGCCGAGACCAGTTGATCCATTTGATTGCGCAATAATATCAGGTCGTCACTGGCGGTGATTTCATCGATCTGCCAGTCCTCGCCCAGATACCAGTCATCAACGGTGAGGCGATCATTGCTGCCGACCACGTCGATCACCAGATCATTGCCGCTCTGGGTGAACCAGAGTTTATCGTGAGCGATATCAGAGAGATCAATACGATCATAATCACCGTTATCGGTAGCCTCATTGTGAATCACATCCTGGGCGTCGCCCTGGGCGAAGCGGTAGATATCGTTGCCGGCGCCACCGGTGAGAATATCATTGCCAGTGCCACCGACCAAAATGGTGTCACCTTCCCCTGCGAGGATGATATCCTGATTTGCACCGCCGTGAATTTCAGCAATGCCCATCAGTTGAGTGTTGGAAAAATCCAGCGTATTGTTCGATTGGTCGCCGATGATAATATCGTTTCCGCCCTGGCCATCGATGATTTCCACCCAGGCTCCGGCGGCAACATCGTGATCCTTCATGCCGATCACGTCATCACCGGCAGTACCCAGTATCCGATCGATACCGTCGCCACCGGCAAAGCGGTCGTAGCCGGTGTCGTCAGCAGTCACCTGGAAAATGTCGTCACCACCGTTGCCGTAAAGCGTATCGCTGCCGTCGTTGCCAACAATTATATTGTCGCCGTCGTCGCCCCAGATCTGGTCGTTACCGAAGTTGCCGCGAATTTCGGCAATGCCGATCAACTCAGTGGCGCTGAAATCCAACACATTGCTGTTGCCATTGCCGGCAATAATATCGAAGCCGCCATTGCCATCGATCGCTTCCACCACAGAACCATCGGTTGTGGAATAATTATAGAGCCTTATGACATCGTCGCCGGAGGTACCCAGCACCCGGTCATAGCCCTCGCCGCCGTAGAAGCGATCGTAACCGGCGTCACCGGCAGTCACCTGAAAAGTATCATTCCCACCGTTACCGTAAAGCGTATCGCTGCCATCATTGCCGACAATAACGTTGTCTCCGTCGTCACCCCAGATCTGGTCGTTACCGAAGTTGCCGTGGATTTCGGCAATGCCGATCAACTGAGTAGCGCTGAAATCCAGCACATTGCTGTTGCTATTGCCGGCGATAATATCGAAGCCGCCATTGCCGTTGATCGCTTCCACCACAGAACCATCGGTTGTAGAATAATTATAGAGCCCTATGACATCGTCGCCGGCCGTACCCAAAACCTGGTCAAAGCCGTCGCCCCCGTAGAAACGGTCATAGCCGGTTTCATTTTCAGAGAACAGAAAGATATCGTCACCGCCGTTACCGTAAAGCCTATCGCTGCCATTGTTGCCGACAATGACGTTGTCGTCATCGTTGCCCCAAATCTGGTCGTTACCGAAGTTGCCATGGATTTCGGCAATACCAATTAACTGGGTGTTGCTGAAGTCGAGTATGTTACTGCTGTCGTTACCGCCAATGATGTCGAAGCCACCATTTCCGTTAATCACTTCCACCACGGAACCGTTGGTCTGGCTGAAATCGTCGATAAGGATCATATCGTCAGCGCTGGTACCGAGAATTTCATCCTGGCCATCGCCGCCGTAATAGCGATTGAAGCCAGCATCTCCGGCACTGATCTGAAACTGATCGTCGCCGCCTTCTCCGTAGAGATAGTCGCGGCCGGCGCCACCGGTTAAGACGTCATTGCCTTCGCCGCCGTAGAGGGTGTCGATGCCATCACCGCCCAGCAGTATGTCGTTGCCGCCATAACCGTTTAGCGTGTCGCTGCCGCCCTGGCCGTCGAGAATGTCTGCGCCTTCACTGCCGTCGAGTTGTTCAGAACTGGCATCGCCGCTCAAGTTGATGCCAATGGATACGCTCACCAAACCTGTACTCGATGTTACGCCGTCACTCAAGGTGTACTCGAATTCAGCCGGGCCGGTATAGTCGGCATCCGGGATAAAGGTGACAGTGCCGGCGACGCTGTCCATGCTGACGCTACCATTCAGGGCATTGCCAACTGATGTAATGCTCAGAGTATCGCCGTCGGCGTCGCTGTCGTTAGTCAGCAAATCCTCTATTGCAATTACAACAGCGTTATTCACTGTCGTAGAAACTGCATCGTCATTCGCTTCGGGTGCGGTATTGGATGGTTCAGATGATTGAACGGTGAAAGAAACACTGGCGGTGGAAGTTTCGGTACCATCGGAAATAGTATAGGTAAAAGATGCGGTTTCGATCGCGGAACCATCGAGAGTGAAGGTGAGCGTTTGAGAAATCACATCGATCACCAGGTTTCCACCCACGACCGAATCAATTGCCGTTATACTGGGTGCGGTCTCACGCAAAACAATATCATTACCAGTTAGTTGGGCAAAGGTAATAACCTGCTGATTGCTATAATCCGGCGCCACCTCAATTATATCGTTGACACCCAACAAGGCTGTAGTCTCTAAGTGCTGTGCAATGTAGTCACTGCTCCAAAGGGTGTTGTCGGCAAACTCGATGCTCCCCAACGCGTAAGTCGCCGTTACACTACCATCGGTAAAGGAGGACGCGAAGTGATGCAGTACCCTTACACCTTCCCCTGTATCGCGCAGCCGCACATATA
>JARROD010000143.1:0-9263 GCA_037384225.1 Exilibacterium sp.
CAGGCCGATTACAAACGGGAACTGGGGCAGCGGTACGGTATCGTATTCGATCAGTTACTGACCATCACCAATATGCCCATCAGCCGTTTCGGCAGTACCCTGATTTCCAAGGGCGAATACAGTAACTATATGAACTTGTTAAAAAACAACTACAGCGAACAGAATCTGTCATCGGTGATGTGCCGTTCGCTGCTGAGTGTCGACTGGCAGGGGTATGTGTACGATTGTGACTTTAACCAAATGCTCGGCTGGCCGTTGCCGCTGACCGCCGGGAGCGTGCCCGGTAATCCCGGGGCGGAGGCGCTGATCGGCAGTGATCGCGACAAAGTTCACCTGCGGGAGTTGCTCGACAGGGATCTCAGCGGCGCGGCAATCACCGTTGGCGATCACTGCTACGGCTGCACCGCCGGGCAGGGCAGCAGTTGCGGCGGAGCGCTGGAAGGCGGGCTCTAACCGTGACAGACACCCTATCCACGGGGACAGACACCTTATCAACGGGCACCTTATCAACGGGGACAGGCACCCTACCTATAAGCATTGTGTTGCCCACCCTTAATGAAGCGTCAGGGATCGCGGCAACACTACAGCCGCTGCAGTATCTGCGCGCAAACGGCGGAGAAATCATTCTCGCCGACGGCGGCAGCAGCGATGCCACTGTCGATATCGCCGCGCCGCTGGTAGACAGGGTGGTCCGTTCGGCGACCGGTCGCGCGGTGCAGATGAATGCCGGGGCCGCGGTTGCCCGCGGTGACTATGTTTTATTTCTTCATGCCGATACCCGGCTTCCCGCGGCCGATATGACGACACTGGCGCAAAATTGGCGCACCGGCGAGGCGACCTGGGGTTTCTTTCCCCTGCGGCTATCCGGAACGCACTGGTTTTTTCCCGTTATCGGATTTTTTATCAGCTGGCGCTCCCGTATTACCTCGGTGGCCACCGGGGATCAGTGTATTTTTGTTCGCCGCGATGTCTTTGCGCGCCTGGGCGGGTTTATGGACATTCCCCTGATGGAGGATATTGCGCTGTCGAAACAGCTGCGGCGCCTGGCGCGCCCGTGGGTGGAGGCGTTACCCGCGCTGACCTCCAGCCGGCGCTGGGAGCAAAAGGGGATCGTCCGCACGATACTGTTGATGTGGCGGCTGCGGCTGGCCTATTTTTTCGGTGCCAGTCCCGAGCGTCTGGCGCGGCGTTACTATCCCAAAAGTGTCTCTGGTGACAAACAGTCAGCGGCCAAAAAACCGGTTTCCAGGCACAGGGATAAGAAAACCGGAGCCTTGCCCGATGTTTGAATTTCCCGATTACCACTTTGTTCAGTTTGCCAAAGCGCCCCTGCCGGGGCGGGTCAAAACCCGGCTGTCCGGCGTGCTCAGTGAAACGCAGTGCGTCTCCCTGCACAAAGCGCTGACCCGCCACACCGCGGCCACCCTGTTGGCAAGCCGTCTGTGTCCAACGGAACTCTGGGCGGGTTCCGAACCCGAGCATCCCTTTTTTAAACAGCTGTCGGAAAACTTCGGTCTGCCGCTTTACCGTCAGTCCGAAGGCGACCTGGGGCAGCGGCTGTTTGCCGCCGCTACGGCGGTGCTGAGCAGGGCTAAAGGCGTCATTTTAGTCGGCAGCGATTGCCCACAGTTCGACACCGCCTATCTGCGCCGGGCGGTCACTGCGCTGGCATCGGGGGCAGACGCCGTCATTGGGCCCGCCCGCGACGGCGGCTATGTGCTGCTGGGATTGTCGCGCCCGAGTCCGGCGCCGTTTACCGATATCGATTGGGGTACTGAGAAGGTGCTGCGGCAAACCTGCGAGCGGCTCGACACCCTTGCCTGGCAATACGCCAAGCTGCCGGAGCTGGCCGATATCGACAGACCGGAAGATCTGCGCTATCTGCCCGAGGCAATCCGCCTCGAACACGGCGGCTTTAATTCCTGACGCCAAGGGGGATGCTAGCGGGGAGGCCGCCAATCAATCGCCGTGGTTCACCATACCTCTGGACGGAGTATCCAGTCGCATCCCCGGGTTGGGGATAGATGTCAAACCACCGATGCGAGGCGGCTGTGTTGGTCGCGTTTTCGGCGCGCCTGGCGCTGAATAGTCAGCACATAGCGGTCCAATGCTTTTTGTTGAAAGCGATCGAGGTTGACAAACTCCAGGCCGCAGCTGCAGTTGTCGAGGATTCTATGATAGAGGGGCGCTCTGGCAACCACCGCGCATTGCAATTCGAATTCGCCATTGACGCGCAGGGTGCAGCGTTCGAAATACTCGCGTTTTTTAATTTCCGGTTTGATATACCCCGAAAACCGGCAGCCCGCGCCGGTGGAGGAAAGGTCGATGAGCTGGCCCAGCAGCGGTTGCCCGCGTTTGTCTGAGTGCAGTTGGATTTGTGCACTCGCCTCCGCATCGAGCGCTGCGCGATAAGCGTTGCGGCGCTGTTTGTGGTAGATGTAGGGAGGGAAGTCAACACTGAACGCGTTGCTGAAATTGCGCGGGCCTTTACTGTTTACGCGGCCTTTAAAAATGACCTGAACACCTTCGAAGAAGGCGACAAAAGTGAAGGGGGCGCCACTGGTCAGGCGTTCGTTGCCGTGCTCGTGGTTGACCTCATCAATGATAAATTGCCGCTGTTTGAGGTCGGTGTGCAGAATCAGGCTGGCGTAGCTGTTGCGATCACCGGGCAGTTTGAGGGTCAATTGACTGCGTTTTAGTTCCAGTGATTTGAGAGTACGAAAAATATCCTGGATATTGGTTATCTGTTCGCCGCTTGCGTCTATATTCATGACCCGCCTGCTGTCGTTCTATAAAAGGCACAAAAATTCAGGCTTCAACAATCGTGTAACCGCCCGTGTTCTGCCCCTGGGTTGCGCCCGATTCCGTGTAGAGTCCCGGCGCGCCGGTCTGGCCGCGAAGAATATTCAATAGCCGCTTAACCGTCTGCTGGCCGCGCACGATCATTTTGCCGTTGATTTCATTCAAGCGCCGGCATTCGTCAAAATTGGCTTTCACGGTTTGCCACAGGTGTTGCAGGTTTTCATCGGCACAGGCTTCCAACAGTGATTCCCAGCTCTTGACGGTCGCTTCCCGGCCGCTTTGGGTGAGGAGTTGGTGGCGCTTTGCGGTATTGGCCTCGAGTGTCTGGATATGGGTGTTTTTGTCCCGCACCAATTGCTCAAGGTTTTGGTGTTTTCTGCTTTTAAGTGCTTCCTGCTCGGTTTGCAGCAGCGTCAGCAGGGCGCCGCTGGCGTCGGCATCGCTCTGGATTAACCGGGCGATTGAAATCGGGTTTACTGTGGCAGTGGGCATTGTCGAGCCTCGGTGGTTATTGAGAAGTTACTAATTCAGCAGGTCATCGCTTTGCAACAGGCGTTCGGCAATACGCCCGGGGTCGATGTCGTAACTGCCGTTGGTCAACGCTTGTTTAATGGCTTCAACTCGATCACTGTCCACCTCGGGAGCGGCACTGATGGCGGATTCCAGGCGGTTCAAGGTCTGGGCTTCCCTACTGAGGGATACACTTTCCTGGCCCGCCGCATCGACGCTGGAGTCGAGATTGCCCCTGGCGCCCGGACGGCTGTCGGAGGACAGGCCATTGGTGGTGGCTTTGCCTCGGGTATTTCCCGGATTGGCAGGGTTTATCCCGTTATGTGGATCGATAACCATAATTGCAATTCCCGTTACAGATGTCCGTTTACGCAGTAGCGGCTTGCACGAATTTCATCTGCATAGCGTATCTACTTTTTATAACGGCTAATACTTGTCTATCTGCCTTTGTTTATCTGTATTTCAATCGTTAACTGTATTGGCTCACCGGGGCTTTTGAATCCCGTCAACAGGGTTATCGGCGCCGGAGGATAAACCTTTAACAATTTCGAATAATCCGTGCCCACCTCAAGGTTGACCGGTCACCGGCGGCGGAGAATACCGCTACAGCATCACTCTGACCCGCCCGGGGGCGACCACCCTGGCCTTGATAATGCGCTCCGAGTGAGTGTTTTTCACTCTGATCTGCTGCCCTATGCGGCCGTCCGTCAGCGCCGTACCGGGCGCCACCACGGTCAGCGTGCCCCGGGCTGCCTCCACCACAATGGCATCACCCTTTTTGATTGCATTCGGTTCTTCAAGCAGGGGCAGGCGTATGGGGGCGCCGGGAGACAGGGAGCGCTTCAGCTTTTTGCCCACCACCCGGGCGGGGTCGGTGACAAAACCGTTGCCTGCGGTGCTGGTGTCCCGCCGTGCCAGTTCCACATCCTCCTCGCGAATTAAGGTATGGCGGCTGAGGCTGTGACCGGCGATCACGATGGGGGCTTGAATGTCCACCCTGGCGGTGACAAAAATAGACCAGGGCTGGGTGCCCGTGCAGCGGGTCTTGATCGTCACATTTCCGCCGCGACTGCCCCTATCCGTCAGTTGTTGTGTCAAAGGTTTGTCGCATTTGTGCAGTTGCAGCCTGGGGTCAAGGCTGCCGACGGTAACGGTAACCGTCTCGGACTGATCGCGTTTGGATTCGCTATAGTGTTGGCGCAGGTACTCGCTTGTCTGCGCCCGCAGCGCCGCCAGGTTTTCAAACGCGGAGGCCCAACTGCCGCCGCTCAGGGCGATGAGTACAAAAATAGCGTAAAAACTACGAAGTGCCATGTTCTTGTCCTATGCTTTTATAGGAAACGCCAATAAAGCTGTTGGTAGCTTCTCAATAACCCGGGATATTGTACCTTCGATCCGGCGGCCATCCGGCGGTAGCTGGCCCAGACACGCTGCAAGTACATCCGTGTAAGCTTGGCGTCGGCATCCATGCCTCCGACAGTCTGGGCCAGCTACCGCCGGATGGCCGCCTGACATTGTGCCAATCTCGGGTTATTAAGAAGTTATCAAAAGCAGCCTTAAGATTCTGATGCACAATGATACAAACTGTATAGTCCGTAATATACCCAAAACGTTTGAGATTTAGGTTTTCAGAGTGCGTCAATTTTTGTCCCTGGGAAGGAGCGACGACGCCGCGTGGCAGGCCCCACGTAAGGAGGAGCGACGCGGCCAGGGGCAAAAAGGGGCGTGCTCTGGAGGCCTAAATCTCAAACGCTTTGGGTATATTGCTCGTGAGTCATGCCTAGCGTCAGTTTTCACCCCATTAGCGCAGTGTCGATTACTCTCACAATCAAGTACTATAGGAGACACCATTAACGCAAGGAGGCGTTAAGTATGTACACACGATCTCAAGGATTGACCTTGCTGGAACTGCTGGTGGCACTGGCGATAGCCGCTACACTGGCGTTTTACGCTGTCCCCGCCTTATCCCCGTGGCTGCACCGGCAGGAAGCCCGCAGCACCGCTCTGCGCTTTATCCAGTTGGTTCAGTACGCACGCGTGCAGGCGATAGAATCGCGTTTGCCTGTGATTGTCTGCGGCAGCGGCAGCGCGGCGGGCTGTCTCCACGACTGGAACCGGGGCACACTGGTATTTATCGACCGCAACGACGACGGGGAAATGGGCCCGAAAGATAAGCTGCTGGCCCAGTATCCCCCCCTGAGCGAGCGCGGTGTGGTTACCTGGCGCGCAGCCTTCGGCAAGCCCTTTTTTAGGGCACTGCCCACCGGACGGGTCTCGTTTACCGGCAATTTTACCTATTGTCCCCGCAGCGGGGATGCGCGCCTTGCCAGCCGGGTGATCGTCAACGCCGCGGGGCGGCCCCGTATGGCCCGGGATCGGGATGGCGATGGCATTGTGGAAGATGCCAGGGGCGAGGCGGTCGATTGCCGGGGGTGATGCCTCCGTTTGTGGAAATGGGCCAACTATCTCCGGATGGCCTCCGGATGGCCGCCGGATCGAAGGCACAATACCCCGGGTTATTGAGAAACTACGGGGATTCACCCTTTACGCCATCCCCTATGCGGCTGATATACAAACAGTTTTGGCCAAGTTGGCCGCGGCGCGCGCAGAGGCGCCCCATAAAACGTCTTCCTCGGGCCAATTCGACCATCTGAAGCCCAAGGGTGCTAAAATTCCTTTCTACACGATTCACAGAGTATTTTGCCATGCCTTCGACCGATTCGACCGCCCGATCCGCCGGTCCCCTGCCCATAGGGATCAGTGATTTCGGCAAGCTGATCCGGGGCAATCATACCTTCATCGATAAAAGCCTGCTGATCCGGGATCTCATTCGGGACGGGGCGGAAGTCACCCTGCTTACCCGCCCCCGCCGCTTTGGGAAGACCCTGAACCTGTCCATTCTGCACCATTTTTTTGCCAACGAAGTCAGTGGCCAATCAACTGCGGGGCTGTTCGATGGGCTGGACATTAATAGAGATACCGATTGTATGGCGCATCAGGGCCAACACCCGGTGATTTTCTTCACGTTCAAGGATATCAAGGAAGGCCGTTTCGAAGATGCCATCGCCAAGCTGGTTGACACCCTTAAGGACTTGTACCTACAGTACCCCGAACTGATGGAGTCCAATGCCCTGGCCGACGTCCAGAAAGCGGATATTCAGGCAATGTTGGAGAAAAAAACCGATTTGTCCCAGTTGGCCAGCGCCTTCAAGCGGTTGAGTCAATTTCTCTTCCTACACCACCAAAAACACGTACTGCTGTTGATCGACGAGTACGACACCCCCATTCATGCCGCCTATGTCCACGGTTATTACGAGGAGATGATCAATCTCATGCGCGGCCTGCTCGGTGCCGGGCTAAAGGACAATCCCTACCTTTACAAAGGCGTGGTCACCGGCATACTGCGGGTCTCTCGGGAGAGCCTGTTTTCCGGTGTCAACAATCTCGAACTCTATACCGTACTCGATCGCAACTACAGCCAGTACTTCGGTTTCACTGAAGCGGAAATGAAAAAACTGCTGCGCGACTTCGATGCCGCGGCGCTGACCGCCGATATCCAATCCTGGTACAACGGCTACCAGTTCGGCGAACACGTGATTTACAACCCCTGGTCGATTATCAACTGCCTGAAACAGCGCGGCGAATTGCGGCCCTACTGGCTCAACACCAGCGACAACAGCCTGCTGAAAAGTCTGATGGCGCGGGCCGACGTCCGCTTCAAGCAGAAGATGGAGCAACTGATTCAGAATCATTCCATCGAAGCGCAGATCGATCCCAATCTCGTTTTTGGGGATTTGAACAAAAACACCATGGCGCTGTGGAGTCTGCTGCTGTTCAGCGGTTATCTCACTGCCGGTGATCCCCGTTACGACATTCAGGGCCGGGTCACCTGCCAGCTGCGAGTGCCAAATCTGGAAGTACTGGGATTATACCAGCGGCATATCGAAGAGTGGTTCAGCGATAGCATGGGCAGAGAGGGCTATGGGGATTTTCTGAATTGCCTGGTAACCGGCAACCTGGAAGAATTCGAAGCGCGGCTGACGGAATACCTACGGGAATCCGCCAGCGCTTTCGACGCGGAAAAGCAGCAACCGGAGAAATTCTATCACGGTCTGGTGCTGGGCTTGATCGTTGGCTTGAAAGACACCCATGTCATCCACTCCAATCGCGAGAGCGGTTTTGGCCGCTACGATGTGGCACTGCTGCCGCGGGAGACGGCGCCGGCGGATCAGCGCCGGGGCATTCTGATGGAATTCAAGGCGGTCAAAAATACGCAACCCCTGGCAGACGCCGCTCAAGCGGCTCTGCAACAGATTGACCAGCGGCGTTACCAGGCTGAGCTGGAACAGCATCGGCTAAGCGACATACTCAAAATCGGCCTGGCGTTTTCGGGCAAGCAGGTCGCGATGCAGTTTGCAACGCTCAGGGGAAATCAACAATGAATGTCCCAAACTCACTACCATAGACCGTTATCGCTTTACGTTTCGCGCAACCGAAATCATCCGCCTGCCCGTGGCTAAATTCATACGCCCCCAATAGTGAGTTCAGTTTTTGTAGGGTCGTCAGCGGCGGACTGATCGCCAACGTCGACGCATTATGAACCCGTTGCGTTTTAATTCCCTTTGTGCGGGGGAAATCTTCAAACGAGCACGCCGGAAGATAATAGAAAAATAATTTTAAGTCTTAATCCCCTTTGTACGGGGAAAATCTTCAAACCAACTGTGAGGCTCTATGCTACGGATGTCACTCGTCTTAATCCCCTTTGTACGGGGAAAATCTTCAAACCCCTCGACGCCAGAAACCTTTTAAAATCAACAACCTGCAAAGGGGGTTCCCAGTTTTTTCAAAATTCAAAAAGTTAGGGTACATGAACAGCATCTTCAACAGCCAACAATTATAAAAAACAACCAGCTCTAGATCTACAATGAATAAAAATACAACCATCATCGAACCGGAAAAACTCAAGCAACACAGAATATTCCACTATCTCAAAAAGCACAAAACCTACCCTCTCCAATTTTCTCGACATGAAAGGCTTCCAGCCGCGCATTCAGCGCCAGCATCTCGGTGGCAGATAATTCCTTACCGCGCAACTCGGGAGGCAGCAGAAGTACCAGGTGCATATAACGCGCACCCCGGGCACAAACCTCGGAGGCCAGGTTTACCGGTAGTGAACCGATAACCGTATCATCCGGACCAATCATCGCGATATCCAGATGATCGATCCGCCTGTCGACAGTGATCCCTTGTTTCGCCGCCCATGCGCGAGCGCCCGCGTGGCGAGTGACAAAGTACGTCGCCATAAAAAGCTCCCCCTCAGATCGCTACCCAACACTTCAGTTTTTCTTCCATTCGCGCCGGCGCCAGGTCAGCTCCACACACCAACTCGATATTCAGCGCGCTGGCCAGTCGTTTTTCAGCCTCGTCCAATGGCCGATAGCTCACAAACATGGCCCGCGCTCCCAGCCCTCCCACCCCGGTTACGCGCCATAAAAACCACATCCAGCTCATTTTTAACACCGGCATTATCGACCAGTTTCAAATTGGTGTCCTTGTCGCGAATGGCGAGAACGTCCGACAAACGACCCACTGTTCGGAAAACATAATGTTCCAGCCAACCACCCTTGGCAAAAGAACGATTTGTCTCACTGGTAAAATGAAGTGTATTTCCATTGACATGAATAACGCCGGCGTCTTCAAAGTTACGCAACAAACTTTCAAGATCGTGGCTGTTTTTTTGCTTGTCCGACATGGAAATATCGAGCCGCTTTTCTTTCTCGGCAGCTTGTGCAAGCCCGTTCAACTGCCCAAGCGCTTTATGGAGACTGCCAACCTGAGTAACCAGTGTTTTCAGAAGAGCAAGGCTGCGGGAATCCGGTAGCGGTGCTGGCGGTGTTTTCTCCAATTGATACCCGTAAGCGCGCAAATAATGTCGCAGGCGCAGCGCTGTC
>JARROD010000144.1:0-9996 GCA_037384225.1 Exilibacterium sp.
ACCCCGGGTTATTGAGAAGTTACCCTTTTAACAGGATAATTAAATGATTATTAAGCCAAAAGTCCGCGGATTTATCTGTATCAACGCCCACCCCGGGGGATGTGCCGCCAATGTGCGGGAACAGATCGAGTTTATCCGCCAACAGGACCCGATCGCCAATGGGCCTAAAAACGTACTGGTGATTGGCTCCTCCACCGGCTATGGGTTGGCATCGCGAATTGTGGCGGCCTTTGGCTGTGGCGCCAAGACACTGGGGGTGTTTTTTGAAAAACCCCCTACAGAAAAACGTCCCGCGACAGCAGGTTATTACAATGCGGCGGCCTTTGAGGCAGAGGCGAAAAAAGCCGGCCTCTACGCTGAAAGCATCAATGGCGACGCTTTTTCCAACGCCTGTAAACAGCGCACGATAGAATTGCTGAAACAAAAAATGGGGCCCGTAGACTTGGTCGTGTACAGCCTCGCGGCCCCGCGCCGGGTGGACCCCGAAACCGGTGCGGTTTACTCATCGGTTCTAAAACCCGTTGGCAAATCCTATACATCGCAAAGTCTTAATACCGATACCCTGAAGATCAGTGAAGTAACGATGGAGCCGGCCTCGGAAGAGGAGATTGCCAATACGGTCAAGGTGATGGGGGGCGAAGACTGGGAGCTGTGGATAAATGCGCTGGCGGACGCAGGCCTGCTGGCAGAAAATTGCAAAACAGCCGCCTACACCTATTTGGGGGAGAAGCTGACCTGGCCGATCTATGGGCGCGCCACCATCGGCAAAGCGAAAGAGGATCTGGATCGGGCAGCGCAAGCGATTACAGCCAGACTCGAACCCTTGAATGGTGACGCCCGGGTGTCGGTGCTCAAAGCCGTTGTGACCCAGGCGTCTTCAGCGATTCCGATAATGCCGCTGTATATCTCCCTGTTGTATCGGGTAATGAAAGAGGCGGGGACGCAGGAAGGCTGTATTGAACAGTTGTACCGTCTGTTTACCGAGGGCCTCTATACGGATTCGCCGCGCCTCGATGGCGAAGGCCGCCTGCGCATGGACGAGCGGGAACTGAAGCCGGAGATTCAGGCCCAAGTCGAGGCGCTGTGGCCGCAGGTGACCGAGGAGAACCTATTCGAGATAACCGACTACAAAGGCTACAACGAAGATTTTCTGAAACTGTTCGGCTTTGGTGTCGACGGCGTCGATTACGAGGCCGATATTAGCCCTCTGGTCGAGGCCGATTTTCACACGGGTGACTAAAATGGCGGATCTACACCGCAGTGTAGTCCCCCTGGACTTCCGGTCCGACGCTGCCGTCGTCGTCAGCGATTTGATCCGGCGCATTACCGCACCCAACGCCGGGCCCATGACCGGGCCTGGCACCAATACCTATCTCGTTGGTGTTGAGGCGGTGGCGGTAATCGATCCGGGGCCGGATGTTGACAGTCATATCGAGGCGATTATGGCCGCCGCCGGTGATCGTATCCGCTGGCTGGTGGCAACCCATACCCACCCGGATCACTCACCGGCGGCACACAAGCTCCAGGCGTTGACCGGCGCTGAACTGATCGGCGCGGCGATGCACGATGATGGGCATCAGGATATTACGTTTCAGCCGCGAGAAAACCTCCAACACGGACAAAAGCTGACAACGGCAGAGTTCATGCTAGAAGCCGTCGCCACGCCGGGGCATGTGGGAAATCACTTTTGTTTCTATCTGCACGGGGAACGCACACTGTTTACCGGTGATCATATAATGCAGGGAGCGAGCGTTGTCATCATTCCGCCGAGTGGTGATATGGCGGATTACATTGCCTCCCTGCAACGCTTGCTTCACTATCCGGTCGAACACCTGGCGCCGGCTCACGGGCACATCATGGCTGAGGCTGAGCGAGTGGTGAAAGAGTTGGTGGAGCACCGCCTGCGGCGCGAAAACAAGGTGTTGGCGGCGCTGGCTGGACAGGTGCAGGCGAGCTTGGATTTACTCTTGCCGCAGGTGTACAGCGATATCGATCCGCGCCTATTGCGGGTGGCGAAACTGTCTTTGTGGGCGCATTTGCTGAAGCTGGAAAAAGAGGGAAGGGCGGCAAAGCACGCCGAGAAGCATTGGCTGTTCGGCGAGGAACTGTGGCAATTGACAGAATAGAGGTGGTCATCGTGGATACGTTAACTCATACTATGAATAACCTGTTTGAACAACTGGGATTGCCTTGCCGCGATCGGGATATAGAGGCATTTGTCCACCGGCATAAACCTCTGGCAGAAGGTGTAGCACTGGCGGATGCAGTAATCTGGAGTGACAATCAGGCCGAATTCATTCGCGAGGCCATAGACCTGGATTCTGACTGGGCGGAAGTGGTCGATCAACTGGATGCCAGGCTGCGACAATTTCAAACGTCTCATTAACCCGCGAGGTCGAATTGCCTTATAATCCGCGCTTTTTGTCATTCGTGCGCATGTAATGCAAAGACCTCGTTTAACCACGGCTTTATTCCACCCCCGATATTGGCTGACGTGGCTGAGTATCGGTATGTGGTGGTTGATCAGCCAATTGCCCTATCGCATACAGTTGATATTGGCGCGCCCATTCGGGTGGCTGATGTTACTTTTTGGCAGACGCCGGCGACACATCGCCCTGCGCAATCTGGAGCTGTGTTTTCCCGATCGCAGCGACGCCGAACACAGGCGCCTGCTGCGGGAGAACTTCTATTCCACCGCCATGGCGTTTTTTGAAACCGGCATCGCCTGGTTCTGGT
Organism: Exilibacterium sp.; assembly: GCA_037384225.1. Taxonomy (GTDB): domain Bacteria; phylum Pseudomonadota; class Gammaproteobacteria; order Pseudomonadales; family Cellvibrionaceae; genus JARROD01. The sequence goes on from JARROD010000144.1 coordinate 2,737, forward strand.
CCCGGCGCCGGTTGCGGCGCTTGTTTACCATTGAGGGGCTGGAGCATCTTGAAGCGTCCAAGGGGCAGGGTGTGCTGCTGATGGCAATGCATTTCACCACGCTGGATATCGGTGCGTCGTTCATGAGTATTTGTTGTTCGATCGACGGTATGTACCGGCCCCACCGCAACCTCGTTTACGATTTCATTCAGCACCGTGGCCGCGGCCGCCACAACCCGGAGTCTGACCCCATGCCCCGCGACGATATCCGCGCTATGATGCGGGCGTTAAAAAAAGGCCGCGTCGTCTGGTACGCGCCGGATCAGGATTACGGTCGTAAACGCAGTGTGTTTGTACCTTTTTTCGGCATAGAAGCGGCCTCGGTAACGGCCACGGCCAAGTTCAGTCTCCTGGGCAATGCCCGGGTTATCCCTTTTACCCACACCCGTCTCGCCGGTGGTAAGGGCTATAAAGTCACCGTGTACCCGCCGCTGGAAAATTTTCCCTGTGGTGACGATAGAGCGGATGCGCGCAGAATCAATGCTTTTGTGGAGGCCCGTATTCTGGAACATCCGCAGCAGTATATGTGGGTTCACCGGCGCTTTAAATCCCGCCCCCCCGGGGCGGAGGATCTCTATGGGCTGCCGCCCAAACACCGTACCCGCTGAGCACACGCTCGTTGATTGACCAAAAAACTATAAATAAACCCGCTGTGGAACTTGTCTCAGAGCAGGGGCGTCAGTACCATTACGCCTTTGCTTTTTCCGACGGAGATTTTCGATGATTCAAGGTAGCATGGTTGCCCTGGTGACCCCCATGACCTCTGATGGTCAACTCGACTGGGATAGCCTCCACAATCTGGTAGCTTGGCATCTGGAAAAAGGCAGCCATGGGCTTGTCGCCGTAGGTACGACGGGCGAGTCCTCCACCCTGAGCGTGGACGAGCATCTGGAGGTGGTCCGCCGCGTAGTCAAACAGGTTAAGGGCCGTATTCCCGTTATCGCCGGCACCGGTGCCAACGCTACCGATGAGGCGGTGACACTGACGGCGGCCGCCAAAGAGTGTGGAGCGGACGCCTGCCTTTTGGTGACCCCTTACTACAATAAGCCGACTCAGGAAGGTTTGTTTCGCCACTTTGAGCACATTGCCAAATCCGTAGCCATTCCGCAGATTTTGTACAATGTCCCTGGGCGCACAGGCGTCGATATGACGGCGCAGACAGTGATCCGCCTGGCCGCAATTCCCAATATTGTCGGCATAAAAGAAGCCACGGGAGATATGGCGCGCGCGGGCGATATTGTAGAAGCCTGCGGCGATGATTTTGCGGTTATATCCGGGGACGACTTTACGGCCGTGGAATTGATGCTGCTGGGGGGCAAGGGCAGCATTACCGTAACCGGTAACGTGGCGCCGGCGCAACTGGCACGGATATGTGATTTGGCTGTTGCCGGGGAAGCTAAGCTGGCCCGGACACTGGATAAAGAATTGTTACCTGTGCACCAAGCGATGTTTTTGGAGTCAAATCCGATACCGGTAAAGTGGGCTGTCGCAGAGATGGGACTAATTGCTCCCGGAATTCGCTTGCCGATGACGCCGTTGTCGGAACAGTTCCACAGTCAGGTTCGAAGTGCTTTGCGGGAGGCCGGTTTGCTTTGATTCAGAATAATGGCGTGACCTTATGATTAAATCTCTATTCAATTCGGCTCTGGTAGTGGCACTTGCCACTGGCATAAGCGCCTGTGGTTCTCTGTTCGGAAATGAAGGTTATTTCCGCGATCGCGGCGACGATTACCTTAAATCCGATACGATTCCGCCGATGAAGGTACCGGAAAATATGCAGACAGGGGCTGTAGAGCAGCTCTATGTCATTCCCAGCACCAAGGTTGAGGAGCAGGAATTTGCGGAAGAAAGCTACGAAGTCCCACGGCCACAGCCACTGGCGGCCAACCAGGCTACCGAGCAGGTCAAGATTCAACGCCTGGGACAGAATCGCTGGATTCTGATCAATAAACCCCCGAGTGAAGCCTGGCCACGGGTGCGAAATTTTCTCAGCCGCACAGGCCTGCAGGTGGCGTTTACCGATGCCACCAACGGCATTATTGAAACCACCTGGCTACAGTTTAAAGACGATCCCGAGAACAGAGACCGTTATCGATTGCGGATAGAGCAGGGTGTGCAACCCGACAGTACTGAAATACATGTGCTGCACATGAGTGTGGACAAATCGGCAGTCAACGCGAATCTGACGTGGCCGAAAAATTCTGTCAATCCCGAGCGTGAGTCCTGGATGATCGACGAATTGTCGGCGACTCTGGCCAGTGAGAGCGGAGACGGCGCAGCCTCACTGTTGGCGCAGACCATTGGCGGCAATGCCAAGGTACAGTTTGTCAATGCACAGGGCGAAGCTTATTTGCGTATGGAGCTGGATTATCTGCGAGCCTGGGCCACAATGGGTTATGCACTTCAGCGCGAGGGCTTTACACTTTGGGACGAAGACCGGGAGGTCGGTGTTTATTACGCCGGTTACTCGACACCGAAAGATGAGGAAGAGTCCGGTTTTTTTCGCGGTTGGTTTGGTGGCGATGATCAACCGGTCATTACCAGCCCTTACACACTGGAACAGATTCTGGCGCATTTGCAATTGCCGGATAATCCTGAAAACCGCCAGGTTTTGGCCAGTCTCAGTGGCCGCACATCGGATAATTCTATAGGCGAACCGCTGCCGGCTGTGCCGGGCTATCTGGTGTTTGTGCGGGCGGTGGACAACAACAATATCGAGGTGCGTATTCGCGATGGTTACGCCGAAAAGCTCAGTGCCAAGGAAACCAAAAGACTGCTGAAAGTCATACGCCGGAATTTGATTTAGTGCGTTTCGCTTCGCTCGGCAGTGGCAGCCGAGGCAATGCCACGCTGGTTCAATGGCGGGGAGAGAGCCTACTGGTGGATTGCGGATTTACCGTTAAAGAAACGCAGCGTCGGCTGGCGCGATTGGGAATCGACGTTGAGCAACTGGCGGGAATTTTGGTAACCCACGAACACAGTGACCACATCAAAGGGGTTGCTCCCTTAGCGAGGAAATATCACTTACCGGTTTTTATGACTCCCGGTAGCTTTCATAGCCGGGAACTGGGTCCCTTGCCGCAATTGCACTTGATTGAGGGGTATCGTGCGTTTGACGTCGCCGGAATCAGGGTTACCCCCGTAGCTGTTCCCCACGACGCCCGTGAACCCACTCAGTTTGTGTTTGAAGCGGGCCAGAGGCGACTGGGGGTGCTGACCGACCTGGGTGGTATTACGCCGCATGTGGAGAATTGTTACGCCAAGTGCGATGCGCTGGTGCTGGAAGCCAACCACGATCCGGCCATGCTCGCTTCGGGACCATACCCGCCCTCGCTAAAGCGGCGAGTGGGTGGTTTTTGGGGGCATTTAAACAATCAGCAGGCAGCTGGGTTTTTGCGGCGGGTCGAGGTGTCGCGGCTGCAACACTTGGTGGTTGCTCATATTAGCGAGAAAAATAATTCCGTCGCCCTGGCGCGACAGGCTCTGGAAGAGGTCTGCGCCGAAGTGGGACAGGTGCACTACGCCTGTCAGGATCAAGGGTTTGAGTGGTTGCATATTGAATGAAAATAGATCGGTGCTCCTTTCCGGGGACGATCCGATTGAATACGGTTTTAACATTGATGAAGACAAAAAGGTTTAGTAATGGAAAAGCGCGATGAACTCTATGCGGGTAAAGCCAAATCGGTTTTTAAAACCGATGATGAGGATCGTTTGATCTTATTTTTCCGCGATGATACTTCTGCGTTTGATGGTAAAAAAGTCGCTCAGCTTGATCGCAAGGGCATGGTGAACAATAAATTTAACGCGTTCATCATGGAAAAACTGGCGGCGGCGGGTATTCCTACCCATTTTGAAAAACTGCTTTCGGATCAGGAAGCGCTGGTCAAAACACTGGCTATGGTTCCCGTGGAATGCGTGGTGCGCAATATTGCCGCGGGTTCTATCTGCCGGCGCCTGGGGGTTGAGGAGGGAATCGACCTGGTGCCGCCCACATTTGAGTTTTTTCTGAAAAACGACAGTCTCGGCGACCCCATGATCAATGAATACCACATTGAATCCTTCGGTTGGGCCAGTGCTGAAACAGTGAAAAAAATGAAGGAATTAACCTTCAAAGCTAACGACGTGCTCAAATCCCTGTTTCTGGAAGGCAACATGTTGCTGGTTGACTACAAACTGGAGTTTGGTTTGTTTAAAGGCGAAGTTTTTCTAGGCGATGAATTTACGCCGGACGGTTGCCGTCTGTGGGATAAGGATACTCGGGAAAAGCTCGATAAAGACCGCTTTCGCCAGGACTTGGGGGATGTGGTTGAGTCCTACGAACTCGTTGGCCGGCGTTTGGGGCTGAGCTTCGATTGATGTAATTGCAACATTTTTAGCTTTTCAGACTTTCCTTTAAGGCGATAGAGGCGGGCGCCCTTTTACGGTCGCCCGCGCCGTTTGCTGTCTGTAACTCTTCCAATATAACCGGAAACAGCCGCCGGGGTGTTGCTGTGGGCGCAAACTTATCCCCAGCTTTGGCGCAAGTTGGCAGGCAAATTATGAATGTTGATATTTGTGACACTTTTGGCGATTAAAGTGTGCATAGTAGGCCAAGTTGGTGCTTGCTTTACCTCGGTTTATTAATTGACCTGACTAAGCTGTCAATGTTTTTCCACACACCGTGAAAATTTTGACGAGCTTGACTGCCTGCTTCCATCGAGCCCTTGACAAATCCGAATCAATTAACATAACCGTTTGATTTATAAAGGATTAGAATAATTGTGCACTTTGTCGACAATTTGAGGGGCAGGCTGACAATATGGGGCTTTGCGGGCAGTTTTAAATAGTCATTCACAGACTTATCCACAGATTCTGTGGATTATTGTGTTGCTGTGGGGATTTTGGCAAAACGGCATCATTATTTACAAAATTATTGACACAGAGGCGGGGAAATCTGGAATTTGCTTTGCGGTAACGGATAAGAGGCTTTATCGAAGTGTTTAATTGTGGTTTTATACTCCGCTTCAACTACAGTTGATTCAACGTTAGTTTGAATTCAGATTTAAACACTGGTATCGATATTGTTTCGGAAACTTATTTCTACAACGATTCAACCACAGATAATGAGGAGCCACGGCAGTGGATGAACGCCGCCGCTTTGAGCGCAGACCTACTTCTATTCGTGTGGAGATAACCCATGCAGCATTTGGCACAATCATTGGTTTTGCCAAGGATATTTCCGATGGTGGGGCATCAGTATTAATTGAAAATCAACCGATTCCTCCCGTGGGAACAGTGGTGATGGTCAGATTCAAGAAAGTGGCGGGTCCCATTAACGAGGAGCCTGTTGCGATGCGGGTGGTGCATCACCATCGCAACATTATGGGGCTGACTTTTCAGGTTTCTCCGGACCAGGATGATTCTCCGGGATAGGAAATCTACCGCTCACACTGCTTGGGTAATGTGAGTTCACCTTCAAAGGATTTTGCCAGCTGCTCAAGGTCTGTACAGGCCAGGTTGGGGTTGTCGCTGACATCGGCTTTTTCGAGGTGAATAAGCGATAACAGCGCTGAAACGTCCGTGAGTCGGTTTTCTCTGACATTGAGCACTGTGAGCTGGCTCAGTTTCGACAGAGGGGTCAGCTCCGTCAATTGATTGTTGGCCAGGTTGAGATTTTCCAGTTGGCCAAACTGCTCTATTCCCTCCAGCGCGCTGATACCGGCGTGGGTGCACGACAGGCGTTTTAACTGGCTGGCGGCGGTAATGCCCCCATCACTGACCGTTTGTTCTATGCAGGTGCGAAGCTTTTTGTCATTAACCTGTATCTCCCGCAGCAGTGGAGGCGGACTATACATCACCTGATTGTTGAAGGTGACGGCATATTTACTGCAGCTGCTAAGCAGCGTAGAAAATAATAGAATGGGGATTCCCGCGCAGCACATACCCGCAAGCGTCGAGCGAAACCAATCAAAATGCCTAAAAGTGGTTGCCTTTTCAGCTGAAAGTCGTCTGCTTCCAGTCCAGGAAGTAGTCGATGTTACACAAGTCTACAATTTACAGGCGAAACTCATTAAAGGTGAATATACCCAAATCTCAAACGCTTTGGGTATATCATCTTGGTTTCGGGGTTGCTCACAATTGGTCCAATAGGGCTGGCTTGAATGGGGATGCGGCGGCGAAGGAATTAGTTGGCCCAGATACTGTGCCTGCCACGGGTTATTGAGAATTTATGTTTACTGATTCTAAATATTTTATGTTGGAAGTGTCTATGCTAGTGAGGTGTATATCTAAATCTCAAATGCTTTGTGTATATTGCACTTGGTTCTGAGAAAGCTCGGGTGTATGCTGGCGGAGCTTTTGCCCGGGAGCAAACCCGGCGAAGGGAGACGATCCCCGGGCGGCAGGCGAAATACGTTGTTTTTATTAAGATTAGGTGCCGATATGGCGTTAAAGACGAATAGTTTTTTGCTATTGGCTTTGTTGTTGGCAACAGTGGTTCGGGTTTCCGCCGACACTACTGATTCTGCGTCGGTGCAATCCGCACAAAAGGCGGAAGCGGTGGCAAAGACCGAAAAACAGGGAAACGAAGAACACGGAGTTGAAGAAAAGATAAAAACAGAAAGTAAGCCCGCTGGCGATAAAGAAAGTGGAAAAAATCTCCAGCAGCGTTTCGATGATGCCGACATGGTCGCGGTTGTCAAAGTTAACTATATCAGTGAGCTGGTAAACCCGGCGATGTCCGTGCAGGGGTTGGTGGCCGTTGAAGGTTACAGGTATACGGCCCGGTTAATGAGGTCGTGGAAAGGGTTGGAGCAGCAAAATTTCAAATTCAGTGTGAAACTTTCCGCCTGTACCAAACGGTTAAAGGCCAAACAGGAATATCTGGTCTTCGGCAACGCTACTCGGTATAAAAAATTCCAGGCCTCCAGTTGTGAAGACATGGTGCCGTTGGAAGAGGCTGAAGAGTTGATGGTGGGGCTGGATAAAATCACCCGTATCAATGTGGCAAAAAGCGACAAAGCCACGCACTCCCCAATCTAGTCGTGCTGCGACCAACAAGTCGTGACTTCTCAATAATCCTGGGTAGGCACAGTGTCTGGGGCAACTGCCTCTGGATGGCCGCCGCATCGACGGCACAAATAACCCGGGTTATCCCGGGTTATTAAGAAGCTGCAATAAATCTTTTTATCTCAAATTCTAAACGTGGTTCTATCCAAGCCCGGCCCAGCCGGTAAGGGTGTG
>JARROD010000145.1:0-22386 GCA_037384225.1 Exilibacterium sp.
GCCTTCGATCCGGCGGCCATCCGGGGGTAGTTGGCCCAGACACGCCGCAAGTCCCCCTCCGGGGCCCGGCCCGCCATCACAGATGGCGGGCGTCGGTATCCATGCCTCCGACAGTCTGGGCCAACGACCTCCGGACGTCCGCCTGACACTGTGCCTGCCCCGGGTTATTGAGAAGTTACCAATTTTTCCTGAAATAATTGAATAAAAATTTTCAATTATTTTGTTGTTTGAACCCAAGTGTGGCGCTATTATCAACCACTCAGCTATCGACGTTCTTTATAAGAAAACGGATAAATAAGTTTTGGGAACTGTACGCTCACCCCCATCAAAAATTTAACTTAGCGGTCATCCTCCAGGATAACGAAGTCGCCGATTGGAAATTTTATAGAAGTTACCAGCCCACAAAAGTCACTAACCCACAAAGTGACTGAATAGACTTATTTTTTTGCTTGTAAAATAGCCCTATGGCTGACAGCCTGAAAATTAACTATTGATCTGGCATCAAAAACAATTGGCAAAATATATGGTAAACAGGTTGCAATTATTTAAGTTGGTTGTTGAATGTTAATTTCGTAAAGCTCATATTGAAACTGCTTGCAAAAATCCAGCTAGAGATACAAAACAAATGAAAAACAACACACAAAATAAAGCGTTGTTTATGTTAATTCCGCATAAAGGCACTCCAAAATTAAAAGATAAAAACACAATCGCAAAGCAAATCGTTAACGTAGAACAAAGTTCAGAATTACCCGGAGACGAATTCAGAGCCTGGGTCGACAGAAACCAGGAAACGCTGGGCGATGCCAAGGTTATCGACATGCTAATGCTTCGTTGCCGACTGCTGCGTCAATTGGAAGCGTTAAAAATTCGGGAAAGCGCCGCAGCTGAATTAATGAAGCGCCACAACTAACGTTAATACACTACTTCAGCTAACGTAGACACAAGCGATACCGCTGAGTCAGTAAGCAAACACTACCGAATTAATAAAGGCCCACCGCTGTTTTTTGAAGGGCCACAGCTATTTTATAGCGCTGTAGACCCAGGCTCCATCTAGTTAGTGGGTTATATTTCGCATATCCTCTTTTCGGTTAAAAATAACCCGTTAAGAAAAGGGTGTGTGTGGTAATGAACCCGCAGAGGAGACTGATATTGCCACGCTGGATTTTCTATAACAGTTTTTATCCACAGCCCCGCCCGGATTCAGGGTGGATTGAGCTGCTCCTCCTGAAAAAGTATACTTCCCGCCAGTCCCTCCTTGCGTTCAACGACGTGCCTTGTATAAAAGTAACAGGGGCAAAGGGGTGCTCATAATGTTGAACAGTATGATGAGAAAGGTAATTCGACGAATGAAACTCACGGTAAATACACTCCACTACGGCATTGCCCTATACGCTATACTGGCGCTTTCCGGCTGCACCATGCCAACTGACAACTCCGTCACTAAGGCGGCAACAACACGCCCCTCGGGGATAGATAACGCGGGTATGGACACTACCATCCGGGCTCAGGACGATTTTTTCGGCCATATGAACGGCAGCTGGATTGAGAACACTGAGATCCCCGCTGATAAATCCAGTTGGGGCGCTTTTCATAAACTGCACGACCAAAGCCAGAAAGACATTAAAGCCATAGTCGAAGAGGTCTCAACCGCCGCCAGCAGCGAGGACGCGATCCGAATCGCCAATCTGTACAAGAGTTTCATGAACCAGGAGCGTATCGAAGCCCTGGGTCTAACCCCGCTGCGCAAAGAACTGGCCAGTATCGCCGCACTCGATTCCACAGACAAGGTGATGAACCATTTCTCCACCGCTTATGCGCAGGGCTACGACTCACCGTTAGGATTCTGGGTCTACGCCGACCAGAAAGATCCGAACACAAATATTGTTTATTTCAGCCAAGGCGGTCTCGGACTCGGCAACCGCGATTACTACTTCGATGAGTCGGAAAAAGGGCGGGGAATCCTCGAAAAATACACCGCGTATATCACCAAACTGCTCACACTCGCCGGCGATAAACAGGCGCAGCAGAGCGCCGCCGACATACTCACCCTGGAAACCGCCCTGGCCAAACATCACTGGACCAAGGAGGACAACCGTAACGCCGATAAAACCTACAATAAATTCAACCATAAAGAACTGCGGGCGCTGATGGCGGACTTCTCCTGGGACAGCTACCTCAGTGACTTCAACATGGCCGGCGAAACGGATTTTATCGTCTACCAGCCATCCTATTTCAAACAGTTGACCGAAGTGGCGGCGCAATACGACCCGGTCACTTGGCAGGCATACTTCCGCTTTCATCTACTCGACAGCTACGCCAATTACCTGAGCGAAGACTTTAATCAAGCCAAATTCGACTTTCGCAACCACGAGCTTCAGGGCCAGGAGGAACAGGCTCCACGCTGGAAGCGGGCCATCGATACCCTCAACGGCAGTGTCGGTGAACTGCTGGGCAAACTTTACGTGGAAAAACACTTCCCCCCGGAAGCCAAACAGCGCATGGAGGCCCTGGTTGAGAATCTCAAACGCGCTTACGCCGATTCCATTAAACAACTCGACTGGATGAGTGACACGACCAAACAGGCAGCACTGAAAAAGCTGGGCACCTTTACGACCAAAATCGGCTATCCGGACAAGTGGCGTAGCTACGACAGTTTGACTTTTACCAGCGACAACCTGGTCGAGAATATCAAGCGTGTCAATACATTCGACATCGACTACATGCTGGCGAAACTGGGTAAGCCCGTAGACCGCAGCGAGTGGGGTATGACCCCGCAAACTGTCAACGCCTACTACAATCCCGTGCTCAACGAGATTGTCTTCCCCGCCGCTATTTTGCAGCCTCCATTTTTCGATATGAGCGCTGACGATGCGGTCAATTACGGCGGTATCGGTGCCGTTATCGGCCACGAAATAGGCCACGGGTTTGATGACCAGGGTTCAAAGTACGATGGCGATGGCAAACTCCAGAACTGGTGGCAGGCAGAGGATCGGGAGCAGTTCCAAAAACGTACACAGGCGTTGGTTGCGCAATACAGCGCTTTTGAAGCCCTGCCTGGTGAGTTTGTCAATGGCGAGTATACGCTCGGAGAGAATATCGGCGATCTGGGTGGTTTGAGCATTGCCTACAAGGCTTATGAACTTTCCCTCAATGGCAAGCCTTCTCCGGTCATTGAGGGCTATACAGGGGAGCAGCGGGTGTTTTTGGGTTGGGCCCAGGTCTGGCGCACCAAATATCGCCAGGAGATGTTGAGCCAGAGACTGAAAAACGATCCCCATTCGCCAGCGCGTTTTCGGGTTAATGGTACAGTAGCCAATATTCCCGCTTTTTATGACGCTTTTGAGGTGAAAAAAGGCGATAAATTGTATTTACCACCGGAGCAGCGCGTTAAGATTTGGTGATCGAATTGGGCTTATGGATAGTCCATCATATCCATAAGCCCATAATTTTTTATTCTTTAACTTTTAGCTGGGTCGTTTTTTAACCTAGCCAACAGCCAGGACGGTAAACCTCTCTAAGTACCGTGCACGGTCCTGGTATGGTCTAAGGACACTGTCCAGACGCAAAAAAACCTTCCTCTGTTTCTTTTACCCAACTGAAAGTATAAATATTTGCCAGCCCCAAATTATCGCCGCCGCCAACTGTGATCGCATAACCCAGATCCGGGGCTGCGCGGCCGGCCTGAATATGATTCCAGTTGCTGTCTTCCCAGTCATGGCATTCAAAATCCCCCGTACCGCCGCTGCAGGCCGTTAACCTAGCACTGTACCACTCGCCGGGCGTACCCTCATATAAAGTAATTTGGGACCAGGAATCGTAGGACTTACCGATTGCCACCCGGTCCGATTTCGTCAGCGCCTCCAAGTCGAAAAGGCCGCCTTTAACAGCCCTTGCCTCGGCAATATGTGCGCTCGGTGAGGCGCTGACAACAGCGCAGGTTTCAGCCGGCGCAGAGGGGTCCACGACAAGGATTGTGCGGGATCGGACGGCTGTATTGCCGTCTCCATCTTCGGCGGTGTAGGTGCAATAATATTCTCCGACTGTATTGGTATCCACAAGGCAATCGGCGCTGACAGTCAGTTGTCCATCCTCCAGATCCGTCGCGGAGGCGCCGGGGTCGCTAAAACTATCACCGATATTAATCTGCAAAGGGTTTTCACCCAGCAGGGTTATACTTGGTGTACCTATGGGGGCACCGTTGCCGTCCCGACTGTGGCGATTGAAAAAATCCACGATTAAGGCGGGGTAGTCCGGGCCTTTTTTTACGGTGTAGGTATCGATATTGCCCGCGCTCCCCGCCACCCAGTAATGGCCGTAATCATTGTCGCCGCTGCTTGGTGTTTGCAGTGGGCCGTCGAAAAAAACAGTTTCAACCGTAGTCTGGTTTGTTTCGCTGTCGGCGTAGTATGTGTGGAGGCAATCGTAATTGTGTTCAGAGTAGAATTCACAGTTCACTTCCTGGACTTTTGTGCCGCCGAATAACCGCAGATGCAGGTCGCGGATATTGCGGCCGGCGGGCTGTTGTACGACACAGTCGTTGTCGTTTTGCAAGACCATGATCGGAATGGCGTAATCGTTGTTCAACTCTTGGGTCGCGCTGTTGGCGGAGCTGTTAATCGATTTGAACTGTGGTGAGCCCCAGCATCCGGCGAGGGAAACGGAGCTGGAGGTTTCGCTATAGGCCAGTCCGGATGCGACGGCTGCCGCTGACCAGTATTCGTTGTGGGTGATAGCGGCGATTTCCGCCATGGCACCACCGGCGGAAAAACCGGCAATAAAACGCTGTTGCGGGTCAATGTTGTAGTTACTCTCCACCTCCAGCGCCAGTTGGTGTAGGTCTTCCGGTTCTCCTTGTTCGGCGTGGATATGCTGATCGAACCAGAAACCCCAGCAGTTTTCGCTGCGCTGGCCGTCGTAACTGGTGATCGACGGTGTTACGAGAATAAATCCGTTGCTGTCGGCCGCCGCCTGAAAGCCCCAGTTGTCCATGCTATCGGTGCCATCCTGCACACAGCCGTGCAACACCATGACCAGCGGTGCTGCCGCGGTTAAACCGCTGGGGCGGTAAACCTGGTAGTTTCTGTCCCTGGAGCCGGAATAATTTTTTGCATTAAAGGTATAGTTACTGATTGTGCCGGCATATATTTGTTGACAAAAAAATCCATAGAAAAATAGACAAACCAGGCAACTGAGTCTCTTTCCATATGAAATATTATTTGTTAATGGAATTTTTAACATGATATGAACACCCGCTTAATTATGTTATACCCAAAGCGAAGGGGCGTGCTCTGGAAATCTCAATATCAAACGCTTTGGTATACCCTATCCTTGCATAAATTTTCGAGCTCAGGACCTTTTAGAGCGGTATTTTCAGGGGCGCGCGCAGATTTTTCTAACCGGAGCATAGCTATCCCTATGTGAGGATTAGAAAAATTGAGCACGACCCTGAAAATGCGTTTTCTGACACGTTCGTATCGTCGGGTTTTCGCCGTCAGCAGTGCGCAAATAACCCCCGCAACAGCGCCAAACAAATGCGATTCAAATGAAACGCCGGGTCTTCCCGGCAAAACACCGTAGAACATACCACCGTAAAAGAAAATGACAAAAACGGCAATGACAATATTGATAAACCGGTGGTCAAACCAGGCCATGGCTATTGTCAGGCTCCACAAACCGAATATCCAGCCACTGGCGCCAATGTGAATCGCCGGGCGAGCAAACAGCCAAACCATCAAACCGGTTAAGGTGATGATTATAAAACTGCTCCACAGGTAAAACTTTATTCCCCGCAACAGACACAGGCCGCTGAAAACCATCAGCCCAATCAGGTTATTGACCAGGTGGGCGGTGTTTCCATGTAATAAGGGGGCAGAATAAATATGGGGGAGCGTTTCAACAACCCGGGGAAAAATACCGAACCGGGAAAGTTGGTAGCCGGTAAATATATTCAAAAAATGTATGCCACTGATCACAGCGGCCAAGATGAGCAAAACTCTGATTTTCAATTATTTTTCACTCCGATCACTTGCCGAAAGCACGCGTCGCCACATGAAAGTCGGGCCGGTTGTGCGCGCAGATGTTCGCAATCTTTATTTATTCACTTGCTTTTTTAACTTCATCAACGACTGAATTGACGGTTTTATTAGCACTCTTTTTACCCACTGTGACACTCGTTTCCAAGCTGCGCAGTTGTGCGGAAATATCTTTCATTTTATCGTGGGTGCGCAAATCTATCTCAAGCTTTTTATCCATACTGCGAACCAGTGGAAATATACTGTGTTCAATCGTTTCCGCCAGAACGCGCAGCAGCTTATCCATGCCGGGCACCGGTTGATTAACGACTTCAACATTGGGTTTGTTGACCGCCACCAGTTTAACCAGTTTTTCCAGCGCCAGTGTTACCGATGTCAGTTCACTTTCCGCCGCCGGTTGCTCAGCGCTTCGTTGCGACTGTAACAGCAACCCTTTGCTGATATGGGTGAGACTCTGTACACCTTCAGCCATATCCTTCAACTGCACCACGATCTTGCCCGCTACGTCGGCATCATCGCCCCCCATCGCTTTGTTACGCAAAAAATCCTTTTTTATCTCTCCCCAGCGACTTTGCTCGGCAGCGGTCATATTTCCGCGCAGCTCTGCCAACTTCAGAAGATTTTCCTCGGCTCCCGATGTCAGCAGTTGCGATTCACCAATATAGTGATCCTCAATCATTTGCATCAGTTCCCGCTCATTCATGACCGCCGACACTTTTTCCGCCATTTTGTTCATATTGCGGTAACTGCCCTGCAGTTTGAACGGCGGCTCGGTACGGTATTTATCACTTTGCGCCGCCGAGGCAATATACTGCTGGTTAATGTTCAACACCACACGCTGAACCTTAAACAGCATGCGCAAGACAGCCGTGATTTCGTTGATTTCCGCCCCGCTGTACTGGTGCGACAAGTTAGTGGTGGTGACTTCTTCCGCCCTGGCCATGTCTATCAGTTTGTAGATATCGCTCATGTCCCGCGTTGCCAAAGGCGCAAGCACGGGATTAGACGTTAGACAGTTTTCTATATAACTCAAGGAGAACTGCTCATCCATACCACCGAGTACATCCCCCAGATTATAAATATCCGCACGGTTGGCCAGCATGTCCGGAATTTTAAAGACTTGCCCGGATTCCGTATAAGGGTTGCCGGCCATAACCACACAGAATTTTTTCCCCCGCATATCGTAGGTTTTTGTTTTGCCTTTCCAGACACCTTCGATACGCCGGGTTCCATCACATAGTGATATAAACTTCTGTAGAAATTCCGGGTGGGTATGCTGAATATCGTCCAGATACAACATCACATTGCTGCCCATTTCCAGCCCGAGATTCAGCTTTATCAGTTCCTGCCGCGCCGTAGCATTGGGCGCTTGCTCAGGGTCGAGTGAGAGCACTTCGTGGCCCAGCGAAGGACAGTTGATTTTCATAAAAATCAGCCCCAGGCGGTTGGCAACGTATTCCATCAGCGTTGTCTTGCCGTATCCGGGCGGGGAAATCATCATCAAAAGCCCCATCAAATCCGTGCGTCTGCTTTCACCGACACTACCCACCTGTTTGGCCAGGTTATCACCGATGATGGGCAGATAGGCTTCGTCGATTAGGCGGTTGCGTACAAATGAACTCAAGGGTTTTGGCTTGAGCTCTTCCAGACGCAGTTTTTCCCGTTCCCGCTGTACTATCTCCTGGCGAACCTGTAGGTATTTATAAAAGTTCGGCACATACACATCACGATGTTGTTCCATGCGCTGCCAATATTCATCCACGGCGAGGTTGAGCTGACGATTGCCGATAGTGGGATGTTCACCCAGCAAGCCATCGATCTGCAGTTCCAGATCGGTTTCGGTAGCGCGTCTATCGATGCGTTGATCACCGTTGATAAGCGCCACCGCTTCAGGAATATAACGCCGCAAAGCCTGCAGGTTTTTATTCTCGACCAACGCCACCAACCACGCCGAGGTCAGGTTCCAACGCTCATCCGGGCGCCCCTGCAGTTTTTCGAGCGCGACACTGTATTGCCGCCAGGTATCAGTATCGAGCGCCCGCTTTAGCTCATCGACCAGCCGCTGGGCGTATTTACTGCCGACAAACGCGGTACGCTCCCGCTCCAGTTCGGCCACCAGGTAGCGCGCCGCACGACTGATATCCGCTTCACTCACCGCAATAGGGTAGTGCTCAAAAAACACCGTCAGCGCTTTGCGGACCTCCGTCACCAGCAGATCGCTGGCATCACCGCTGGAAAAATGCTGCTGCATCAGCGCCGCCGACCGCGCGCGTTGCGTCCAGGTTTCATATCGTGACTGCCAGTGTTCGCGCTTCGAGCCATGGCGGCGCTCCACCTCCGCGAGCATTTTCGTTGGCGACGGCGAAACCACTGTATTCGGCAGATTGTTCAACAGTTTAATATTGGCCCAGAACACCTGCGCCAAACCGCGGCACAATGGGTCAAAGCAGAGTAAGTCTGCACTGTCGATGGCAGGTACCAGGCTGCTTAGGATGCGCGTCGCATCGTGATCGTGAATGCCTTTTTCATAAGCTTCTTTATAGCGTGGGGCGGCAAAGTCAGACACCAGTCTATCCAGTTTTCCCTGATCCCTGAGTGACTCCCGCAGCAGCGTCAGAGACAGGCCGTGGCGACCGTCGCGGGCTGCATCCAGTATCAACCAGGCCAGGTATTCGGCGCGGTAAACTGTTGCGCTTTCCGATTCCAGCGAGACATCCCAGTAGTCTTTTAAAGCCAAGAGGTCCGGGTGCGTTATCTGTTCGAAATAATCCGTGCCGATCAAATGTGTGTAGAGCTTGCCCTCCCGCGGTATTATCGTCAAATCCAGTTCCTGCATATTGACACTGAATTTGTGCCTCGGACCCAGCTTGATAACCCGGCCGCCGTCCTCAAAAATATCGCTTTTATCCCGCAGCCCCCGCAGTGCCTGATCTTTTATCGCGTTGAAACGCGACTCCACATCGTCGGCTTTGACGGCGCTATCAAGTGCCCGCAGCTGTAGCACCAGCTCACGGATTTTCAATACCAGCGTATCGGAGGCAAAGTAGGTGTTTAGTTCATCGACTGCGGTGAATTTCAACGAGCGGCGCTCTATGCTCGCCAACATGCGCGCACAGGCATCGGCCACCGCTTGCGCTTTGCGCTGACGTTCGTCCAGCAACTGTTGTTTGTGGGATTCGAACGATTCGTAAACCTCCTCCCGCTTTTCCATAATATCGGCCAGAAACTGATCCTGGTCGCTGAACTGGCTCTCCAGCTCTTCGAGTTGCACCAACAAGCGGGACAGTTGTTCGTCGCATTTTTCCGGGGTTGAAGCCAACCCCAAAGCGTTGGTAATACTCTGGGTAAACAGTTTGAATTGTGCGGAGAATTGCGCCACAGCCTCCTTCGCACCCAGGCTTTTCCGCTTGTGCCTGGCCCCCGCCTTGCTTTGATTGAGCTTCGAATAAATCTCGGAAATGGAATCGATAATACGCGTGCGAACAGTCGCATCCTGCACCTGCAGCGTTGTTACCAGTTCCGACAGCAAATCCAATCCGGCAGCCGTGGTTTCTATGTTTTCTATCAGCGGCGTCAGCACGGCGATGCTGTGTGCCACTTCGACTTCCCGGTTGAATCCGACGATTTTGTCCAAGTAAGGTGCCAAAGCCTGGTCGCCGGACAAAAAGGCGACTGTCTTTTCACTCAAATCAGTCTGCATTTCAGCCAATTGCCGATCCAGTGTTTCAATCCGCGCGGTGTCGATATAGCGCAGTTCCTTAATACTGACAAGGTGGCCCCGCTGATGCCGGATGCGATCCAGAGCGGCGATATAGTCTTCCACCGATTCGCGATTTCCGGATTTCACGACACGCTCAATGGACTCCTGCTCGCGTTCGGCGGCGACCATGGCCTCGGCCGACTGCCCGCGAATGCTTTCGACTTTTTCAAACTCATCGATAACCAGCTCCGAGGTCGCGGCGATTTCCTTCAATAAATCACCGATACCATCGGTTTCCTGCTCCCCGATCCAGTAATAAGTATCAAACATCTTAGCGGCCGTCTTACCCAGTTCCTCGTACAGACGCACATTAACTGCCGGGTTGTCGATGCGGCGGCAGATACTGTACAACTCGGAAATGCCGCGCACCAGCTCGGCGTTGCCTATACGACCAAAAAACGACTGGCTCACCGGTATCCTGCTGGCAAACTCCTCGCTCACAAATGGTGTATTCCAGATTTGCATAGGGTGAACCCGGGTCGGCTCACCTTCAGCGGTAAAAATGATCAGACGCCCCTCAGCCGACAGCGCATAACCGTGACTATAGATGGGGTTTTGTAAAGATTTTTGGATTAGGTTGTAGGCAAATAAGCCCACCACACCGCCTTGCGGTTCGTAAAACACATAGAGCACATCCTCACCGTTGGGCGAACGAATGCGCCTTTTGAATTTCACACCCGGCACTTGCTCGTCATAGGTTTTGTATTCCCCGGTTTGCAGGTAATAGCCACCCGGGAAAATTATCCCGTGATCCTCCGGCAACTGCACACAGGACTCGCCGATGGCATCGATCCGCAAAACGCTTTGAGTTAGTGTGTTGAATATCAAATAGCGCCAATCCTCTTCCCTATAAGGGCGAATTTTCAACAGAATCAGACACCCCACCGTAGCGTAAAAGACATCTGCATCATCTAAAGACTGGGTTCTATCCTCGACCGGCTCGGTGTAAATGCCGAGACCGGTTTCCGTATTGTTTTCCACCTTTATCGTCAGGTTGCCACCGATCGTTTCAACAAAGATGCTGTCGAGAATATTGATATGGGGATGTCGGCCGTGCAAATTATCTTCCCGCGTCGTTTCGACCCATTCGAAATCATAGGCTGGAGGCAGTTGAATATCCCGTTCGCCGCGGTTGTCAATGTATTTGACGTCGCCACCGTCGGCCGACACCGACCAGCGAAAGACCCGGATATCGGTCAACCGTTCACCGATCTGAAAGCCGGCCAGTAACTTTCCCTGATTGATCGACAACTGAATCAAGCGGGTATTTTTGTAATAGCGGTACAGCTCTTCAAAGTCATTGAGAAACCCATTCTCGGATAAAAAACTTTCGCGCAGGGAAACAGGTTCCATTTCATAGCTTGTCTTCCCCCCCTCACCGGCACTTTCGCGAACCCGAAACAGGGAAAAAACATCTTCGACCCGGGTTTCTTTTTTCAAGCCGATAAAAACATTGTAACCGAACAGGAGCAATTCACCGACTTGAACAATATCTCTGGCGATGCAATTGTTTTCTGTTCGCACCCTGACTCGACCGGCGACGCTCAGGTCAGATACACCGAACTCCTCCAACCGGGCTCGATTCAAATCGCGGGTTTTTGTATCCAGCCGCTTACCCTGCTCAACCAGACGTTTGCGGATAATTTCATAGGCTCCGCCTTCGGCGACCGCGCTGTCAACAACGTTATTGTCGGCCGTAGTATTACCATCAACAGCGTCGAAAATTTCCTGCTGTGCCATAGTAGTTTCCTTTATCAGTTCTGCACCGAATATCGGGAATTGCCTTAGAAATACCCTCTACTCATCAATCAACAACAGAGATCGGCATCGTCGCCCGGGTCCGTCGAAAACTCCGTTATCGGACTCGGTCAATCAGCTACTGTCAGCAACATGCCGGCAGGGCTTTGTTCATCGTTTCGCCCACCTAAGGTGCTAACCGAGCCGGTCCGAGGAGGCGAAACGATGAACAACGCCGCCGGCAGGATATGCTCAGGCACTCACATTCTCCTCTTGAACGGTAAAACTCTCTGGCGCACTGTTATCCACCCCGTTGCCTTTGTTGTTGATGAATTTATCCAGCAGTGCGGTTACTGTTCCGCTCTTTGTGGCCAGCCCATCGACGGCTTTACCCAGTGACAGCGATTTGGCGAAGGTATCGAAGAAGTGCCCTTCGCCACCGACAATATCGATATGCGCTTTTTCCAGCGCAGTAGCGAGAACGTCCGCGTTTTCCCTGGCGACATCCTTGCCGGCTTCAATGGATGCAAGTGCTTCCTTAAGCGAGGTTTCCAGGCTCATGCGGAATTCTTCATGCTCGCGAGCCTTATCACTCATCGACCCCATAGCGTCGAATTTCTCGTTCAAACCATCAGCCTCGGCTTTAAACTGCTCCCGGGTGACCTGAGCCGCCGCCAAACCTACTTGCTTCTGAGCACTGGCTTCGGATTCACCTTTTGCGCCTATAACTGCCGCCTCGGCCAGTCCCACCTCACGCTGAGCGCTGGCCTCGGATTCACCCTTGGCGGCAATCACCCTGGCTTGCGCCATTCCTTCTTTTTCCAGTGCATCGGCCCTCGCCTCCTTGACTTTGGCCTCGGCCAGCCCCGGCGCTGCGCGCTCGGCCTGAATGCCCTCGGCCAGCTTTTTCTTCGCATCCGCTTCTCTGGCCGCGGCTTCCAAACGCGCCTGGGCCATGGTAGTGACTTCGTTGGCTTTGAACTTGGCCGCCTGCTCTTCGGCTTCGGCGACTTTTATCTGCTTCACCTTCTCCTCTTCGGCCACAGCTTCCGCGGCCAGCACCTGCACCTGCTTCTGCCGGTCGGCTTCTGAAACCTCGCGGACCTCCTTGATCTTCTCTTCCTCCATCGCCACGGTTTTATCCACTGACACGCGATCGCGAATTACATTGGCAATTTCTTTTTTCTCCACTTCGATGGCTTTTTCCGCCTCTATCGTCTGCAGCTCCACTTCACGCTTGCGCGCAACCACCTCCAGTTCCCGCGCCCGGATCACTTTTTCTTCCTCTATCGTCACCGCGCGCAGACGATTCTGTTGCGCCACTTCGATTTCGCGTTTCTGATTTTCCCGCTGAACCGCCAGCGTCTGATCGGACTGAATGGTGGCGGCTTCCGACTTCAAACGCTCCTCTTCCTGCACCTTTATTGTTTCCGCCTCTTCACGGGCGCGAAGCGAGGCAACCTCGCGCTGCTGGCGGGCTTCCGCATCCGCCTGTTGACGCTCCAACTCCAGCATTGCCTCAGCGGTTTCAACATTTTTCTTTTTAATAGCCAACTCCTCGTCGCGCTCAAGCATATTGGTGTGTACGTTTTGCCGCGCTGTTAGCTCGGTGATTTTCTTAATACCCTCGGCGTCGAGGATATTGCTGGGATCCAGGGATTTCTTCGGCGTCTGTTCCAGATAGTCGATCGCCACGTCCTCCAGGACATAACCATTGAGATCGTCACCGATCACCTCGATAATCTTTTCCCGAAAATGGAGACGGTTTTCAAACAGCTGTACAAACTCAATTTTTTTGCCCACGGTTTTCAGGGCTTCGGAGAATTTCGCGGCGAACAGTTGATCGACAGCAGCCTTATCCGACGCCCGGCTGGCGCCAATGGATTTGGCCACCTTTAAAACGTCTTCCGCTGTTTCATTGACACGAAGATAGAATGCGACGGTGATATCGGCACGCATATTGTCTTTGCAGATCAACCCATCACTGCCCCGGCGATCGACCTCCAGCGTAATCAGCGATATTTTCATCAGCTCTTTTTTGTTAATAATCGGATAAACCAACGCCCCGGTGAAATGCACCTTCGGTGTTGAACTCATATCGTTTACGATAAGTGCAGTCCCCTGCTCAACTTTCACATAAAAGGCTTTAAACAGTGCCCCCACGCCTAAAAGGATAATAAAAAAGATACCAATTCCCGTCGCTATGGGCGCTATTATTGAGATGTCAGCCATAAAAGTTACTCCATTTCCGTTTTGAGTTAAGCCGCGACATTAACTGCCCTTGTTATGCTAAGGGACGTGCACGAAATAACTTCCGGCCCCTTTATCAGTAATAAAAAGGGGTTTCGAGGCGCCCGTCTGGTGTCGTTGCGAAAACGCCGGCATAGTGGGCCTACGTCAAGTTTTCTTATTCTGAAAATTCTTCCACTGAGATCACCCGATAGGTATTCTGTGCTTTGATATATTCCAGCAAAACAACCCTATCACCTCTTTTAAACACCTGATCCCCAGTGCTGCGGACCTTCAATATCAACCCGGCGCCGCCATCGTCCAAAACCGCCTCGCCAAACGTTTTATCGACCCGCGATGTCCGCACCACCGCCACCTGCCCAAGCACCAGCTTCTGCGTATGCTGCTGCGCCTTTTTGAATAACGGCCGCAGCGGTCTTATCACTACGGCAGTGATTTTGACGGCGATATACAAAGACCCCACCAGAACCGGTAACCCCAGTAAATAACGAAACAGCCCGGCGGTAATAGCGGCCGGCAAACAGTATACGATGTAATAGCAGACGAGCCAGCCCACCAGCGAAACGATGGACACAATGACAGTAACAGGAACACCGTTGAGCCCAAACCGCAGCATTAAACCCGCCAGGCCTTCGGCGTTGGAAAAACCAGTATCCTGGTTCACATCGAGGGCGCCATCCGCATCGGGAATATCGAAATCGAGTATATCCAGTTCCACCAGCCCCAGGATAGCCACCAGCCAATAGAGGACACAGACAGCCAGAATAAAAGTAAAAATGGCGGTGGGAAACGAGGAAATATTCTGATAGAAAGGATTCATTCCCTCACTTAAAAATAATGCAAACATATCCTGCCCCTTTCAACTGTATCCAAATAATCGCGGCGTCTCAGATAGTAATATGCCGATACGCTCTCCCTTTGTCCCTACAATCCAGCCCTAAGGGTCGTGCACTTCCCTAATCATTTATCCTTTTTCAATCGCCTCAGAACATCATCGGCACTGCTGCCCCCGGGCGCGATACCGGCTTTCTCTAAACGGGTCTGCAGGGAACCGTCTCCCTCCTCTTCGGCAAGCTCACTGGCCGCCTGCATTTGTGCCGCTTTCAATGCCTGTTTTTCCTTTATCCGCTCCAGCGAATCCATCGCCGTGCGCAACCTGGAGTTGGCACCACTGTGACGCTCCGCCACGGTCGCCTGCGCGCGCTGAACACTTTCCGTGGCCTTGACCGTATCCACCTGTTGCTTTAAGCGCTTAATATTGCCTTCCGCCAATTTAATCGCGGTGCGCAACTTACCCGCACTGGCGGCAAACTCGACACCAGTGCGCAACTCGCCGGCAAGTTGATTTTCCAGCCCGGCGACCTTTTTCGCCACTTCCCGAGCCAACTCCTCCTCGCGTTTGCCCAGTGCCTTTACAACATAATCTTCGTGTTCGGCGATGTCCTTTTTCAGCTTCTGCGCCTTTTCTTCGGAAATTTTTTGTCTGGCAATAATAGCGGCGAGACTATCTTTTGATTGTTTCAGTTCTTCGGAAGCATCGCGCACTTCCTGATCGAGTATCCGCAGTGCCTGGCTGTCGACAATCGCCTCTCCCGCCTCATTTACGCCCCCACGCAAAGCGGTCATCATTTTCGCCCAAATATTCATAGCGTTAATCCTTAGGTTGATAGCTTCTCAATAACCCGGGGGTAATTGTGCCTTCGATCCGACGGCCATCCGCCTGGCATTGTGCCCACCCCGGTTTATTGAGAAGTTACTTAGGTTGCAAGGGTAATATTTAGAAATTCAGCATAGGCTTCCGTCGCCTGGATGACGTTGCTGGCCAGCACTTCGATTTCAAACACCACATTCGGCAGAATCGCGGTGGAACTCAAGGCGCCGAACATGTGGTAGTAGTCAGTCCCGTCCGGGGAAGTGTCCAGGCTCACAGTGGACAGGGGGAAGTATTTGTGCGTGCGTAGCACCGCCTCGTTAAAGCCGGCCCGGTCAATCACGTCGTCAACCGGCCAGAGGACGGCTTCGACGACAATCTGTTCTCCGGCAACCGTGAGAAAAACCGGCAAATCGCCGTATTCGTGCAAAACCATATGCAGTGAAGGCTCGACGCCCTCAATAAGCTCAAGGTCGGCCTCTTCACCACTGAACAGTTCGGTTTCCTTAAGTGCGGCATAGAGACCGGACGTTGTCCAGGCATGCATTGCATCGATCATGTGCGTGACTCCTTCTTCCGATTCAAGTCCGTTGGCGTCGCGAAGCCGCCTTTCCAGAACTGCAAGTTGCTTGGCGTATTCCGGGCGAATCCAAACTTCTTTCTTTACCAACCCCTTTTCACGCAGGCGACGTCTAAACTCGCGTTGATAGTATGCCGATGATTTTTTGCTCATAGAGGTAAAGATAAATTATCACATGTAAGCTGTCAACAAATCACATGTAACGATTTGTAATAATTACATGTAATTTAATAGAGGGGTTGCAATGCGCGGCGACCTATAGCAAACAGCGTTTGCTATAGGTCGAAGCCTGGTAGCTTCTCAATAACCCGGGGTATTGTAGCGTCGATCCGGCGGCCAACTCAGAAGTCTCGCTGGGCTTTTCCCAGACCGAGGACGGTGGGATGGGGCGAAAAGGATTATTGGTTGGTGTAGCCATGGGAAATATTAAGCATTTTTATACGATTGTAGAGTGTGCGTTTCTGGATATGCAGCTCATTGACCACTTTTTGTATAGTGCCGCCGTGGCGGGTGAGCGAATTTTCAATCAATACTTTTTCCACCCTCTTTAATCTTTCTTTCAAGGGGACGGTGATAAGACTCTGGCCAAAGCCGGATTCGGGAAGCGGCATCAAACCGAGGACAAAACGTTCTGCGGAGGCCTTCAATTCCCGATAGTTGCCCGGCCAGTTGTGACAAAGCAGGCTGTGCTGAACGACTTCATCGGCTTCAATCTGCGCGCGTTTGTGTTTTGCGCAGGCCTCCAATACAAAAGCATTAAACAGCGGAACAATCACTTCAGGTCTAGCTCGCAGTGCGGGCAACTGGATTTTTACAACACTCAAACGATAATACAGATCCCTCCGGAATTTTTTCTGCTCAACCAAATTTTCAAGTGGAATTTTCGTTGACACAATAACCCGCATATCGACCGGTATAAAGTGTGTCGACCCCAGGCGCTCCACTCCCCGGCTTTCTAAAACTCTCAACAACTTCGCCTGCATTGTCAGCGACATGCTGTCAATTTCGTCCAGATAAAGTGTACCCTTGTTCGATGCTTCCACGTAACCGCAGCGGGACTTTTGCGCCCCAGTAAAAGCACCCGAGACGACGCCAAACAATTCACTTTCCGCCAAAGACTCAGGTATTGCTGCACAGTTTACAGCGACGAATTCACCACTGCGACGGGATACCTCATGTATTTTTCGCGCCACCGTATGTTTCCCTGCCCCTGTTTCACCCTCGATAACGAGGTCCACTTGGGCAGCCCCCACTTCGTTGATAATTGTCCTTATTTGAGAAAACGTATCTGACTCACTTTGCGCCGGACGAGCATTGTCAACAAAGGATAACGTCATGATTAAAAACTCCATAGAAAAGTTAGGCTTTGTTCATCGTTTCGCCCACCTAAGGTGCTAACCGAGCCGGTCCGAGGAGGCGAAGT
The DNA here is from genome assembly GCA_037384225.1 of Exilibacterium sp. Classification (GTDB taxonomy): domain Bacteria; phylum Pseudomonadota; class Gammaproteobacteria; order Pseudomonadales; family Cellvibrionaceae; genus JARROD01. The sequence continues at coordinate 17,434 of JARROD010000145.1, forward strand.
CCCTCCAGAGACACGCCGTAAACCCTTCCCTGGGGGCTCGAAACGCCAAAAGTTAAAAACTGTTCAGCCCACAGGCAGGGTTGCTGTAACACTAAAACCTTGGCGGTTTTTTTGTAATGACAATCACTGTGGTAGGGTTAATAACAACTGCCCACCTTTACAGCCGATGAATCTCGGCGGTATGATTGTTTAGATTTTAGTTTAATTGGAAAATTTCAATGATCTATCTAGTTTGCGATAAAATGGACCTGGGCCAAGGCAAACTGGCATTTTTATAGCAATCACAATTTACGGAAATGGGGAAAGTAAAAAATGGCGCGGAAACAGGCAGATCCGCAATACGTTTGTAACTTATCAACAACCCGGAGCGTTGTGCTTTCGATTCGGTTGATGTCCGCCTGACATTGTGTCTACCCGCGGTTATTGAAAGGGTTACTCAATAAATCCTTCTTCGCATTCCTGCAAGATTTGGCGCTGACTTTTTTCCTTCTCGGTAGCATAGCGTTCAAACCATTTTTCAAGTCTGGCTAACTTTTTCATTCTGAATATTTTGTCTACCTGCGTGACAGTCCTTACCAAATCCAGCGCTTCCTGCTGCATCTGCAAATAACGCTGTTGCGATTCCACCAACACCTGATATTTCGGGTAGGCAATTATTTGCCCTTGGATATCCTCCAGATCATTAGAAATGGTACGCTGGTACTCATAGGTGTAGGGATTAAATAATTCCGGCCAGTGGGATCTGAGCCGGGACTGAATGTCGTATTGCGTCTGTTCTATTTGTCGCAGTAACTGGTGCATCGCCGTATTTTGATCCGAGATCCGCTGTTGTAAGTGTGCTTTTTCCTTCAGCAACGTTTGCGCATCCAGCGTCCAACCGTTTCTGGTTGCGACAGTTTCGGCTATTTTCCAGTACTCACTTTGCTTGTTTTCTACCGCACTGTCCCAACGCAAATACCACGGTTGCCATTGTTCCAGATAGGTTTCACTGGTCGCCCGGGAGAGGTCGCTGCTGAGGGCATTGCGTAGTGTATATAAATGAGCTTCACGAAGGCTGACTTTGTGGTCCCCATTCAAATCCGGATCGCCCTCCAGCGCCGTGCCCAGACGCGACTGCCCATTGAGCGCGGCAAAAAAGTAGGTGGTGTAATCGCGAAACTCGGCCTTATTGACGCCAAGGTCACACCCCTCAGCCTGGCGCCACGCCGATTCCGCCATAAAGCCGCAGCGCGGTTGTCGGGAAAATTCTGAGGAAAAAGGGCTTTCGTAGATCAGTTTATGAAAAGCGCCAGAATAACATTGTGTCAATACAAACCTGACTGTGGTTTCAGGCGGAGCCTTGTCCAATAACTCATCGAGTTCACTGACCGTTAGTTTTTCATCACCCCAGAGTTTTAAATAGTTCTTATTAACATCATCGTCGTTGATACCGCCGTGACCATTGTAAATCAACAGGATATCGTCCCGGCCCGACAAGGCGGCAAAATCCCTTGTCAATCCACGCTCCAACGATGATTTATCAGTACCGCCTTTCACACGGGAAAGTTCATGCGTTTTATACCTGATTCCATTGTCACCGATGCCTGTGAAAACCCTCGCCAGAGGCTGCAAAAATTCAACCGACTCTTCTCTGGGAGCCCAGTAAGCGACGTCCTTGGTACCCGACAGACCAGCGCTGTAATAAGTGCTCAAGGCGGCGCCCTGTCCCTGCAACAATTGTTCGAGCCAGCTGACGTTTTGTTCAATTTGCCCCTGGGAGTTTTCAATATGATTGCCACCGCCGATTAACCATACTTTGGTTGTGGCAACTGTGGCGACAGGCATCCCCAGGGCGAGGACCGTGAGGCTTTTCACAAGTGTCTTCATTTTCTGTCTCATGACGCAGCACTATTCCTTTGCCCGATCGCCAGTACCGAGTAGCGGATTGCAAACCATAGACAGGCCGCCGCATACACAAGCACGATCATCTGGGCCACTCCCAGCAGCACCAACACCAACAGACTCCCCCCCAAAACCAGCCAGGGTAAAAACGGCATCAGCAACCCGGTAAGCCGGGCACCGTGGTAGAATATGAGTGCGCCGCCAAAAGCGGCTGCACACAACGGTGCCGCCGCCTTCCAGTCGCTCAGCAGTTGCAACAGGAGACGGCGCCTGGAGTCGAATAAAAGCAGGCGCATAAACTCAGCATCGCCCCGGAACCAGTCGAGCCCTATTTGCACCACGACGGCCGTGGGGTAAATTGCTACAATGCACACAATCAAGGTTAGTATTCTCAAAACCATACTCATTTCGGCGCGATTTTGCTGATCATGGATTTGTTGGCATTGTTCATCGTGCCGCCCACCAACAGTGCCAACCGATCCGGCGGTCATCCGAAGGCGCAGCCAATGTGCTGATACCGGTGAATTAACAGCAGAGATGATACAGCTTATTTACGAATAATATAATCACCCAGAATCAATGCATCCAGTCCGGTGGAGAAAAAGCAACGAATCGCGTGCAGGGGGGATTCAACAATCGGCTCTCCCATGATATTGAAACTGGTGTTCAAAATAACCGGCACTCCGGAAAGCTTGCCAAACTCATTGATCAGCTGATGGTAGCGGGCGTTGGTTTCGGGGTGGACCGTCTGCAGGCGAGCGGTACCGTCCACATGGGTAATCGCCGGTATAACCTCTTTTTTATCCTCCTTTACATCACAGACTTTAAGCATAAAGGGTGCGTTGACATCGATATCGAAGTAATCGCCTTTGTGTTCGGCTGGCGAAGACGGGGCGAAGGGCCGGTAGGCTTCCCGGTGCTTGACTTCGGCATTGATCTTGTCTTTCATGCCGGGAATGGTCGGGTCGGCAATAATACTGCGATTCCCCAGAGCCCTGGGACCGATTTCCATACGCCCCTGAAACCACCCCAGAATCTGCCCTTCTCGCAACAGTCTGGCGGTTGCACCGCAGATATCTTCCGATTTTTCGTAACTGAGCTTGCACTCATCCAATACTGCGCGTATTTGCTCATTTGAATACTCGGTGCCCAAATAGGGATTGTTATGGTGAACACGTTTGCTCTGCTTGAGAATGCCGTTGTAAAGGTAATAAGCCGCACCAATACAAGTGCCGTTGTCTCCCGCCGCCGGCATTACATATAAATCCTTAAAGCGGGTTTCGCGCAGCAGACGGCCGTTCATAACACTATTTAGTGACACTCCACCGGCTATGACCAGATGATCGGCATCGGTTTTTTGTTCCAAAATTCGGCATATCTGCAACACCTTGTCTTCCAGAACTTTTTGAAAAGCAGCGGCAACATCCATATGGTGGGATTGAAATTCTTCACCTTTTTTGCGCGGCGCGCCAAAAGTATCATAAAATTTTCTCCCACAACGCTGGCGCCCCGCATTCTGATAACGGAAATAAGACAAATCGATATGAATCCGCCCTTCAGGGCTGATCGCAACCATCTTGTCGACGCTGGCATAAAACCTTTGCGGATCGCCAAAAGGAGCCAACCCCATGGTTTTGCCTTCGTCATAGTTCGGCTTAAAACCACAGAATTCTGTCGCCGCTTCGTAAAAAGAACCCAGTGAATGGGGAAACAAACTTTCATTAAAAAAGTTCAGGTTCGTACCTTCCGCCACACCGAGCATGGCTGTGGACCATTCCCCGGAACCATCCAGTGACAGTAAAGCGGCCTTGTCATAGGGCGAGACATAGTAACTGCCGGCCATATGGGAGAGGTGATGCTCTACAAAATGCACTTTTGGACCTTTGTCCCGACTCCCCCAAACCCCACGATACCACTGCCAGAAACTGCGCTGTTTGAGAAAAATACCTAAAAATTCGTGATTGATAAACGGCAGAGCATCCTTGGTCAACGTAAATGCATAACGGATTTTTTTCCAAAGATCTTTATTTGGATCAATCGATACCGCTATGTGATCAATTTTGGAGTAGTCCAGCCCTGCATATTCCAAAGATTTTTCAATTGCCTGTACCGGAAACTGGTAAGTGTGCTTTTTGCGTGTAAAGCGCTCTTCCTCCAGGGCCACCTGCAACTCGCCATCGGCGACCACGCAGGCTGAAGAATCGTGAAAGAAATAATTGATGCCCAATATGTTCATTTAATTTTTCCCTTAAGAGATGCGACTGCTCTCTTTCCGTGTTTTCGCCATACTAATCTTCCCCACAGCAGTGCAACCAGCAGCCGGGCCGTCGGCGTTTTATTATAAATTTCTGTACAATAAACAGGTTCCGAAAAAAAGCGCCAACGCTCGGCCCATGACGGCCCCGTAACCAAATTGATTTCGCATTTCTCTGCAGACTCATCGAGCGATTCCAGCAACAGCTTTAAAAGAATATTTCCCGGACCAAACGCCTGATAACGCTCATCATAGCCGATCTTCAGTAGCGACCATTTGCCGTCGGCTTTAATGCAAAACTGGCTGGCTACATATTTTTCCCCCAATAACAGAAAATTGATCGCGGCATTTCCCGTGGGCCCAAATTCATTGATCAGAGAGCGATAAAAGGCTTCAACGCCTGGATTTGAATTAATGGACGATCCAATTCCCGACTCCCCTTTCCAACCGGAAGCCTCAATCGAAAGAAAGTGTTCAAAGGCTTCCTGCAACTCCGACTCTTTGGTCACAACTTTCAGTTGCACTTTCCCGTGCTCAGCTTCGGCTTTTCGCTGTAAGCGGGAAACATTTTTCAAGTGTTTGCGGGAAACGGCTTCAGATGACGGTAACTCCATGCCGCAGGGTTGGTAAAAACTCCGGGCATAAGCTTCCACTGGATAACTAGCGTCCTGACTGATTGCTGCGTAGAGATTCGATCGCTGGCGAAATTTTGTCAGGCTCAATAAACTCCATCTGTCTCCACTCTGATTGCGTAGAAAATCAACAAAAAAATCCAATACACCATGGCTGTCAACATCGTCGCAGATAAGCACATCGGT
>JARROD010000146.1:0-15608 GCA_037384225.1 Exilibacterium sp.
TATTTAAAAGTGCAGTCGGCGCTCAACGATGTCACCATCGATACATTGGAAAAGCCCATGAGTGACATTCGCAGCAAGGCTCTGGAAAAGTACGACATCATTATCGGCGCCGATATCTGTTTCTGGGATGAACTGGCGGTCGACTGGCGCAAACTGATCCAGCGCGCCGCCAAAGCGGGAACTAAGAGAGTCCTGGTGGCAGACCCCGGCCGGTCTCCCTTTCTGGCGCTCACCGACCGCTGTGAAAAACACTTCAGCAGCGAAGTGCACCACTGGTATGCCGTTGAACCCAAGCGCTTCGAGGGGTTTATCCTGGACGTTGACCTCTAAAGTCACTCGCCCGAAAGCGGGGCCCACTCTGCCCCCAGGCAGAGCACGTTAGGTTTTTACCAACTCAGGTATCACAATCACAGTACCCGGTCGCACATTGTTGATATCCAGGTCGGGGTTGTACTGCCTTAGCAGCCACACAGGCACTTTGTAATTGCGCTGCGACAGTTCCCACAACGACTCGCCCGGCAACACCACGTGGGTGCTGGTGGAACTGATCTGGTAACTGGAAAAAAACGCTTCCTGCAGCGACTTTTGGTAAGCGATACGGTGCTGCAGGAATGCCTTGGGGTTGACCCGGGAAAAATCCAGCTTCAAGCGCTGCCCGATCACCACCGGCTGGCCGTAGCGCAAACCGTTGATACGTCGCAACTGACTGGCCCGCAGACCCAGCCACTCCGCGTAATGACCCAGGGTTTCCGAAGCCTGAATTTCAATGGTGTTGTCCTCAGAGATCGCATAATCGCTGGGGTCAGCCAGGGAAATGGGAGAGGCGCCGTCCGAAGCCTGCAATTCCACCGCCACTTCCAGCCCCGCCTGTGTCGCCTGCTCGAGGTCTGCCTCAACGTCCGGTTCATTAGTCCCGACATCCTCTTCCACACTCAATGCCGCCGTTTCAACCCGCACTGGCGGCGTCTCTTCGGTTACCACAGCTTTTGCCGCAGCCACCTTTGTCGCCGCCGGCCGAGGCGTAGCACGCGCCACATCCGTGCCGGCGGCCGGTAGCCTTAACACCTGTCCGGCGCGAATATAGTGGCTGTTGTTCAAACCGTTGAGCGCCATAATCTGCCTGATACTGTAGCCATAGCGGGTGGCGATCTGCGATATAGTGTCGCCCCGCGCCACCTTGTGGAACAGGTCGGGGGTTTGCTCCTTAAAACGTTCACTGGCGGGAATAGCGGCGATCAATTCGCCAGTGGCCTGCGGTAGCTTGTCGCGGGGGATACGTATATTGAACCCCTTCGGAATACGCTTGTCACCGCTCCAGATCGGCGCCATCAGAGAACGATTATGGTGTTTCAGAGTCGAGGGTCTCAACCTGAATGCCTCAGCAAACGCGTTCATAGAGATATAATCCGGCACCTTGACAACCTCGTAGTCGACCGGCTGGGCGCTCTGAAAGGGAGGGAAGTAGCGCGCCGGATCCCGGGAAACCTTGAGTGCGGCCAGGAATGCCACATAAAAGTTGCGCGAGGCAAAGCCAAAGGTACGCCCTTTATACTTGCGCACCAGTGTTGCTATATCCTTGCTGCCCAATTTCCGGGCCGCCCGTCGCATACCAGCAACACCGTGGTTATAAGCTGTCAGCGCCAACGGCCAGCTGCCGGTGACATTGTAGTTATGCTCCAAAAGCTGGGCAGCGGCCACACTGGCCTTGTAGGGGTCCATACGTTCGTCGACAACATAATCGATCCGCAAAAACCTGCGCCCCGTGGAGCGCGTAAACTGCCAGATACCGGCGGCGCCAACACTGGAATAGGCTTCCGGATTAAAGGAGGATTCGACGTGAGGCAGCGCTTCCAGCTCGGGCGGCAGGCCACGCTCGGCCAGTGTTTTGCGGATATGGGGCAGCCATTCTCCCGACCGCACCAATCCCTCGAGGAAGCGATCCGACTGCCCCAACTGAAATCTGAGATCGGCGGCGGCCCGTTTCAGACGCCTGTTACTGACGCCCTCCCCCCAGAGAGCCAGTACCCGTTGCTCTTCGGCCGTCAGCCCGGTGCGCTTGCCACGGCCGAGCTTGCGCAGTATTTTCGCATACTTGGCCTTGGCGGCTCTTATGTGGCGCCTGTTCTTGTAGGAATTGTTGCCGAGTTTAATCGTTTCATAAACGGCGGCGAGATTGCGAGCATCGTGGATAAAACCACTTTTCGTATCTACCTCTGTATAAACCCTCAACCAGAACTCGACGTCATGCTCGAGTTCTGCGGGGAACGGAAAGTTTTCCTTGGCAGACGTCACCACACCGAGAGTCCAGGTAAGGAAAATGAGAAACTGAAGACTTTTTCTTATGCTCTGATTGTTCACAATACCTCTGACTAATAATAGCTATTTATTCATGCGATCTTAAACCCGCGTATTTTCGCTAAACACGCCTGACCCGATAAACATATTAAACTTAATAGACTGACCCTATCATATTTTGATAACCGGGAAGAATAATGGTGTAAAGAATAAAGCACCGTTTTCGAGAAATCAACCCGAGCCCATTCCTTAATGCGGTAATAAGAAAAAGTAAACTATTCTCATAAAACCGACCAGTCTGAACGAGTCATCAACACAAAAATCGGACTCATTCGCTGATGAACCTGTGACCGTGTTATCAAACCCCTTTTTGCCCCTGGCTGCGTTGTTCCTCCTTATGTGGAGCCAGGCAAAAGTCGTGCAGTCATAGATGTTTTCGTGCAGTCATAGATGTTTTCAAGCGGTCAGCAGTCTTGGGTTTGCACAGCGGCGGCTTTACGCAAACCATTTTTTATCTTCCAAGCTGTTTGAGCCCATAAACAGAACCGCGGGTCACCCTGAAGCAGAGAAATAAAAAGATGCATCCAACAATAATCGATAAAAACAACCTGTTTGGAGAAAAAAATGATAAAGCCATCCCTGTCATTCAGTGCCGTAATTTTACTGTTTAGTCTCATATCCACAGCCGCCCAGGCCGAGTTGGGAGACTATGATTTGCTGCAGACGCTCGCCAATCTCGCCTCCCCCCCTGCGGCCGACAACCCTATAACCGAGGATCAGACCCAGACACCCTACCCATTGATCGAAAATCCGCCGGACTTCGACGACGGCTTCGACCCCAGTACTTATCTTTCCTGGCAAACCGTTCAACTACACCCCAGCACCGGGGCCATCTGTGGCAACGGCTCCGGCTACAAGTTTTTTGTCAACCGGGTCGCTCATACCAGTAACACTATTTACTACATGGAAGGCGGCGGCGCCTGCTGGGACTACGCCAGCTGCACTGGCCAGACAGGGATTCGTGGCGCCCGCAACCCCAACGGTATTCCGGACGACTACATGGGTCTGCAAAACCCAGGCTCCAGTCTGGTGAGCCCTTTTGTATTTCGTCTCCATCCCTGGACCCGCACCAAAGCCCAGAACTGGAATATCGTGTATATCCCATACTGCACCGGCGATATTTACTCCGGCGATAAAGTGGCCATTTACGAAGATGAAAGCGGCGACAACGAGCCGCTGGTATGGCATCACAACGGGATCAGAAATTTACGCGCAGTGACGGCGTGGGTGAAAAGTAATTTGCAGCGTCCAGCCCAGATGCTGGTGACAGGGTGCAGCGCTGGCGGCACCGGAAGTCTTACCAACTATGTGGGTCTGAGACAGGACATCAATCCCGACAAAAGCTATTTGATCGACGACTCGGGCCCGATCTACCCGGCTCCCACCGGCGCCTCAAACGAGGATTACCCGTCTTTGCCTCTGCACACAAACCTGCGCGACGCCTGGGGACTGGACGAGGGGCCAATTGAGTATCTGGCAAGCCAGCTGCCGGCACTCGACGCCAATGACCTGGGGAGCATCGCAACCAGCCTGGCGACTAAATTTAGCGGCGACCGCATGGGGCACACACATTTCTGGCAGGACCTCAATTATTCATCCTATTCCTACGAGCGCTTTTACGATGATATTAATAACGAGCCGGATGAGGATGTGAAGCAGGAAAAGATTCACCAGCTCTGGCACAAAGACACCCAAAACCTGATGAACACCTTGTCAAACTATCCAAACTTCGGCTACTACCTGCCTTACTTCAGAGACGTCAACGAAAGCCATTGCACCACCATCATCGAATTTGCCAACGCCGATATCCAAGAGCGGAATCTGGAACTGGATCACTTTATCGATAATGTCATGGAAGGCAGCGGTGACGTTATGCAAGAATCTGAAACCGATACCGAAGCGGATTATCAGAAAGGGTTTAATTTTCTTTATTGGGCACTGGATCAGTTGCTGGCGGACGGCCTTTAGAAACAGGGGGGGTTACCCCCCTGTCACCGGTTGCGAATAAATCGAATCTCTCACTTCATCAAGCCGCCGCCGTAAGTATTGACTTCGAGACAAACCATCGGGAAAGCTTTCCATTCCCAGAACCTCTTTGACGATTTTCGACTCCCGCTCCTTATAGGCTTCGAACAGTGGATCTTTGCGATTTTTATAGTTGGCCTCAGCCTTCGCCACCACTGCTTTATATTCATTAATCGTCGTTGCGGCATAGGTTTTAAACGCCGACTCGGACATTATCTGTTTCATCAAAGCCAATTTTAAAAACACCGCTTCCGGTTTTGAGATAATGCGCTGACTTTCTTTCCCATCGATATCCTCTATCAACTCCCGCGCAAGACTTTCCTGCTCGGCCGCGCCCATGCCACCAATTTCACGGAAATATTTCCGGTACTGTTCCGAGGCGTCAAGGGTGGCAAAGTACTCTTCAGCTCGAGCACTCCCCTGATCCAGAATCTCCACTGGGATTTGGTTTTTATTCGCGAGGTCGCCTCCGGTTTCAACGGGTGCGGAACTTTTTTCGCCGGACTTGATAGGGCTCACGCCCGACAGCACATTACCCGCCGCCGGCGTTGAAAATTCAGTCGCATCGGTTATTTGCACAGTCGTTGCTTTATTTGTCTGCCATACATAGACCCCGGCCGACAACACGACTACTGTAAACACCATGGTCTTTGGTTTCATGGTCGCCTCCTATTTATTATTCTGGAGTGCTATTATGAACCAACCTCGACGCATCAATCACCCTCTGACTGGATATATGTTTGCGATTTAGGTATATCTCAGGCACTTTGGGTACATATGTAGTCGCAGTTCCTGTGCAACCGATTGTCTATGTGCTCGTACAGCGCCGCGACTGACGACTTCAGGTATCGCACGGCATCATCCCGATGAATGATGTAAGGCGCCCGCCAACCATGGTATTCGATGGGTTTGCCCACCGCTTTAAAGTCAATGCCAAACCACCGCAACAGCCTCATCAGTTTGGGTTCCATCATAGCGAAGCCGTATTCGGCGTCACTGGAAAGCAGCATGGAGAGACCGGCGAGAAACAGGCTGATGGGTATAACAGGAAATGCATTGCGCTGCTGGTCGTGAATGGGAACGACCTTTGGATAGTTTACCTCCTGCCCCTGATCCGAGCTGCGGCGCCGAAAGCGGCCAATGAGGGCCAAACGGGACAGCTCGGCAACCTTACCCGGCGGAAGTTTTTCCACATTGAATTGTCTGATATCGAGAGCCCGCGCACAGTATTTTTCAAAAGGCAACCGCTGTTGCGGATGACGCGAGCCTGACTCTACCAGTCTGACGCAACCGATGGGGGTGTTGCTCTGCCGGTGCAGCAGTAGAGTGTGGCGGGATTGGCAATCGAATTGATCGATTTCTTTCTGCTCGTGACAGCTTTCCTCGCTTTCGTAACCGAACTCTTTGCAGTATACCTGATAGCGAATATGAAAGACCTGCTCCAACCGGCTATGGCAGGAAGCCGTACACATGTCAAAGTAAGTTTGAAAATGCTGGGAGGGGCTCATTTTGTTCTATCCCCCTAAATAATTCCGTTCTATATTTTTAGTCTTATCAGTAACCTTTTTCCAGTAAAAAATTGCAGCCCCCTTAAAAAGGCTCGAGAAATGGCTAAAAATACCTATGGATATGTAAACTCGGACTACTTGAAGGCGGCCGCGGAGTTGTTTGCCCCGATAAAATGCCGCAGTTTTGAGCTGCTGGACAATATTGTCGGGCGCAAGGTGCTGGATCTAGGCTGCGGGCCGGGCCTGGATACATTGGCACTGGCGGCTCGTGTCGGGGAACAGGGTCAGGTTACCGGCGTCGATTGCGATGCCGAGATGATTGCACTCGCCCGCTGTCGGGCGCAACGCAGCGATGTCGCCGCTCAAGTTCTACACCTCCGGGCCGATGCCTGCGAATTACCCTTTGCCGACAAGGCGTTTGATGCGTTGCGTAGCGAGCGCTTGTTTATGCATCTCACCCACCCGGAAGCGGCACTGGCCGAAGCGGTGCGGGTTACCCGCCCGGGAGGAAAAGTAGTGATTGTGGATTCAGACTGGGGCAGCCTGTCCACGGCAACGGAGCTGACGGAAATAGAACGCAATCTGGCCCGGTTCCGCGCTGAAAGTTTTCTCCCCAATGGCTATTCCGGCAGACGTTTATTCGGTTTGATGCGCGAATGCGGGCTGGAGCAGATCGGGCTGGAGACGTTTGCATTGCATCTTACCGATCTGCCACTGTGGCGCTATTTGACGCAAGCCGAGGCGGTAGAGGCGGCTGCGCTGAACCACGGTTTCAGTCAGGTTGAAATGCATCAGTGGCACTCCGCGTTACAGGATTCCTACCAAAAAGGAAATTTTTTCAGCAGCATCAGTGTGGTAATTGCCGCGGCGACCAAGCCATATTAATGCTGTTTTTTTCTCAATATCACGCGGCAACTGTCGCCGGACGCGTCATATATTGACAGCATAAGTAAAAGCTCTACAGTAGATTTAGACGTACGCGAATTCATTGCCGCCTCGGCGAAAAAAATTCGCGCAAGTTTTCCAATCGCTGAAAAACAGGCACATAAAACCTTATTGGATACTGCAGTCCTATGCAAAAGGGATTTCTCAGCCTCAAATGGCAAGCGGTATTGGGTGTTAGCTTTATACTGACTTCAATGCAACTGCAACTGCTGCAGTTAGCGTCGCACATGCAGGGGCTGGCGTCTCATACACAGGGGCAGAAAACACTTGACGATAGCGGTGAAGAGGCTCCGACGGCGCTGCGCGAAACACTCGAACGCAACTGGGATCAGCTGAATTTCGAATGGGGTATCGACGCCGTAGCACTCTACGACACTCGCGGAGAAGTGTATGCGCACTGGTTCTCGCAGGAAAGCGCCCTGCCCGCGAGAGGCGTCGTTCCGGCGCCGTGGGTTGCCCGCGCCAGCCGGCAGGAAACACCGGTAACGGAAATTTGGTGCGCACATTCCTGCTGGCAAGTGGTGATTGTGCCAGTGTTGCTCGAAGGATTGAATGTCGGGATGTTGTCGTTTGTGCGTTCTCTGGCCGATGCGCTACTGCAGTTTCAAAACTCAACCGCCGCCGATGTCGGCATTCTCATCCCCCACACCGGTATTTCGTCAGCCGGTGCGCCAACGCGGCCATTTAAAACCGTGCGCACGCTCAAACACTGGCAGCACGATGTGGTGGCTCTCACCAGAGCCGAGGTGACTTTCAGTATGTTGGATCAGCTTTCTGATTCCCTTCCCATGGCGGAGCTGCAATCGCACCGCGCGCTGCAGGCCTGGCAGGACAACCATTACGAAATCAGTTTAATCCCCCTGGCGCACGCCGGGGCCAAACTGGTGGTCATTGACAATGTCGTCAAAGATCTAAAAAGGCTGCAATCGACATTGACCAATTTTATTCTCGCCGCAATCGCCATTCTGGTGTTGGCGGAAGGTGTGCTCTTATGGTTGTTGTGGCTACCCATGGTACGCCTGCAGGTGGTGGCAAAAGCGCTGCCCATGCTGGCTCATAAATCCAGAGGCAAACTGGACTCGACCCTGGACCGAGCCATGGCGCCGCGTTTTTTGCGCAATGAGATCCACGTTCTGTTCGAGGCCGCTTCCCTGCTGTCGCGAACCCTGGAAAAACTCGACGCGACAGTAAAATCCCGCACACAAAGGCTGAAAAACCGCAGCCGCGAGCTACTCGAACAACGCAACTTTGTTACCACGCTGCTCAATACTGTTCACGTTGTCATTCTCACCCAGGATCGCGATGGAACCATTCACCTACTGAATTCGGAGGGGCGCCGCCTGACGGGCATCAGCAAGAAAAAATGCCGCCAGCTCCGGTTTACGGATTGTGTTGCCACACAACACCGCGAAGAAGTTAGACTGGGTATCGAGGGATTGTTTAGCGGCCGTTCACAGCAGTTTCACCAGGAAAGTCTATTTATCGGCGCTGATGGTGAACAGCTGCATATGGACTGGTATCACAGCCTCCTGCCCGCTTCCAACACCGGCGCCAATCTGGTGTTATCAGTGGGACTGGATTTGACTGCGCGCAAGATCGCGGAACAAAATCTCGCCTGGCTGGCTGACCACGACCCGTTGACAGAGCTTTACAACCGCCGCCACTTTCAACACCAGTTCCAGCAGGCGCTGAAAAAATTTTCCCGCTCCAAGCAGCCAGGTGCATTGATATTTTTTGATGTCGATCAGTTTAAGACCATCAATGACACTATTGGCCACCCCGCCGGAGACCGGTTACTCTGCGAACTGGCCGCCAAACTCAATAGCGAAATCAGAGACACTGACACGCTGGCGCGCCTGGGTGGCGATGAATTCGCCATTTTGCTGGAACAAACCGACCGCAACGGCACGATTACCTTTGCCAGAAAACTGTGCGAGATGGTGAATGAAACCTCGATTATCGGCAACAATACCCCCTACCGGGTAACGATCAGCCTGGGCATAGCACTATTTCCCGAACACGGGGAAAGTGTTGAAGAACTCATGGCCAACGCCGATTTCGCCATGTACAAAGCGAAGGCAAAAGGCAACGCCAGAAGCAATTGGCATATTTACTCGGCCGACGCGCCGGAGAAACACGAGTTGCAACACAGGCTGGACTGGAAGGCGCGCATAGAGGACGCACTGGATAACAATCGCCTGCTGCTTTACTATCAGCCGATCCTCGATATTGCCCACAACCGGCTGTCCCACTATGAAGCGCTGGTGCGAATGCGGGGTGAAAACGGTGAAATCGCCGCCCCCGCCATGTTTATCCCGGTGGCGGAAAAAACCGGCCTGATTCACGAGATCGACAGCCGGGTGCTGAAACTGGCCATCGCCGATCTGCACAAGTTCTGTCACCAAGGCCGGGACATTACCCTGTCCGTTAACCTCTCGGCCAAGGCCATCGCCAAAAACCAGTTTGTCGAAACCATTGAAAATTTGGTAGACGAGTTCCAGGTGGAGCGCTCGCGCCTGATTCTGGAGTTGACGGAAACCTCAGCCGTGGAAGATATTTTCACCGCCGCCGATGTGATCGCCCGCTGCCGCAAGCTGGGCTACAAGTTCGCCCTCGACGATTTTGGTGTCGGCTTTGCCTCCTGGTTCTACCTCCGGCAGCTGCCTGTGGATTTCGTCAAAATCGACGGCTCCTTTGTCCGCAATCTCACCGCCAGTTATGAAGACCGCTTATTTATCAAAGCACTCAACGATGTCGCTCAGGGTCTGGGTAAAGAAACCATCGCCGAGTTCGTGGAAAACGCCTCAGCGCTAAAATTGCTGTCAGAGTTCGGTGTGAACTATGCCCAGGGGTATTATATCGGCAAGCCCGCGCCAGAACTTTTACCTGAAAATTCGTACGTCCCGACATTTCCTCGCTCCGGCCCGCGCCCCAACATTCCCCTGCAATATCAAACGGGACGCCAATGAAAAATAGGTTGGGCAATCGGCACCATAATCGGCACCATGGACTGCGACGCAAAACGCCAGCATCGGCGTCCGGCGGCAGAGCTCGCAGGGATTACGGCAAGCTTTTTGCGCAAACCGCGGCGCTGCTGTGGCTGTGTTATTCGGCAAACCTGCTAAACGCCCTGCCCGCAGGGCCGACTATCCGTGTCATCGCCAACCCCCATGTGGAAGTCGACGCATTGAGCAAAACCAGCCTGCGCTCCATCTTCGGTATGCGCAACCGTACGTGGCCCAAAGGCGACTTTATCAGAGTGTTTGTTCTCGAGGACAAAAACCCCACCCATATCCTGTTTACCAAACAAATACTCAGAACCTTTCCTTACAATCTGCGTCGCATCTGGGACCGGCGGATTTACTCAGGCACCGGTCAATCACCCACAGTGGTGGATTCGGAAGAGGAAATGCGGCGGCAAGTCTCCCTCACCGACAACGCCATCGGTTATCTCAGTAACAAGTGGGTTAGCGACGATGTTAAAGTACTGGATCTAAAATGATGAACAAAAACACCGCTTTCAAGTCTTTAACGAACCTCGTTTTTTTGTGCTGGAGTAACACAGGACTGTGCGTCGAATACCAGTACGATCGCAACGACAGTATTCAGATACACGGCTTCGCCGCCCAGAGCTTTCTAAAATCCACGACAAATGATTTTTTCGGCGACAGTGAAGACGGTAGCTGGGATTTCAGAGAGTTGGGTATCAACGGCCTCTGGCGGCCGCTGCCCAGGCTTCAGCTATCGCTCCAATTCGTGGCCCGCAAGGCCGGAAAAACCGACGACGGTAAGCTGCGTGTCGACTACATTTTTGCCGACTGTAAACTGTTCAACTCCAACGCCGTCAACAGCGGTTTGCGTCTCGGGCGGGTCACCAACCCTTACGGTTTTTACAATGAAACCCGCGACATAGTCGCCACCCGCCCCAGTATTCTGTTACCCCAGTCCGTCTATTTTGACGCCAACCGTAACTTCGCTCTGTCTTCCAACGGCGTACAGTTTTATCACGAGCACAGTGGCAAAAGCGGCGATTACCTGTTTCAGTTCGGCGTCTTCGAACCCCGCACTGAGGATCCGGATTTCGAGCCCGCGATTTTTCTCCAAAACGAACCGGGTAAACTGGAGGGCACCACAAGCTGGATGGGGCGCCTGCTCTACGAATACGACTTCGGTCGCGTGCGCCTGGGCCTAACGACGGCCAGTATCAACGTGGACTACGACCCGGCCCCCGGCGACCCGATCAGACCCGGCGCGTTTCATTTCCACCCCTATATCGCCTCGGTGCAATACAACAGGGAACGCTGGAGTCTGACCGCCGAATACGCGCGCCGATCAACCCGCCTGGATCGGTTTGGCGCGCCCCGGGATATTGATTTTACCGGCAATAGTTACTTTATCAGGGGATCTACCGCCTGACTCCGCGCTGGGAAGTACTGCTGCGCTACGATTCTCTGACCTGGAACGATGACGATCCCGAAGGCAGAGACTTCGAAGCGCAAACCGGCCTGCCCAACCACTACCGCTTCGCCCGTGACTGGACGTTCGGTGTGCGCTGGGACCTGGCCCAAAATGTGATGGTGCGGGCGGAGTGGCACCGGGTATCCGGCACAGGCTGGTTGTCGTTACTGGAAAATCCCCCCGCCACCGAGACCAGTCAGCGCTGGAACCTGTTGGCGTTCTCGGCGGCGATAAAGTTCTAACCCTCAGCGTGCTGGCCACTGTGCACGCCCCCCGGCAACGGCGCCGAATCCTTTCGCCAGCGCCCACTCAAGCGCACCACCAACACATAAAACATCGGCACAAAGAAGATCGCCAGGAAAGTCGCCGCCAGCATACCGCCGATCACACCGGTGCCGATCGCCTGCCGGCCCTGGGCGCCGGCGCCGGTACTGGTAGCCAGAGGCAACACACCCAGAATAAAAGCCATGGATGTCATGATAATCGGTCGCAGGCGCAGGCGTGCGGCTTCGATGGCCGCCGCCGTCAGCCCTTTGCCGCGTTCGTATTGAGATTTGGCAAATTCGACGATCAAAATAGCGTTTTTCGACGACAGGCCAATGGTCGTCAACAACCCGACCTGGAAATAAACGTCGTTGCTCAGCCCCCGCAAGGTAGCCGCCAGCAAGGCACCCAGAATACCCAGAGGTACCACTAACAACACGGCCACTGGCACCATCCAACTCTCGTAGAGCGCCGCCAGACACAGGAAAACCACCAACAGCGAAATGGCGTAGAGCGCCGGTGCCTGGGAACCGGCGATCCGCTCCTGGTAAGACATGCCGGTCCATTCCAGGCCTACCCCGGCCGGCAATTTAGCGACGATATCCTCGATCGCCATCATCGCCTCACCGGTGCTGAGGCCGGGGGCGGCCTCACCCTGAATGTTCAATGCCGGAACACCGTTATAGCGTTCCAGGCGCGGAGAACCGTACTCCCAGCGGGTCGTGCTGAAGGATGTAAAAGGCACCATGTCCCCATTTTGATTGCGAACATACCAATAACTGAGATCTTCCGGCAGCATGCGATAGCGGGCATCCGCCTGCAGGTAAACCTTTTTCACCCGCCCGCGATCGATAAAATCGTTGACATAGGCAGCTCCCCACGCGGTGCTTAAGGTTTTGTTGACATCGCTGATACTCAGTCCCAGCGATTTTACCTTCTCGTAGTCGATATCGATTCGAAATATTGGCACATCCTCCATACCGTTGGGCCTGACCCGCGCCAAACGAGAATCCTGCGCCGCCATCCCCAACAACTGATTGCGAACTGCCATCAACTTCTCATGGCCGAGGCTATTGCGGTCCTGAAGCATGAGGTCGAAACCGGACGCGGTGCCGAGTTCCGGGATCGGCGGCAAATTGACAGGGAAGACCATGGCATCGCGAATCTGCCCGAACACACCCCAAGCGCGACCGATAATGGCATCCACCGAAAGGCTGGGATCGGTTCTCTCGGCCCAGGGTTTGAGTTTTACGAAGGCGATCCCCATATTCTGCCCCTGGCCGGCAAAGCTGAAACCTGCCACCGTAAACACAGAGTCGATACCGGGGTCGTTGAGGTAGTGGGATTCAACCTGCTTCATCACCGCCGCTGTACGCTCCTGTGTTGCGCTCTGTGGCAACTGCGCCAGTGTCAACAGTATCCCCTGGTCCTCGTCGGGCAGAAAGGAGGTGGGCAATCGGGTATAAAGAATCCCTAACACCGCCACGATAACAATATACACGGTCACCAGTTGGCCCGAGCGTTTAAGGGTCCCGGCGACGCCGCGCTCATAGCGCTGGGTCGCGTGTCTGAAGCGGCGGTTAAACCAACCCAGAAAACCACGCTGCTGGCTGTGTTCACCCTTTTTCACGGGTTTCAGCAGAGTCGCACAAAGTGCCGGTGTCAGAATCAATGCCACCAATACAGACAGCAGCATGGCGGTGACAATAGTCAGCGAAAACTGCCGGTAAATGGCCCCGGTGGAACCACTGATAAAGGCCATGGGTACAAAAACCGCCGACAGCACCAACGCAATCCCCACCAGGGCGCCGGTAATCTGGTCCATGGATTTACGCGTGGCCTCCCGCGGCGGCAGTCCCTCCTCATCCATCACCCGTTCGACGTTTTCGACCACAACGATGGCGTCATCCACCAGCAGACCAATGGCCAACACCATACCGAACATAGTCAGCGTGTTGATACTGTAACCGAACGCCGCCATGACACCGAAGGTACCCAGCAACACGACCGGCACGGCGATGGTGGGAATCAACGTGGCGCGAAAATTCCCCAGAAACAGGTACATCACCAGAAACACCAACCCTATGGCCTCAACCAGTGTTTGCACGACCTCTTCGATGGAGATTTTTATAAACGGTGTGGTGTCGTAGGGGTAAACGATTTTCACCCCTTCGGGGAAAAAAGCTGACAATTCTTCCAGGCGTTCATTCACCGCGGCGGCGGTCTCCATGGCATTGGCGCCACTGGCCAGTTGAATCGCCACACCGCTGGCGGGGCTGCCGTTGTAATGGCCGTCCGCGGCGTAGCTCTCCGCCCCCAGCTCCACGCGGGCGACATCCTTGAGGCGCACCTGTGAACCATCGGCGTTGACCTTGAGCAGGATATTTTCAAACTCCGCGACACTTTCCAGGCGAGTCTGGGCGATGATGGTAGCATTGAGCTGCTGGTTATCAACCGCTGGCAATCCCCCCAATTCACCACTGGCAAACTGGTTATTCTGTACAGAGATTGCACTACTCACATCCAGCGGCGTCAACCCGTAGGCGGTCAGCTTCTCGGGCTGTAGCCAGATACGCATGGCGTATTGGGTGCCGAACACACGGATATTGCCGACCCCGGTGACCCGCGACAACGGTTCCTTAATCTGGCTGTTAGCGAAATCGGACAGGTCATTGCGGTTCAGACTGCCGTCTTCCGACACCAGCCCGACCACCATCAAAAAGGAGCCGGAGGCCTTGTTTACACTAATGCCCTGTCGCTGTACTTCCTCGGGCAATAAGGGTGTTGCCAGCGACAGCTTATTCTGCACCTGGACCTGAGCGATATCCGGATCCGTGTCCGCGGCGAAGGTCAGGTTAATAGAGGCCCTGCCGGAGCTGCTACTCTGTGAAGACATATAAAGCAGGTTGTCCAGCCCGGTCATATTCTGTTCTATAACTTGGGTGACACTGTCTTCCAACGTCTTCGCCGAGGCACCGGGATAGCTTGCGCTAATGCTGATAACAGGTGGCGCAATACTGGGATACTGTTGCACCGGCAGCCTGAAAATGGACAAGCTGCCAGCCAGCATAATCACCAGCGCGATAACCCAGGCGAAAATGGGTCTGTCGATAAAAAACTTTGCCATAGATCCTGGCTCCTTAGGACCGGTCGCCGGTGGCGGCCAGGGTTTTATCCCGCTCTATCGCATTGACCTTGACGCCGGGCTTTATCTTCTGCAATCCGCTGACCACCAGACGGTCCCCTTCAGCGAGCCCCGACTTCACCAGCCACTTGTCTTTAATGGCGCGGACAACCTCGACGCTGCGGGTTTCGACAATGCCCTCGTCATTGACAACCAGCGCGGTGGTCGCGCCATTAGGTTGGCGAGCAATACCCTGTTGAGGTGCGAGAATAGCCTGCTCCAGGCTCTCACTCACGATCGTCGCCCGCACAAACAAACCGGGAAGCAACAGGCCACCGTTGTTTTCAAACACCGCCCGGGTATTGACTGTGCCGGTGCCCATGTTGACACTGACTTCCGAAAACTGAAGCTTGCCGGCTTCCCCGTAGGAAGTACCGTCCTCAAGCTGTAGAGTAACGCTTGGCACTTTGAGGGCGGGCAGCCGTTTCATTTTCAACAGCTCCACTACCGGTTGTTGAATATCCACATAGACGGGCGACAACTGGTGAATAGTGGCCAACGCGGTCTCCTGCTGCGCTGATACCAGCGCTCCCTCCGTGAAGGCAGAGCGGCTGATGATGCCGGAAATGGGGGCGGAGATCAGCGTATAATCCACGTTGATCTGAGCGCTCTTGACCCGAGCCTCGGCCGCTTTCACCTCTGCCTGTGCGCTTTTCCAGGCCGCCTCGACCTCATCGGCTTCCTGCTGGCTGACCGCCTTAGTACTAACCAGGGTGCGGTAACGTTGCGCTTTCAGGCGGGCACTGTGGGCGTTGGCCTGCGCCACCGCCAGTTCCCCTTTGGCGGTGGCCAGTTCAGCCTCGTAGGAAGCGGGATCGACCAGGTAAAGCTGTGTCCCTGCTTCCACATAAGCACCTTCTTTAAACAAA
>JARROD010000147.1:0-8661 GCA_037384225.1 Exilibacterium sp.
GATCCATCCCGCCTGGCGCCGTTGCGAAAACTTGACGTAGGCCCACTATGCCGGCGTTTTCGCAACGACACCAGACGGGCGCCTCGAAACCCCTTTTTAGTACTGATATAGGGGCCGGAAGTTATTTCGTGCACGTCCCTTAGGTGTGCCGTCAGCTCGAGGATCTGGCTCGGGAAACAGACGTTCTTTGATCCGTGTCAAGGGCTCCGGGTCGCAATTACAGTAACTTGATGCACGGTTGTTCGTATTGTGAAAACCCGATTAGGGGACCCGACTGGTATGCCGACTGATGACAGTGGCAAAGCTAATGACGATGACAATGACAATGCCGTTGCACAAGATAATACCATTGTTAAAAATAAGGGCGAGACCGAAGCCATTCTCGTCGCCCGCAATCTGACAAAAACCTATCTCACCGGCACCATCGAAGTCAGAGCCCTGCGCGGCGTCGATGTGCAACTGCGCGCGCGGGAAATGGTGGTGCTACTGGGGCCGTCCGGCAGCGGTAAATCCACCCTGCTCAATATTCTCGGTGGGCTGGATTTGCCCAGCGGCGGCGAGGTGCTGTTCAAAGGCCGGTCGATCAGTTCGGCGAGCGATGCTGAACTGACCCGGTTTCGCCGCCGCCATGTGGGCTTTGTGTTTCAGTTCTACAACCTGATTCCCAGCCTGACGGCGCGGGAAAATGTCGCGCTGGTTACCGAAATAGCCCCCCATCCCCTCAAACCGGAAGATGCGCTGGCACTGGTGGGCCTGCAACATAGGCTGGATCATTTTCCCTCCCAATTGTCCGGCGGTGAACAGCAGCGGGTGGCGATTGCCCGCGCGATTGCCAAACAGCCGGAAATTCTGCTCTGCGATGAACCCACCGGCGCCCTCGATCATGAGACCGGGGTGCTGGTGTTGGACGCCATCGAGCAGGTTAACCGGGAACTGGGCACAACTACGGCCGTTATAACCCACAACGCGGTGGTGGCGAAAATGGCCGACCGGGTGTTGCGTATCGCCGACGGCAATATTTCCGGTATTGATATCAACCGCGAGCGCTGCCCGGCCAGCGAGTTGGTGTGGTGAACGTTCTCGATCTGAAACTGTGGCGCGACCTGTGGCGTCTGCGCGGCCAGGTACTGGCGGTGGCTATGGTGATCGCCTCCGGTGTGGCCACCCTGGTGATGGCGGTCTCGACCCGCGACGCGCTCTATGAAACCACTCAGGCCTACTACGAACGCTACCGCTTCGGCGACCTGTTCGCCCATGTCACCCGCGCGCCGGAAACCCTGGTCGCGCGCATCCGCGAACTGCCCGGTGTGCAGCGGGTGGATGACCGTATCAGCCGCTATGCGACCATTGATGTGGCGGATTTTCCCGAACCGGTGATCGGTCAGTTGACTTCGATCCCCGAACGCGGCCAGCCGCGCCTCAATCAATTGGTGCTGCGCACCGGTCGCTGGGTCGAGGCCGACGCGCCCGACGAAGTGATTGTTAACGAGCCCTTTGCCGAAGCTCACGCACTGGCACCGGGGGATTATCTCAGTGTGATTATGAACAGCCACAAACGGCGCCTTAAAATTGTCGGTACGGCGCTGAGTCCGGAATTTATCTACGCCCTGGGGCCGGGGGCGCTGCTTCCCGACGACAAACGCTTTGGGGTGCTGTGGATGGGGCGCGAGGCACTGGAGGCGGCCTATGATCTCGACGGCGCTTTCAACGATATATCTCTGACGCTGCTGCGCGGAGTGGCACCGGAAACGGTGGTACCGCGACTCGACGCCCTGCTGGAAAGATTCGGTGGCACCAGCGCCATTGCGCGGGACAATCAGGTTTCGAACTGGTTCGTGATGAATGAGATCGAACAGCTGAAAACCATGTCGGTGCTGTTGCCGACGATTTTTCTCGCTGTCGCCGCGTTTCTCACCAATATGGTTTTTCTGCGCCTGATCGCCGTCGAGCGCGAACAGATTGGGTTGCTCAAGGCATTTGGTTACAGCAAAGCCGCCATCGCCTGGCATTACACCAAGATGGTGTTGGCAATCGGTGTGCTCGGGGTGGTGGTGGGCGGGTTGCTGGGTATGGTACTCGGCCGTCATACCACCGAGATGTACACTGATGAGTTGTTCCGTTTTCCGCTGCTTATTTACAGGCCCGCCCCGACGATATTTGTGATCGGCGCGCTGGTCAGCCTTACCGCCGCACTGATCGGCGCGCTGGGGGCCGTGCTCAGGGCCGCTCGACTGCCGCCGGCCGAGGCTATGATTCCGCCCGCGCCGCCTTCCTACCAGCAGCGCTGGCTGGGAGCGAGCGCTCTCGGTCGCTGGCTGGACCAGCCTTCGCGCATCGCTTTTCGGCAACTCGGGCGGCGGCCACTGCGATCGCTGTTTACCGCCACCGGCATCGCCATGTCGGTGGGATTGATGGTGATGGCGTTGCAGTGGTTCGACGCCATCGATCATATCGCCCAGGTCTATTTTTTCAACGCCCAGCGCCAGGACCTGACTATCGGCCTGACGGAACCGGAAGCCAGCAACGCCATACACGAGTTCGAACGCATGCCCGCGGTGATGGCCGCTGAACCGATGCGTATCGTCCCGGCTGAAATCAGCCGCGGCAAGCGGCTACACCGCGGCGCCATTACCGCCATTGAACCGGATGCCAGGCTCTGGCCCATCTACGATGACCGGCGCCAGCGCACGCTGCCTGTGCCCGGGGCCGGGGTGGTGCTGGCCAGCCGCCTGGCGCGGAAACTTGATGTCAGCACCGGCGACAGGGTGTGGGTAAAAATACTGGAAGGCCGCCGTCCCGAGGGTTGGCTGCCGGTGGTGGACATTTTCGATACCTATATCGCCATGCCCGCTTATATGAGTCTGGCGGCGTTGAACCGGTTATTGAAAGAGCGACCGAGTCTGGAATACGCCAATGTGCGGGTAGACAAAAACCGCGAGCAGGCGCTGTTTACCCACCTCAAACAACTGCCGACGGTCAGTGCGGTGATGCTGCGCAAAGCTGCCGTCGACGCCTTCTACGATACCCTGGGGGAGTTTCTGCTGTTTTTTGTCGGCGTGTTTTCGGCGCTGGCTGCACTGCTGAGTTTTGGTATCGCGTATAACAGCACCCGCATCGCGCTATCAGAGCGCGGCAGAGAACTGGCCACCCTAAGGGTGCTCGGGTTTACCCGCGGCGAGATTTCCTACATTTTACTGGGCGAAGTGGCGTTGCTGATTTTCTTTGGCCTACCGGTCGGGTGCGCGGTCGGATGGTTGTTGAGCTGGACCATGTCCAACTCATTCGATACGGAATTGTTTCGGGTGCCGTTGGTGATTGACGCCTCGACCTACGGGATTGCTGTCATTATCACGTTGTCGGCGGCGGTTCTGTCCGCGGCGTTAGTACGGCGTCGCGTCGACAGGCTCGATCTGATGCGGGTGTTAAAAACGAGGGAGTAGCTTTGTTGAAGATAACGCAGGTAAAAACCAAGCGAATGGTCATCTGGGGGGCAGTGGGAACGCTCTTAGTCCTTGGGCTGGTCTACAGCTTCTGGCCGCGCCCCATTGCCGTCGACCTGGCGCGGGTGGAGCGCGGCGAATTGCGGGTCAGTGTGGAGGAAGAGGGCAAAACCCGGGTGCGGGACGTGTATATTCTCTCGGCGCCGGTGTCGGGAAGGCTGCGGCGTATTAAGGTCAATGTGGGCGATCCGACGACGTTTGGCGAGACACTGATTGCCGAAATCGAACCCGCCGATTCGCAGTTTCTCGACCCCCGAAGCGAAGTGCAGGCCGAGGCCGAGATACAGTCGGCGCAGGCGGCCATGGAACTGGCGCGGGCAGACGTCAATCGGGTGCAGGCGGAACTGGACTTCGCCCGCGCGGAGTTAACCCGCGCCAAGGGGCTGATCAAAGACAAGACCATTTCCCAGCGCGAGTTGGATGAAGCCGAGCGCGCGTTTAAAACCCAGCGCGCGGCGCTGGCCCAGGCCCAGGCGGCACTGCAGGTGCGCAGCTACGAATTGGAACGGGCGCGGGCGCTGCTGCTGTCGCCGGCGCAGGCACAGCAATCCCACGGCAATTGCGAGTGCATCCGGCTTTCCGCACCGGTGGGCGGGCGTGTTCTGCATCTGTATCGGGAAAGCGAGGCCGTGGTCGCCAGCGGCGAAGCGCTGGTCTCCATCGGCGATCCCAGCGATCTGGAGATCATTGTCGAACTGCATTCTTCACAGGCGGTGAAGGTAAAGGCCGGCCAGGAGGTCATTATTGAAAACTGGGGTGGCGACGAATCCTTACAGGGGCGGGTGCGGCGGGTCGAGCCGGTCGGCTTCACCAAGATATCCGCACTGGGAATCGAAGAGCAACGGGTCAATGTCATCATCGATTTCACCAGCCCCCACGAACAGTGGCAACGCCTGGGGCACGCTTACCAGTTGGACGTGCGCATCCTGCTATGGAAAAACGCCGATGTGTTAAAGCTGCCGCTTATAGCGCTGTTTCGCGACACCACCGACGACGACTCTTATACCGGTAATTGGGCCGTGTTTGTCAACGACAGCGGGAGGGCCCGAAAACGCCGGGTTGAACTTGGTCACAGAAACGATCTGGAAGCCGAAGTGCTGAGCGGTGTGCAGGAAGGGGATTTAGTCGTCCTTCACCCGAGCGATCAAGTTGTCGACGGCGTAAGCATCGTTAATAGAAAAGGGAGCGAGTCCGGTGGCGCCGATGTATTTTAGGTGCTAGTCATTAAATAATAATGATTAATCTGAAACCCGGACATCCATGAAGATTCAACATTTACTCGTATTTGCAGGCATTTTAATTGTTTCGTTGAATTGCCCCGATTTACATGCCGGTGTTCGTCTCCCGAAAATAATCAGTGATGGGGCGGTGTTGCAGAGAAATACCCCGGTAACCATTTGGGGATGGGCGGATGAAGGAGAGGTGATAGGTGTTTATCTGGATGGCAGGAAACTGGGGGAGACTAGAGCAAAAAACACCAAGTGGAGTCTGCGGATTGCGCCGCAAAAAGCGGGGGGGCCGCACAAAATTGATATTCGCGGAACTGATGAGGTCAGCTTATCCGATATTTATTTTGGCGATGTGTGGTTGGCTTCCGGACAGTCCAATATGAAATTGCCCATGGAGCTGGTTAAATATACCTATGCCGATGAAGTCGCTAGGGTGAACAATCCTAAGATCAGACAGTTTACAGTGCCGCTGGAGTACGACTTCGCAGTGCCGCACCAGGATTTTACGGGCGGCGGGTGGGTGGCAGCGGATGCTGAACATATTGGCCGTTTTTCGGCCGTCGCTTACTTCTTTGCCAAGTCTGTACACGCCAGTCAATCAGTGCCTATCGGGATTATCATGAACGCCGTGGACGGTTCGATGGCGGAGTGTTGGATGAGCGAGGAGGCGCTACGGGCGTTTCCCGAGCGTTTGAACACAGCCGTGAGGTACCGCGATAAAGCTTACCTGAAATCGCTAGAGGAAAATGACAAGCTAGCGCGGGACAGCTGGTATGCGAAAATAAATCAGGGGGATCGCGGCATTAATACCGTGAAAAAATGGTATGCACCTGATTTACGGGAATCCGATTGGAAGACGATGTCTGTACCCGGCTACTGGGCGGATACGGAAGTGGGGGATATCAGCGGTGTTGTCTGGTTCAGGAAAACCATCTCGCTGCCTGCGGAGGCGGCCGGCAGGACGGCGCGACTGTTGTTGGGAGTCATTGTCGTTGCTGACATCGTCTATGTGAATGGTGTGGAAGTCGGCCGCACTTCTTATCGCAATCCGCTGCGGTACTACCAGGTCGGACCGGGGATTTTAAAAGCCGGGAAAAACACCATTGCCGTCAGGGTAACCGGCGTTGCCGGGAACGGCGGTTTTGTTGCCGACAAACCCTACTGGCTGGAATTCGATGGTAAAAAATACGATTTAAGCGGAAGCTGGCGCTACCGGGTCGGTGTGGTTGTCGAGCCGGCTCCCCGTCCCAAATTTGTGACTCCTAGCAAACCACTGGGTTTTTACAACGCTATGGTCGCGCCCCTGGAACGCACCGCTATCAAGGGGGTGATCTGGTATCAGGGCGAGTCCAATATCGGTCGCGCGCAGGAGTACGCGCGGATGATGCCGGCCCTGATCGAAGACTGGCGCCGGCTCTTTAAGCAGCCTGACCTGCCTTTTATCCTGGTACAGCTCGCCAACTTCCGGGAAGCGAAGGATAAGCCCGGGGAAAGCGCCTTGGCGGAGTTGCGCGAAGCTCAGGCTAAAACCCTGGCGGTAGAGAATACAGCTATGGCGGTAGCCATAGATGTAGGGGAATGGAATGATATCCACCCGTTGAACAAAAAAACGGTGGGGGAGCGGTTGGCCCTGGCGGCCAGACATCTCGTCTACGGAGAAGACCTGGTTTACTCCGGCCCGGTGTTTCGCTGTATGACGCTCGGGGAGGGTGAAGCGAGACTCTATTTCGACCACACCGGCAGCGGCCTGACGGCCAGGGGTGGAAAGTTGCAGGGTTTTGCCATCGCCACAGAGGGTGAACCCTACCAATGGGGCGAGGCGACGTTGGAAAATAATCATGTGACGATAAAACGGCCGGACAGTCCCGGGCTTGTTAGAGTGCGCTACGCCTGGGCCGACAATCCGGATACTGCCAACCTTTATAACCGAGAGGGATTACCCGCCGTTCCGTTTCAATCCCACCGACTTTGCGCCCCTGAAAATACCGCTCTAAAACCGAAGTGGCGGGAATAGGAAACACAACCCCGCCACGGTTCCGGCGATACAGGCTGTCATCTTTGGATGCCATAGAAAGTCCGTTCATTAAGGATATAAAGGACCGTGCACGGTCCTTACAAGGTCGCGAATCGGTCTCAGGTCCATGTATTGACCGTTGTGGCAACCGTATAGGACTTCATCCCCTCCATACCAAAATCAGCACCGATTCCGGATTCCTTCTGCGGTTCAAAACTGATACCACCGACGCCACCGGCCGATAGCGTCGATGTACCGAGAATTGTCAATGAACCGGCATTAATTCCATGTGCCAGACGTTGCACTCGACCGAGGTTTTGTGTTGTTGCGTAAGCCGCCAACCCATAACTGGTATCGTTTGCGAGTTGGATGCCTTCTTCTTCATCTTTGAAGGTAAAGATAGACAACACCGGGCCAAAAATTTCTTCCTGAGCGATTTTCTGATTCGGGTTTACCTGATTGAAAATCGTAGGTTCAATATAATAACCGCCGCTTTCCCGATTTACTTGATTGCCGCCGTAAACCAACTCGGCTCCCTCCTGCTTACCGCTTTCGATATAACCCAACACCTTGTGCATATGGGCTTGGTTCATAATCGCACCAAAAGTGGTATCGGCGTCGAGTGGATTTTTGGGTTGCAGCTTTCCGGCCTGCTCAATAATTTTCGGTATCAGCTTATCCTTGATACTTTCCTGTAGCAGCAGCCGTGAACTGGACACACAGAGCGCCCCCTGATTGACAAAGGCAGTGTCGGCTACAATATCATGAGCGATAAAGTCCAGATCCTCGGGGCAATCATCGAACACAAGAAAGGGAGACTTGCCGCCGCATTCCAACTGCACGCGTTTCATATTGGATTGTCCGGCCGCGATCATAATCTGTTTGCCGGTAGCACTGCTGCCAACGAAGGTAAGCATGCCCACATCGGGGTGCTGGGCCAGGGTGGTTCCCACCGTTGCTCCGGCGCCGTGAACCAGGTTAAAGACACCGGATGGCACACCGGCTTCCATCGCCAGTTCCGCCAACAGTCCGGCGGACAGAGAAGTGAATTCGGAGGGTTTCAGGACCAGGCTATTGCCCATAGCCAATGCCGGCCCCACTTTTTGCGCCGCAAGAACCAGTGGGAAGTTCCAACCGATAATACCGCCGACTACACCAATTGGTTTGCGCAGTTGGTAGGCGAAGTTAGCGCCGTTGGCGTTGGCCCCGGCGGGGGATAGGAGTTTATCGGCGTTTTCGGCGTAGCCCCTTAAACAGGCCGCGGCGGTGGCAACATCGCCCAGGGCATTGGTGATGGGCTTGCCCACGTCCAGACATTCATAGAGGGCAAATATTTCTTTGTGCTCTTCTATCAGCTGGGCGAGTTTTTGTAGAACGGCTTTGCGCTGATATACCGGCAGTTTACTCCAGCGGCCATCCTTAAAAGCTGTGTGGGCGACGGCTACCGCGCGATTAACTTCTTTTGTGGTACCCCGGCCAAATTCGTAGAGGAAGCGGCCGTCGCCGGCGAAATGCTTGGTAATACGTTCATCGCCGCCGATTTCCTGGTATCCGCCATCGATAAAGTTGCGGATATTGAGCTGCGCTTGTTTGGCTCTGCCGTGCCAGTCAATGCTTGTCATAGATCACCTGTGATTTTATTCTGCATGTATTGCTGTTTAAGAATTCTGTTTTCCACCCTCTGAGTGTTTTCTTATTTTCCACTCGGTTGCCTAAACTGGACGAGCAGTGGAGCGACGGGCCGGTAGTGGGGTTAACGTTGGCATTGAAATTCATGCAACGAGAGGGTTCACTGTTTTTTGGGCTTTGTTCATCGTTTCGCCTCCTCGGACCTGACAATGGACGAAACGATGAACAACGCCATTTTTTGAAGTTTACTAAATTACAGAGCTGCAATAATAGGGATACTTAAACTTGG